>PFAT01000051.1 GCA_002773575.1 Candidatus Falkowbacteria bacterium CG10_big_fil_rev_8_21_14_0_10_44_15
CGTTTGATATCGTTGCTCCAGTATGGGGGCAATGCCCGGGAAATTTTTAGCGCCCCAGAGTAAGATAGCCAGCTGTTTTTTGTCTAAATCTTTAATGGGCGTATCAACCGAAAAACGGCAGCTTCGGGCGATTTCGTTGAGTGTTGTTAGATAGGCGCCGTACCGGCTGTTATTTTTCGGCCACGGGCGGATAGCGCCTTCGCTGACGCTCAATTTTTCATTAAAAATCGTTTCCGGGTCTAAATGCAGGGTCGCGCCTAGGCCTTTGCACGTCGGGCAGGCGCCGCGGGGCGAGTTGAAAGAAAAATCTTTGGGCTCTAATTCCTCTAAGGTGTAGCTGCTGTCCGCGCAACTCCAAATCGTCGAGTAGTGTTTGGTTTGCTTATCCTGCCCGATAACGGAAATCAGGCCGTTGCTTAAATCCAAACCCTTTTTAACCGCTCGCTGCAATTCCTGCCGGTCATCGCCTTTAATTTGAGCGATGACGATTTCCAGGGTATGCGGCCGGTCGTCTGATTTTATTTCCTGTTCGGTAAGGTTGATAATGGCGCCGTCCAGCCGGATGTGCGCGTAGCCGGCTTTGGTGATCCTCTGCCAGATTTTTTTATCGATAATTTCTTGGCTGCGGATTAAAGGAGCCAGAATGGCGATAGTTTGTTTTTGATAATTTAAACTGATGGCGCGGACGATGTCATCAATGCTGGAGCGGCTCATGGCTGCTTTGGAACCGGGGCAATGCGGTACGCCAATGCGGGCAAAAAGCAGGCGCAAGAGGTCGTAAATTTCCGTTGCCGTTCCGACGGTCGAGCGCGGGTTGCCGTTGTTTGTTTTTTGGTCGATGGCGATAGTGGGCGTAAGCCCGGTAATCGAATCCACCTCCGGCTTATCCATTAAATCAACATATTGCCGGGCGTACGAACTCAAAGATTCCATATAGCGGCGCTGGCCCTCGGCGTAAATGGTGTCAAACGCCAAAGAAGATTTGCCCGAACCGGACAGCCCGGTGATAACTACCAGCTTATGCCGCGGGATGTCCAAGCTGACATTTTTTAGGTTATTAGTGCGCGCGCCTTTGATTGAAATATTTTTTGGCATAGAGTTGAGGACATTTCGTAAAGATTGCAGATGCGTAGGAATTAATGGAACAGCTTAAACGAATTTTATTATACTCTTAGCTTAGACTTTTAGCAAGAGTACGCGCTCGCTTGCTTTTTTTAGAGAAGTAAGGTATGCTATACTTTGAATTAAAAAAATTATTATGAAAAGTTTATTAAAAAATTTCGGCATATTTTTTATTATTTTTTTGGTCATTGCCAGCCTGTTTTATAATCTGGCCGGCAGCGGCGGCAAGCCAGAGTCAGCCGGCATCCAGAAATTAATTGAGCAGATAAATAACGAAGAAGTTGAGAGCATCACCGTTGCCGGCAGCATCTTGCAGGTAAAACTGAAAAGCGGCCAAGAGCAAACGGTAAAAAAAGAAACCGCGGAAACGTTGTCAACGCTGCTTAAAAATTTTGGCGTGGCGCCGGAAAAAATGGCTAAAATTAACATTGAAGTGCGCGAGGAGAGCGGCCTCAATTTTTGGCTGTCAACGCTGTTGCCGATAATTTTGCCTTTGCTGTTAATCGGTTTATTCATTTATTTTATGGCCCGCCAGATTCAGGGCGCTAACGGCCGGGCGCTGATGTTCGGCCAGTCACAGGCGCGCGAAATAAACAATCAGAACCAGAATAAAAAAAAGCGGATTACTTTTAAAGAGGTGGCGGGCGTAAGAGAAGCCAAGGAAGAATTAAAAGAGGTGGTGGAGTTTTTGACTAACCCCAAAAAATTTTTGGAGCTGGGCGCCAATATTCCCAAAGGGGTGCTGTTGGTAGGGGCGCCGGGCACGGGCAAGACGTTGCTCGCCAAAGCAGTCGCGGGCGAAGCCAACGTGCCCTTTTTTCACATGTCCGGCTCGGAATTCGTAGAAATGTTCGTGGGCGTAGGCGCGTCCCGCGTGCGTGATTTATTCAAGCGGGCGAAAAAAACCGCGCCGTGCATCGTGTTTATTGATGAAATTGACGCGGTCGGCCGCCAGCGCGGGTCGGGCTTAGGCGGCTCGCACGATGAACGCGAACAAACTTTAAATCAAATTTTAGTGGAGATGGACGGATTTGAACCTAATACCAACGTGATTGTGCTCGCGGCTACCAACCGGCCGGACGTGTTAGACCCGGCGTTGCTCCGGCCCGGTCGTTTTGACCGGCGGGTGGTGTTGGATGAGCCGGACATCAACGATCGCACCGAGATTTTGAAAGTCCATTCTCGCTCAAAGCCCTTAGCCAAAGACGTCAGCTTGCGGCGCGTGGCCGAGCGCACGCCGGGGTTTAGCGGCGCGGATCTGGCTAACCTGTTAAATGAAGCGGCTATTTTAGCGGCGCGCGGCAACAAACGTTTAATTGAGATGCCGGAACTTTTTTCAAGCATTGAAAAAGTTATGCTCGGACCGGAGCGCAAAAGCCGGGTGTTGTCGGAAAAAGAGAAAAAGATAACCGCCTACCATGAAGCCGGCCACGCGTTAGTAACCCATGTTTTGCCTAATACCGATCCGGTGCAAAAAATTTCCATTATTTCGCGGGGGCTCGCGGGCGGCTATACCTTGAAAGTCCCGCTGGAAGACAAACGGATGCATTCCAAGCAGGAATTTTTGGAAGAATTGTCGGTATTGTTGGGCGGCTACATCGCCGAACAAGAAATCTTTGGCGACATCACCACCGGAGCGACGAGCGATTTACGGGCCGCCACCAACCTGACGCGGCGGATGATTACCGATTACGGCATGAGCCGTAATTTAGGGCCGCGCACTTTTGGCAGCCGCGAGGAATTAATATTTTTAGGCCGGGAATTGCATGAACAGCGCGACTATTCCGAAAAAGTGGCGGAAAAAATTGACGAAGAAATAAGGCATTACATTAACGAGGCGGCGGAGCGGGCGCGGCAGGTGATTCAAACGCATCGGCCAAAGCTGGAAAAAATCGTGGAAGTTTTATTAAAACAAGAGACGTTGGAGAAAGAGGAGTTTGATGAGTTAGTGAAAGAGTAAGAATCATTAAAACATTAAAACACCAGAACATTAAAACACTAGAGCATTTTGTATTTTGTTTTTATGTCCTGGTGTTTTTTGTTTTTTTACCCTGCTTGTTGTATAATAGATAACAGCAATTCTAAATCTTTACCCCGTGTAGTATGGCAAGGCTACTACACAGGGTAAATCATAAATTTAACAAAGGAGGAGTTATGAAATACAAAGAGCTCGTGATAGCGGTCGCTAAAGTTACTTTGCATTATAAGTACCTTTGGTTTTTCGGTTTGTTTGCCGCTTTTTTATCTAACGGCGGCCTGTACCAGTCAATTACCGGCAGTTCAAGCTCAAGTCTTACTCCTGATTGGACAAAATTAAAAGAGACGGGCATTTTTGATTGGTCTATCGTTAGCCAGGTTGTTGCCTTTGCCCAAGCTGACCCGCTGGGATTATGGTGGCGTTTGTCAGTATTGGCAGTGATTTTAATTTTGGGCCTGTTTATTCTCTGGCTGGCCGTAGTGGCTCAAGGAGGGCTCATTAATAATATTGCCAAAATTAATTTAGGCAAAAGGACGGACTTTAAAGACGGAGTAGCAAGCGGCCGGGCGAACCTTTGGCCGGTATTTTTCTTTAAGCTAATCGAAAAGATTATTTTAGTCGCGGTGATTTCTTTATCTTGGCTGTCGATTTTAGACGCGCTGAACTACGCGAATAATTTTTGGCTGCGCTCGCTCTATACCCTCATCATCGCCTTGATTATTATCTTAACGGCGGCCTTGGCGCTGGGCGTCAGGTACAGCCTTACTTACGCCGTCATCAAAGGAGCGCGGTTCATTGAAGCCTTAGGAGCGGGCTTTAGCCTGTTAGTGAAGAATTGGTTGGTTTCGCTGGAGTCGGGAGTTATTATCTTTATCCTGAACTTTTTATTAGGATCAATCATCTTAACGCTCATTTCCGCTTTGACGATTCCGTTTATTTTTTTAATGTTTGTTTTTTATAAATTGGCTTTAGCTTGGGGGATGACGATTACCTTAACGCTCGGAGTAATCATTTTATTCGTTTTGGTTGCTGTGGCGGGCGGGGCGCTGGCTACTTTTAACGACGCTTTTTGGGTAACCGTTTGGCTAAAGATTGCCAGAGAAAAACAGGCTAGTTGGCTGGGGAGTATTTTTAGCCGGCAAAAGAGTTAAACTTATATTTTCATGTCAAAAAATTTTCAATCAATTGAAGAGCTGTTAGGAGAGGACGAAGGCGCCAAAGAAGATGAGGACACGGCGAAGCGGAAATTTAACGCCAAGCAAAGGGAAATACAGGATAAGGAAGTAGAAAAGTTGACGGCCGCCAAAGCCAAAAGTTTAGGGCTGCCCTATATCAGTTTAGTTGGTTTTCCGATTAGCCCGGAAGCGCTGTCCAAGGTTCCGGCGGCAGAAAGTAGACGGCTCAAGGTCGTCTGTTTTTTCTATGACGGCGAACAATTTCGTTTAGGGGCAGTTGATTTAACGGCCGAGATTGAATCCTTGCTCAAAGATTTAGCCGTCCGGCTGCATTGCGAAGGAAAAGTTTATCTTGTTTCCGAAGTCAGTTTAGCCGCCGCCCAGAAACTTTATGTTACTTTACCCAAAGTCCGGGAAGTTGTCCGCGGGGTAAAAGTTACCGAGGAAGAGCTTAATAAATACAGCGAAAGCTTCGCCAGCTTTCGGGATTTACAGGCAGAAATTATTAAAGCCGACATCACCCAAATCGTGGCCATGTTACTCGCGGCCGCGGTAAAATCCCGCTCTTCGGACATCCACATTGAGGGAGAGGAAAAAGAAATAAAGGCGCGTTTTCGCATTGACGGCGTATTGCACGATGTGGCGGCGCTGGACAAAAAGATTTGGCCGAAAGTCATTTCGCGCCTGAAATTATTGGCGAAAGTGAAAATCAATGTTGAGGACCGGCCGCAGGACGGGCGCTTTGCCGTTATTATGCAGGCGAGGCAAATTGACATCCGCGCTTCGTTTCTGCCAACTTCTTTTGGGGAAAGCGTAGTCATGCGGCTCTTAGATTCTAATCAAGAAGACATTAGTTTTGAGCAGTTAGGTCTAGTCGGCAAAGCCTACGAAGAGCTAAAGCGGCAAATTGAACGGCCGAACGGCATGGTAATTAACACCGGTCCGACCGGCTCGGGCAAAACCACCACTTTGTACGCCATTTTAAAGATGTTAAATAAGCCGGAGACAAAAATAATTACCATTGAAGACCCAATTGAGTACCAACTGGTCGGCGTCAACCAAAGCCAAGCGGGAGAAAATTACACTTTTGCCAAGGGCCTGCGCTCCATCGTCAGACAGGACCCGGATATTATCATGGTCGGTGAAATTCGCGATTTGGATACGGCGGAAATAGCCATTCAGGCGGCTTTAACCGGCCATTTGGTTTTGTCTACCATACACACTAACGATGCCTCCGGCACGGTACCGCGCTTTCTCTCTATGGGAGTAAAACCATATTTGCTCGCGCCGGCGCTGAATGCCATGATCGGCCAGCGGCTGGTGAGAAAAATTTGCGCCCAATGCAAAGCAGAAGCGCAATTAACCGATGAGCAAAAAAAGCGCGTGGAAGAAATAATGAGCAAGATGAATGAAGATGAGAAGAAAAAAGTGGATTTAGCTAACGCCAAGTTTTACAAAGGCGCCGGCTGCGACTTCTGCCAAGGGTTGGGTTATAAAGGGCGCGTTGGCATTTACGAAATTATGGTGATGAACGCGGACATTGAAAAACTCATTCAGGCGGGCAAAGTGAGCGAATTTGACATTGCCGCGGTCGCGGCGCAGAATGGGATGATTACCATGGCGCAAGACGGAATCCTAAAAGCGATGCAAGGGATAACGAGCGTGGAGGAGGTATTAAGGGTGGCGGAGTAGAAAATAAGAAGTAAGAAAATTTTTTTGTCATTCCCGCTTGCGCGGGAATGACATTATTAAGATATGCTTAACAAAAAATTTTTTCAAAAATTAAAAGCCGACTACGACGCGCGTGAAAGCGAACGGCGGCAAATTATCAGCCGCGCCAATATCGTATTGCACGATTCTAAGCGCGTGATTTTTTCTTTGCATCGCGGGGGCGAACAAGCGGCCGGGCAGTCTTTGATAGAAATAGAAAAAATATTACAGCAGCTGGAAAAGAAATTCAGCTATAATCGGCTCAAGCGCGAAGGCGCGTACAACGCGGCCGTTGAAGAATATGTGGAAGCCAAAATGTTCGCTAACGTTTTGGGCGGAAAAAAAATTGACGCTATCAAAGGGTTTAGCGTGAGCGTGGATTCGTATCTGGGCGGCATTTGCGATTTGGTCGGGGAGCTCGTGCGGCTTGCGGTTAACCGCGCGGCGGAAGGAAAATTTGGCGAAGTGGAAAAATACAAAATTATCAGCAACGACATTATGGCCGAATTAGTTGAGTTTGACATGACCGGCTACCTGCGCACCAAATACGACCAGGCCAAAGGGCATTTAAGAAAAATTGAGCAGGTGGCGTACGAGGTGAAGTTGAGAAGTTTGAAGTAAGAATAATGAAAAAGCATTTAACATTTTTATTAACTCTATTTTTAGCCGCTTGCATAGCGGCTCTGTTTTTAAGTTTTATTGTTTTTAAAATAATTTATCCCCACACCATAAGACCATCAGGATCAGTTTCTATAACTAGCGCAGCATCGGGGGTAGGCTATTATGGTGTGGGGATGCATCCGGCGCCGGCAGAGCAAACGGCGTTGAAAGTTTCTCTCGTTGCCAATCTATTCGGGCCGCAGAGCGTACCCAAACAGCCGATTAAATTTTTATTCTTCGGCGACATAATGCTGGACCGGCACGTGAAAGACAAGATAAATCAGAACGGTTTTAATTATTTGCTGGAAAAGTTAGCCGGCGGGGAGAAACGATTTTTTCAAGGCGCTGATGTCATCGGCGCGAATTTGGAAGGAGCGGTTACGGCCGGCGGCAAACATTACCCGCCGGAAATTTCCATTGATTTTGCTTTTAATCCGGATGATGTGGCACAATTAAAAAATTACGGCTTTAATTTTTTCAACATTGCCAATAATCATATTTTAGACCAAGGCCAAACCGGACTTTTGGAAACGCAAAAAAATTTAGAGGGCTTGGGATTTCAATATGTCGGCTGTCCAGACCGGCAAATAGGAGAATGTAGTATTAAGATATTGGATATTAAGGATATTAAAGTTGCTTTGCTTAGCTATTCAATGGTGTACGGCACATTAGACGAGAACAAAGTAGCAGAACAAATAAAGGCGGCAAAGCAGGAAACGGATTTAGTGGTTGTTTTTATGCACTGGGGAGTTGAGTACGAGCAAGAAGCGCGCAGCAATCAGGTTGCTTTGGCGCACAAAATGATTGATGCCGGCGCGGATGTTATTATCGGTAGCCATCCGCATGTCGTGCAAGAAATGGAAATATATAATAATAAGCCGATATTTTATTCTTTAGGCAATTTTATTTTTGACCAGTATTTTTCCCGCGAAACGCAAGAGGGGATGGCGGTTGGTTTAACCGTTGATAATGGTAAAATGGAAGTTACGCTGCTGCCGTTTAAGAGTAAAGCAAGCCAGGTGGAGTTAATGAGCGGCCAAGACAAAGAACGATTTTTAGCATGGCTGGCGGAAGAGTCAAAAGTTAACGAGGAGTATAGAGAGCAAATAAAACAGGGAAGTATAATTATATATTAATAATTGTTAAGTCATTAACCCCTCTGTCCGCCGCAGCGGCGGGCACCTCCCCTTATAAAGGGGAGGAATAATACGAAACTGGTATTTATTCCCTTATTATTTTCCCCCTTTATAAGGGGGAGTTAGAGGGGGTTGAACAATTTAACAATGTAACCATGTAACCATATGCGTATCGCAATCATTTCCGACACCCACGACAACGTGCCGAACTTGGAAAAGGCACTAAAGTGGATGAAGGAAAATAATATTTCCCACATTATCCATTGCGGCGATTTGTGCGCGCCCTCAATAATTAAAGAGGTGATCGCGCCTAATTTTAAGGGAGAGGTCCATTTAATTTTTGGCAACGTGGAAGACAGGGAGTTAACGCCTAAAATTGCGGCGCAGTTTAAAAACATTAAACATTACGGCGACCAAGGCGAGCTGGAAATTGATGGCTGTAAAGTTGCTTGGGCGCACTTTCCGGAAGAAGCTAAAAAATTGGCGGAAACAGGAAAATATAGTTTTATTTTTTACGGCCACACCCACAAGCCGTGGGAAGAAAAAATCGGCAACTGCCGCGTGGTTAATCCGGGCACGCTGGCGGGGATGTTCCAAAAAGCGACTTTTGCCGTATTGGATACGAAAACGGGAGCATTGGAACTGAAGATTTTAGAAAAATTATAGAGTTTAAAGTTAAAGTAAAAAAATAACTGCTCCCAATTTAGAGCAGCAATAAGAGCGATTTTGAATTAAAACTTTCGTTTACAGGAAAGGCAGGGCTTGCAACCGTTTATAGAGAGCGTGAGCCTCCTCGTCTTTATTTTTTTGCCACAACTTAAACAACGTCTCACCCATTTTACAAAATTTTTTTTGTTTAATGGTCGCCAGCACTTCGGAATTATCAGCATAACAGCGCTCGGCGTCAGCCAAAATTGCCTCCCATGAATCCCGCGGCTTCCTCGGTTCAGCCATCACTATTCACCCCCTTGATTATAAAAGATGTTAAGCTCTCTCTACATATTCGCCAGTCTCCGTATTCACACGGATATTGTCGCCTTCATTAATGAACATCGGCACGGCAATTTCCGCGCCGGTTTCTAAAGTGGCAATTTTAGTAACGTTAGAAACGGTATTGCCTTTAACGCCCGGCGGGGTTGACACTACCTTAAGCGCCACTTTAGGCTGCAGCCGGACCGATACCGGCTTATCTTCAAAATAAAGCATTTTAACGTCCGTGCCGTCCGGCATAAATTTAGCCGCGTCGCCTAATTGCTCCAAGGACAAACTAAACTGTTCAAAGCTTTCGTTATCCATAAAGTGGGCTTCGTTTTGATTTTTATACAAATAATTAGCCGTTTTCTCTTCGGTAGCGGCTGCTTCGGCTTTGTCGTTGCCCTGAAAAGTTTTTTCTAAGACATTGCCGGTAATTAAATTTTTTAATTTGGTTTTTAAAACGGCGCCGCCGCGGCCCATTTTATGATGGTCCGAGCGGATGACGACATAAGGTTCGTCGTTGATTTTAATCAGGGTGCCGAGTTTAATTTCAGTTAGGGATAACATAAAATATATTGTCATTGCGAGGCCGAAAGCCGTGGCAATCTCGTTATTTAGTACAGAAAACTACGGGATTGTTTCGCGCAGTACTGCGGGACTCGCAATGACAGCAATCACCGCGGTAAAAACGGCACTAACGCCAAAATGCGCGCGCGCTTAACGGCCAGAGCTACTTTGCGCTGATGTTTAGAGCAAACGCCGGTGCGTTTTTTTGGCAGGATTTTCGCGTAGGAATTTAAAAAGCGGCGCAGCAGTTGCGCGTCTTTGTAATCAACCTCTTTTAAGTTATTAACGCAAA
This sequence comes from Candidatus Falkowbacteria bacterium CG10_big_fil_rev_8_21_14_0_10_44_15, assembly GCA_002773575.1. GTDB lineage: Bacteria > Patescibacteriota > Patescibacteriia > Patescibacteriales > XYC2-FULL-47-12 > 2-12-FULL-45-10. Next base: position 9,616 of record PFAT01000051.1, read on the forward strand.
AATAGCATCGTTTGTCTTTTTTTAGTTGCTGTTGCATAGTTCAAGAAGTTAGTGTGGGTTTAATCGGTTAGCGAACCTTTAACACGAAATGGCCGTACGGATTTATATCTAAATCAGATGAATGCCTGCCTGCCGGCGCGTTTACTCCGTGAAATATTTATAAATTTCACAGGGTGAATTTGAGTTGATGTAAATCCTCGCGATGTTTTCGCGTTAGGCGATCGCTTAAAGTTATAAATCCGTGCGCGGGGTTTCTAGAAGGGGATGTTTTCTATTTTTATTTCTTCTTCGCCGTCCGTTTCGGACGGAGAGTTAAAAGCTCCCGGGGCGGTAAAAGTCGCCGGCACTTCCTGGTCAATAACCGGCACCTCTTCGCTCATCGGCGCTGGCGCCATCGCCGGCCGCATCGGCGCCGCGGCAGTCGCGGTTGACGCTTGCGCCTGGCCGGAGGAGCCGAGCATAATCATATTGTCGGCGATAATTTCCGTTCGATTGCGCTTAGCGCCGTCTTGGCCAACCCAATCGCGGGTCTGAAGGCGGCCTTCAATATAAACTTGTTTGCCTTTCTTTAAATAAGTGCCGCAGATTTCCGCCAGTTTGCGCCAAGCGACCACATTATGAAATTCCGCTTTTTGCTGGCGCTGGCCGCTCGCGTCCGTCCAGCTAAAATTAGTGGCGACCGAAAAAGAAGCGACCGTTTGCCCGGAAGGGGTAGTGCGCACTTCCGGGTCGCGGGTCAGGTTGCCGATAATCATTGCTTTGTTTAGGTTCATAAGTCTTTATTTAAGGCAGAGTTAGTCCTCCGCTTTATGATATAATGCAAATCTACAAAATCCTTTATAAAATTTATAAAAGACTCTCGGTATCGTCCAAAATTTTATTCAGCTTTTCGTCCAATTCTTCGATACTCACTTTCTTAGTCTCTTTTTCTTTTGTTTCCGCCGGCGCTTTGTGCTTAACTACTCGTCCTTCTCGCTCTTCCATTGCTTTTGCTTGTTCTTCGGCCATTTTCTGGGTAGCGCGTTTTTCGTTGGCGATTTCTTCCGCGCTCTTGATTCTTTTTTGGGTAACGAGATGGCGGAGGATGTCTTCATTCAAGCGCAGATAATTATTCAATTTGTTAATGTTTTCCCGGGGCAGATCAAACTCTATCAAAAAATAATAGGCATGGAAAAAACCTTTTATCGGGTAAGCGAGTTTTTGCTTTCCCCAAGCCTCTTCTTGGATAATTAAGCCCCCCTGGTCTTTAATGAATTTGACGACCGCGCTCGTGATGGGCTCAAGCTCGTTTTCGCTAAATTTATTGGCGATCAGATAAACCAGCTCATAGCGTTGGGTATTTGGCTCTTTGGCTTCGGTAACGGTTTCTTTTTTAGGCATATTAATTTTAGGCATTCGCATTATAAAATAAAAACCCGCAAGGCGTCCCTCCTTGCAGGATGAAGAGAAACACCTTTATCCCGCACTTTAATGCGGGATTATCGCTACAAAATAGCGTGGGAAAGGTTTACTCCGTATTTGCGTCAGCAAAGTATCGGGGGTTGCCCCGTTAAATGCGCGAGCGTTGTACGAGGGTAATAATTAATTGTAGTTTGATTTTAACATAAGTTAAAAAATATTGCAATAGTTGCTTTGCCACAAGAAACTATGTCTTTTATTTTTAATAAAAATCAAGTAAGCTGAAGGCAGGGATGTCTTTAGTATTTGTATATTAGTATGTGATTTGTAATTAGTAGGAGCTATGCAATACTTCTTTATTTTAGGCAAAAATCCAACTTTGTCGTTTGCCGAAATTGTGGCGGTTTTTGGGTTAAAGCCGGAGCAGATTTTGTATTTAGGGGAAGAAGCATTAATCATAGAGTTAGAACAAGAAATAGACGCACAGCAGATTATTAGAAGGTTGGGGGGAACGATTAAGATAGGAATTATCAATTATCAATTACGAATTACAAACCTTGCCTACCGGCAGGCAGGTGACGAATCAATGTCAAATGACTTAATGTCAAAATTAATGCCAAACCAAAAAGAACCAGCTGGAAAATTTCATTTCGGCATTTCATATTATGGTAAAGGCAAATTTAAACAAGAGAAAGCATTGGCGATGGAGATAAAAAAGGCGCTGAAGGAAAAAGGCGTGAGTTCGCGCTGGGTGACGAGCCGGGAAAAAACTTTGTCGTCGGTCGTGGTGGAACAAAATAAATTAACGAGTGAGCGGGGGGTGGAAATTGTCATTGTCGGCGACGGCGCAAAATACTGGGCTGGCAAAACCTTAGCCGTTCAGCCATTCAAAGAATTGTCCGCGCGCGATTACGGCCGGCCCGGGCGCGACGATTATTCGGGGATGCTGCCGCCCAAATTGGCGCAGATGATGATTAACCTCACCACCTCACCCCTGCCTTGCCGGCAGGCAGGCCTAACCCCTCTCCTTAGAAAAGGAGAGGGGAATCATTTCGTTCGCGTTACGTCTCCCTCTCCTTATCAAGGAGAGGGTCGGGGTGAGGTAGTGTTAGATCCGTTTTGTGGTTCGGGCACAATTATCACTGAAGCGGCGCTAATGGGGTACAGGAATATTATTGGTTGCGACATTAGCGAAAAAGCGGCCAAAGATACCAAAGACAATATAAACTGGATAGCAAAAAAACATCTAATATCTAATATCCAATATCAGATTTTTCAGTGTGACGTTAAGCAGTTATCACGACAGATAAAACCAAATTCCATTGACGCCATCGTTACCGAACCGTATTTAGGGCCGTCCCGAATGGAATGGAACGAAAAAAATATCAGTCAGGTCGCGCGCGAGTTGGAAAATTTGTACGGGCAGGCGATTTTAGAATTTTATAAGGCGTTAAAGCCGGACGGGAGAATAGTGATGGTTTGGCCGATTTTTAAAATCAAAGGCGGCGAGATAAAGCTTGCCGCCGATAAAATTTTGGGCAGTAATTTTAAAATAATAAATTTACTGGCTGAATTTTTGCCTAACAAAATTATTAAGTTGAGCGAACGAAGCACGATCGTATACGGCCGGCCAAACCAAAAAGTTTGGCGGGAGATTGTAGTTTTGACGCGGCGGGATGTTTGATCTTTCGGGATTTTTTGCTTTTTTAGGGTAATTTCGCTACACTTAAAGAAGCTATTCATAAGAAGAGATGGCGCAATAGTTACGGGATTGCTTCGTCGCTTCGCTTCTCGCAATGACACAGAAAAATAATGACAACCGAATAATCAATCCGACTGAATCTAACGGCGATTTAGCGCTAGACCAGACTTTGCGCCCCAAAACGCTCGCCGACTACATCGGGCAGGAAAACATCAAAGAAAATTTACAGATTTTTATGCAGGCGGCGAAAGGGCGCAATGAGCCGATTGAACACGTTTTATTATATGGCGCGCCGGGTTTGGGAAAAACGACGCTCGCGCATGTCATCGCTAACGAGATGGGCGTTAACTGCCGCGTAACGAGCGGTCCGGCGATTGAAAAAGCCGGAGATTTAGCGGCGATATTAACGAACTTAAGCGCAGGTGATATTTTGTTTATTGACGAGATTCACCGGCTGAACAAAACGATTGAAGAGGTGCTTTATCCGGCGATGGAAGACTACGCTTTGGACATAATTATCGGCAAAGGCCCGAGCGCGCGCACCTTGCGGCTTGACCTGCCGCGCTTTACCATCATTGGCGCGACCACCAAAATAAGTTTGCTTTCCGGTCCGTTGCGCGACCGTTTTGGCTCAACTTATCGTTTGGACTTTTATCAGCCGGAAGACATCAGTAAAATCATTAAACGCAGCGCCGGGATTTTGAACATTGAACTTGACTCCGGCGCTGGCGAGCAAATCGCCGCTCGCGCTCGGCGCACGCCGCGCGTTGCCAACCGGCTGTTAAAGCGCGTGCGCGATTACGCGCAAGTGAAAGCGGACGGCCAAATTACCGCCGACATTAGTTTACGGGCGTTGCGGATGCTCGCGGTAGACGAACTGGGTTTGGATGACGTTGACCGCAAAATAATTAGCGCGATTTTAGAAAAATTTAACGGCGGACCGGCCGGGCTAAACAGCATCGCGGCCGCTACCGGCGAAGAGATGGCCACCATTGAAGACGTGTACGAACCTTATTTACTGCAAATCGGGTTTATTGAGCGCACTCCTAGAGGAAGGATGGTAACGGATTTAGGCAAAAAACATTTGGGCGTGCAAGGGAAAGAAAAGCAAAAGTTATTGTTATAGATTGTCATAAATAGCCGTCAATTCACGAATTGCCACCAGTCACGAATTACATTACAATATATACTAGATATGTTCTTTCACAATTAAATAACACTAAACCTACAGAAAGAATAGTAAAGGAAGGAGAGAACATCATGGACCCTATTAAGATTGAACGAAAGGCGCATATACTTTTGTACGCGGACATTAAAGCCGTTGCTTTTAAGACAGTTGACGATAGAGACGCTGCCATTGATTTACTATGGACAGATAATTTCCGTGGCATTCCAAGCGATGTGGTCGATGGCAAGACTCTTATTGTCCCTGCAGAAGTTATCCCTCACTTTGCAGACCAAGGGCTTAATTTTAAAATGGTGCAAGTTGTGCGACCAAATGAAATATCATCTGAGCGACTTGCCAAGATACGAAAAGAGCAAGGAATTTTCTAGCCTTTAGACACATACTATCTCGGTATTAGCGCCTGAATTTAAAGGAGTTACAAAATGGGACGATATATAGCCGTTACCCCTGACAAGGGAGAATTTTTGTGGACCAACAAAAATTCGCGAATAGCTCAAAAGACAGAGAAGATAATTAGTGATCTTTTAAATCATTGTCTTGCCGCTTAAACCTAAAAGAAAAGAGGTGATATTATGGGAGAGGTAATAGCGTTAAAAATACGGAGTCAACCAAATAGAACAAAAAGAGTATCTGTGCCAATGCACGTTATAGATAGACTCAACTCCGAACTGCCGGACGGCATTCATCCTTGTCTTGGGCCGATACAAGTTGACGTTGATGCAAGCAAAAGCGGTGGCATCCGCTTCGGTTTCCCGAATGGTGCGGTTCTCTCGTTCACTGTTTTTGTGCAGCAGTTCGTGGGCGAATTCATGGGCCAGCACCCGGAATGACTCGGCTAATTCTAAACCTTCAAGGACGATGATTTGTTTGCCCAGTGATACCCATTCATCCCAATACTTTTCCAAGCGATGGGCCAGGCGTTGATGGCGTGGATGGCTCGACATAGGCAAGTCGGATGGCCATTTTCTGCCGGGCGCTTTATCCTCGTGCGGCAGAGGTAGCGACACTCTGGAGCACCCCGAAGTCCCGCCGACGAACAATCTGGCCGAGCGGTCGGGCGATTCTATCAACATCAGATCGATCAAACGCTGCTGCAATCGCTCAATGCGGGAGGCGTAGGTCTCGGGGGAGAAATCAAACAGAAAAAGTGAAATTGATTCAACGCAGGAGGAGCACCACTTCTCCTGCTCAGAGTAGGGGAATAGTAGGTGCTTCTCCTCAAGAAGAAGAAAATAAAGGAGAAAATGAAATGTCCACTATTCCTAACTGGAAAGCACACCTTGATTACTATAACAAGTTACGAGCTTTAAAATTTCAATCTAAACAGGGAATTCACATAGCACTTGAATTATTGGAAAGTGGTGCACTCCGATCATTACCTTTTGATATAGTTGCTGATTACACAATCGTAGTACCAGCGGAAGCTGTGCAATATTTTAAAGATGTAAAGGATTTGCAGTTTGAAGATACAGAAGTGCTCTCCGCAGATGATATACCTCCAGAAGAAGTCGCATTATTACGAAGAGAGCAAGGGCCATACTGATGTCGATGACAACTACCAAAAGGAAACGGAAACGCGGTGGTCTAAGCGAAATTGCCGTCTCTCATTAGTGCTACTGGGGACGCGACCGCCTACTATCCTGCCTTAGAGAAAGCTATTTGGGACAAAATTACCGATTGCGCTATACGACTTTGTCAAGAATCTCGCGAGCAAGCAATAAGAGATTATCCAGAAAAGTTTTTAGAAGAAAAGAGGTGATGAAAGATGACGCGAGTTATAAAATGGTTATGGGCAATATTTAGCCGCAAGCAACAAAAAGAGCCGCCTTACTTGGCGAGATTTACGCAAGCGGCACTTGATGGCGCGCGGGAAGCAGAAAAAAGATTTTGGAAGTCTACAAACAGGAAGTCTACAAAAAAGAACCCAGTAAGTATTATTCGTTTCGTTGCTCGGGACGACTAAGGCAGGATAATTTTTTTGTTCATTTATTATTTGGCGGACGGCAATTTATGTCGTCCGTTTTTTATTTTTCTTGACTTTTTTAAAACATTGTGATATATTGCCCTACAATAATCGCACATTTTCTAGAAAAGAGGCAAGTAAAGAATGAACAAACAACCAGCAGGCAAAGACGGAGGGTTGAGATGTGGGTTCCAAGGGAAGAATCCTCCTTATCGTAGGTTGTCTCAAAAAGATGGCAAAGTCGTTCAGCAGAACCCGAAAATGGCTCTGTTGGGCGGACCTTTTATTGCCAAATCGGGATGTTTGCGCGCCCGTTTGGATGTTAGCGTTTATCTGTGCGGGCACGAAGATAATTTTTACCTTGAAGTCTATCTCTGGCGGATGGGTGATGGTCATCCGCGCGATAACGAAGTTATCGTACGGCGTCGCTTGCCATCGCTGGTAGAGGTGGGAGGATGGTTAGTAAAAAACAAAGAAGCGCTGGTTAACACGGCGCGTATCAGTTTGTCTGATGATATGAGTCTGTTGATGCAAGCTATTATTGACGAGTTTCATCTTCGTCAAGAGAGCTTTCAACAAGCGCTGGCGGCGGACCGCAAGCCGCGCCAAAAGAAAGAAAAGTAAGTTTTTTAGCCATGGGAAGGGATAACGGAGCTCGGTAGTTTGACACCGGGCTCTTTTTTTTTCTATGATGCATATATGAAACTATCAGACTTTGATTATAATTTACCCAAAAATTTAATCGCCCAAAAACCAATCAGCCCGCGCGACCATTCGCGGTTGCTTATTTTTAATCGGGAGACAAAAAAAATTGTCCATCGGCGTTTTTACGATATTGTTAATTACCTGCGGCCGGGCGATATTTTGGTTTTAAATAACAGTAAAGTTTTTCCGGCGCGGCTGATTGGCAGAAAAGTTGGAACGGGCGGGAAAATAGAAATTTTTTTATTGCGCCCGCCGTCAATAACCCCTCCGGCTTCGCCACCTCCCCTTGGTAAGGGGAGGATAAAAGGAAACAGTTGGCAGTGTTTAGTCGGCGGTCACGGGCGCAAGGAAAATTTGGAAGTAAAATTTAAGCAAGGCTTGCAATGCAAAATTTTAACAGATAATAAAGACGGCACTTGGCTCGTAAAATTTAACAAAAACGAAAAGGCGCTGATGAAAATTATTGAACATATTGGCAAAGTGCCGACGCCGCCCTACATTAAAAAAATTCCGGCGAGCGTAAAACAGAAATACCAGACCGTTTTTGCGAGCGCCGCTAAAGTCGGTTCCGTGGCGGCGCCGACCGCCGGCTTTCATTTTACGAAAAGTTTATTAGCTAAACTAAAGCGGCGCGGCGTAAAGATTACCTACCTAACTTTGCACGTCGGCTTGGGCACGTTTGCGCCGGTAAAAGTTGATGACATTACCAAGCATAAAATGCACGGCGAACGGGTGGAAGTAAACATCCAAACGATCCAAAAAATCGTGCGCGCCAAAGAAGAAGGAAATAGGATAGTTGCCGTCGGCACTACCAGCGCCCGCGCTTTGGAAGGAGTATTGCGCCAGCCGGCTTGGCAATTATTGAGCCAACTGCGATCGGGCGGGCAGGCGATAAAAACCGAAGTTGATATTTTTATTTATCCCGGCTATAAATTTAAAATCGTGGACGCGCTCATTACTAATTTTCATCTGCCCAAGTCTACTTTATTGATGCTCGTCGCCGCTTTTTTGGAACAAAGAAATAAGCGGCTGGGTATAACCTTGGCTAAAAAAATTTATCAAGAGGCGATAAGAAAAAAGTATCGCTTTTACAGCTTTGGCGACGCGATGCTCGTGACATAAAAGCGCGAGAACACCAGAACATGAAAACACTAGAGCATTAAAGCATTTTTGTTTTAATGTTTTTATGAAATTTGCCAATTTATAAGTATTTAGCTATACTAAAATTAACTAAATTCTTAATTCGTAATTTTAATTAATTATGTCCGTACCTACAAAACGCCGGACCAGCAGCCAGAAAAGAAGGCGGCATTCCCATTTTAATTTAAAAAAGCAGCCGCTCGGAACCTGCTCGCAATGCGGCCAAGCGGTTTTGCCTCATACCGCCTGTTCTTATTGCGGCTATTATAAAGGAAAATTGGTCCTTAAAGTCAAAAGTCAAAAGTCCTTAAAGTCAAAGAAAAAGAAACAGCAATAAAATACATTGACTTTATAGACCTTATGGACTTTTAATTAATTATTTATGTCCAACCGACATTTAGCCCGTACTATCGCTATGCAGACTTTGTATATGTGGGATTTTAACGATCAGGAAGAAAAGAATTTAGAGGCGTTGGTGAAAAAAAATTTAGCCGAATTCGCGCCGGGTTTTGACGACGAAGAGTTTTCTCTCCAGACCGTGCGCGGAGTGGTAAAAAATTTAGGCACGATTGACGGCTACATCAGTAAATACGCGCCGGATTGGCCGCTTGAGCAAATCACCACCGTGGACCGCAACATCATGCGCGTGGGCATCTACGAAATGTTGTTTAATAAAGACATACCGGAGCGGGTGGCGATCAACGAAGCGATCGAAATCGCCAAAGCTTACGGCGGCGAAAGTAGCGGCAAATTCGTCAACGGCGTGCTGGGGGCGATTTATAAGGATATGGATAATCCGACGAAAGATTAAATTATTATTCATTGCTACATTGTTATATTGCTAAATTGTCATTATTAGGCAATTAAACAATTTAACAAGGGAGCAATTTAGTCCACTATGAAAAACATAGAAGCTTTGGAGGAGGCGATTGCCACGAATTTTAAAAATAAAGATTTGTTGAGGCAGGCGATGGTGCACCGCTCGTACCTAAACGAGCATGCGCATTTCGCTTTAGACCATAACGAGCGATTAGAATTTTTGGGAGACGCGGTGTTAGAAGTAGTCGTCACTGAATATTTATACTTTAAGTTTCCGGACAAGCCGGAGGGGGAGCTGACTAACTTGCGCGCGAGCCTCGTGAACGCCAAGATGCTTTCCCGGGTAGCGACCGCTTTGAACATTGAAGACAGCCTATACTTAAGCCGGGGAGAAGCAAAAGATAAAGACAGCAAAGCGCGCCAATTTATTTTAGCCGACGCCGTGGAAGCAATCATTGGCGCCGTTTACTTAGACCAAGGCATGCGGGCGGCTAAAAAATTTATTAAAAACACAATCCTTTGTTATTTAGACGAAGTTATCTCCCAGCAGCTGTATCTCGACCCCAAAAGCAAATTTCAGGAACGGGCGCAGGAGTTATACGGCGTTACGCCCCACTACGTGGTCATTTCGGAAAACGGCCCGGATCACGCTAAAAATTTTGAGGTGGGCGTTTATATCGGAGAAGAATTCATTACTAAAGGGCAGGGGACGAGCAAGCAGGAAGCGCAAGTAAAGGCGGCGGCGGCGGCTTTAAAAAAGAAGGGATGGTAAAGGAAAAACATCAAAACATTAAAACACAAGAGCATTAAAACATTATGGACATCAATAATCTTTTCCAAGTAGCGGCAACCAAGCAAGCGTCAGACCTGCACTTGGTCGTCGGCTTAAAGCCGTATTTGCGCATTGACGGGGCGCTGGTTACTTTGGATAACGAGCCAACCATCACCCGACAAAACATAGAAGAGCAAACCTACTCTTTGCTTACTCCGGCGCAAAAAGAACGGCTGAAAAATAATTTAGAATTAGACGTCGCCTATGCCGCAAGCAACGGCAGCCGCTTCCGGATCAACGTCCATTACGAGAAAGGCAATTTAGGTTTAGTGGCGCGCATTATTTTAAATCAAATTCCCAGCTTAGAAAGCATTGACATGCCTAAGGTAACCTATAATTTATTGCGCCTGCAGCAAGGATTGATTTTAGTAACCGGCCCGACCGGCTGCGGCAAATCAACCGCGCTCGCCGCGATGATTGAGCATATCAACAGCGAACAGAATCGCAACATCATTACTTTGGAAGACCCGATTGAATTTATTTTTAAACCGAAAAAAAGCATCGTCATCCAGCGCGAATTAGGCAATGACATTTTGTCCTTTCAGGCGGGCTTAAAGCATATCGTCCGCCAGGACCCCGACGTGATTATGGTCGGCGAAATGCGCGACTTGGAAACCATCGCCGCTACCATCACTTTGGCGGAAACCGGGCATTTAGTTTTGGCGACGCTGCATACTTATAGCGCCGCCCAGACGGTTGACAGAATCATTGATATTTTTCCGCCTTACCAACAGGCGCAAGTGAAACAGCAGCTGTCTTCGGTATTGTCGGCCATTATTTCCCAGCGGCTGGTGCCGAAAGTTAAAGGCGGACGAGTAGCGGCTCGGGAAGTATTAATCAATACGCCGGCAGTAGCTAATTTAATCCGCGAGAATAAACTCGCTCAAATCTCAACGGTGATTGAAACTAACAATAAAATCGGCATGGTTAGCATGGATAAAGCCTTAAAAAATCTATATAAAGAAGGGTTAATATCTAAGGGGGATATGGAATTATACTCTGCTGATATAATGCTTGATTAAGGAACTTGACAACTATTTTTATTAGTATATAATTAAAATTACTATTAATACTACTAGAAAACATATGTTGAAAGCGCTAACTATTTTTAATAAAAACGGCGGCTAATACACGGGTGTTTTTTGGTGTAGTGAACCGCCGCGCAGGCGGTTTTTTAGTACCTTTAACCATGAAGTAACGAGTAATGAGTAATCAGTAATTAGAAAATTAAGCGATTAATTTTTTAATAACTGTTGGCTGATTGTATATTGCGGAAACGACGCACTTTAACAATTGAATAAGTAGTAATTAAGTAGGTAAGTCCCCACAACCTCATGAGGTGTGGGGATAAAGAGCATCAAAATTAATCAAGGTGAAAAATCTTTTAGTTTTATCTCCCCGTGAAATAATCCCGCAAAATGCGAGATTATTCCGCGACCACGCGGAATATTTCACGGGGTAAATATGAAAACTGAAAGGTGAAGAGTTATTAAGGGTATATGGTGGATGCCTTGACATTAAAAGACGATGAAGGACGTAGCAGCCTGCGATAAGCCTCGGGGAGGTGGCAAGCAACCTTTGAGCCGGGGATTTCCGAATGGGGGAACCTATCCCGATGAAGTCGGGATGTCCTTAATTTGAATTCATAGAGTTAAGAGACGAGTACCCGGGGAACTGAAACATCTTAGTACCCGGAGGAAAAGAAAAAAAAATCCTTCACTAAAGTTACGCGTGACTGTCCCTGCCTATTGGCAGGCAGGCGCCTAGCTTTAGCGAAGGCAGATTCCGTTAGTAGTGGCGAGCGAAAGCGGAGCAGCCAAAATTTTATCGACTGAACCTTTTGTCCCGAGCAATCGGGATCAATGGGAAAGGATCCAGGTCCAAATGTCGGTAGAATGTTGCAAGAAGTTTGCGTTTGCCCCCTGGAAAGGGCAAGGTAGAGAGACCAAACGTAGCTTCCCTAGCAGAGCGGTCTGGAAAGACCGGCCAAAGACGGTGATAGCCCGGTACGCGAAAGGGGTTATGACTCTACGGCAATCTTTCTTAAGTAAGGCGGGACTCGTGAAATCCCGTCTGAATCTCGGGTCGACTATGACCCAAGGCTAAATACTTTTAATGATCAATAGTGAACAAGTACCGTGAGGGAAAGGTGAAAAGCATCCCGGAGAGGGAGGTGAAATAGTACCTGAAACCATATACTTACAAGGAATCGGAGTCCCGCAGCAATGCGGGATGACGGTGTGCCTATTGAAGAATGAGCCAACGAGTTTGTTCTATGCGGCTAACATAAGCTCCATTCGGAGCAGATGTGTAGTGAAAGCGAGGGTTAATAGCCCGTATCTTACTTATAAGGAAGGAGACCCTTCTTGCCTACCGGCAGGCAGGTAGTCTCTTGCCTTATTTGTAAGAATGTCGCATGGACAAGACCCGAAGCCGGGTGATCTAGCCATGGCCAGGTTGAATGTCGTCGAAAGACGGCAGGAGGACCGAACCCACTAGCCGTGCAACACTAGGGGATGAGCTGTGGTTAGCGGAGAAATTCCAATCGAACTCGGCGATAGCTGGTTCTCCTCGAAATAGCTTTTGGGCTAGCCTCGGATGCTAACTATAGGGGGTAGAGCACTGATTAAGGGCGGGATCGTTAAGATAACCGTCTTTAGACAAACTCCGAATCCCTATAGGCGTAATCCGGGAGTCAGACTGTGGGGGCTAAGCTTCACTAGTCAAAAGGGAAACAGCCCATGATCACCAACTAAGGTCCCTAAATCTATGCTAAGTGTAAAAGGTGGTGTCGCGACTGCGACAACTAGGAGGTTGGCTTAGAAGCAGCCATCCTTTAAAGAAAGCGTAACAGCTCACTAGTCAAGTTGCCGCGCGCCGAAAATTTATCGGGGCTAAGCATAGTACCGAAGTTGTGGATGTTCCGATGCGAAAGCATCGGGACATGGTAGAGGAGCATTTGCTGGGCATTGAAGCTCTGTCGCGAGGCAGGGTGGAGCGCAGCGAAGCGAGACTGTTGGCATAAGTAGCAAAAAGGCAGGTTAAAACCCTGCCCACCGTAAGCCTAAGGGTTCCTGGGCAACGCAAATCGGCCCAGGGTTAGTCGGTCCTAAGGTGAGTCCCGTGTAGTGCGGGGGTAGCCGATGGAAGATGCCGTCAATATTCGGCAACTACTGTTTTATTTCAAAGGAGTGACGCATTAGTTAAGTTTGAGCGTCCTATGGTATGGGCGTTACTGCCAGCATTGAGCCGTCCTTGGCAAATCCGGGACAATTTCGCTCAAAGCTGGCGGTAGAAGTCAAAGGCAATGCCTGAGACAATTTGAGTGGAGCTGATGCCCAGAAAAACTTCTAGAGCTTTCCGTCGTTAGACGGGATAAAAATAAAACAGCAACCGTACCGTAAACCGACACAGGTAGGCGAGGCGAGTAGCCTCAGGTGCACGAGAGAACCTTCGTTTAGGAACTCGGCAAAAAAGCGGTCGTAAGTTCGCAATAAGGCCTGCCTCGATTTATCGGGGCCGCAGCGACCGATCTCAAGTGACTGTTTACCAAAAACACAGCTCCCTGCTAACTCGTAAGAGGATGTATAGGGGGTGATGCCTGGCCAGTGTCAGAACGTTAAGGGGAGAGGTTAGTCCCGCAGCAATGCGGGGCGAAGCCTTGATCCGAAGCGCTGATGAACGCCGGCGATAACTATAATCGTCCTAAGGTAGCGAAATTCCTTGTCGGGTGAGTTCCGACCTGCACGAATG
>PFAT01000049.1:0-5296 GCA_002773575.1 Candidatus Falkowbacteria bacterium CG10_big_fil_rev_8_21_14_0_10_44_15
TTTTTGCTCATACGCCGCCATTTTTATTATTTCCTGTTTGGCCTGCGTTTTGCTCAAGGTTTGCCCCTTTGCCCAGCGGACGGCGATTAAAGAGGCGGCTTCCTCGCAGCCGTCCTGAAAACGCCTGTCTTTCCACTCGCCAAACGGCGCCTGCGGCACAAAGGGAACAGAGCTGATATAATATGCTTTAGGTTTGGTTGCCGCTGGCGTTTGTCCTTTAACAGGCGATGGCACTGCTACCGCCGCCCAGATAAACAAAGGGATAATTAAAATAAGGAATAGTTTTTGTGGCATACTATTGTTATATCTTTTTTCCTTTTTTACTTTTCCATTCTAAAATTTTTCCCGCCTCTATTTCTATTTTATCCGCTCTCCTTAAATTCGCGATTTGTTTGCGGTTTAAAATGGGGAAGTGCCTGACTTCCGCCAGGTATTCCGGAATATAATCAATGTCCTCTTTGGCCGTCATCCAGCCGCGCCGGTCAAATCTCGTTAAATTAACCGGCGCGGAGTAGCGCCTTAAATTTTTTTTGCCGTTATCGTCAAAGTATTCATGAAAATAACTCAGCGCGAGTTCCCGGATTGAATCATAAATCGGCTCGCGAAAGCGCAAGACCGCGTGGTTAGTTTTGGAAATCGCGCCCCATTTGCCGTATTGCTTAAAAACCGCAACCACATGGTCCCAATCATTATCGTTTGCTTCCAGGTCTAAAAGCAGCGGCGGCCAGCCGTTTACCCGCAGCGCCAGCGCCCCGAGCGCCGCGCCTTCCACGCAATGGCAGGTTTTTTTTTCCAAAACCGCCATGGGCGACAAAAAAGTATCGCCGTCCTCTTCAAAATTTATCGGCATTTTATCCAAAAAATCCTGAATTTTTTTCGGAGAATTAAGCCGCTTTAAAATTTTCAGCTTATCTTTGGCTATCCCAACCATTTTTTTTCTTTATTTTTTATTATTTACAGCATAACATAAAAAGCAAAAAAACGCTCTATAAGAGCGTTTTTATTTTGGCTCCGATTTTACGGCGAAGTCCGAACGGAATTTAAAAGGAAATATAAGGAATTTATTTAAAGGCGAACGAAAGCGAAAGGGGCACGGGGAGACAGAGCTTTCGTCCGCCTTTAGTTCTTCTTCGCGCCAGAGGCGCGGCTTTCGGCGATTTCCCGCCTACGCTTTCAGCTTCGGCGGACAAGCAAGTTTTTCTGCGGGCGAATGCCCGCTCCGCCCCGCGCCTGCGGGGCGATTTGGCGGCAAATTCTTTTCGTTAAATTTTATCTTATTTTAGTATTATTTTCTGCATTATTAAATTGTCCATACCATTTCCATAATGCTTGAAAATCAAAATCTTGAGGGACAGGATTATCGGCAATAAATTTCGCTTCAAGATATTGGTTGAGATATGCTTCTCCTGTTCGGCGAGGATGATTAGAAATCCATGAATTATAAAAATCAGAGGCTACCTCATAATGATGAGTATGAATGAATGGCTCCCAATTTTTCGAAACTTCGTCATCGCTTTGAGTAGTTATAAAAGTAGTTTGTTCCATTGCTCTTTTATTTTTATCGCCCCACGCTTTTTTCATTGCATCAATTGCTTCCGTATCTGTTTTTGGTCCGCTATAACCAAAAATTGTTATCATGAAAGCGTCTTCAAAGCCCAATTTTAAGTTTCTCCATTCATTAGCGATAAATGAATTCTTTGTGTAATCTTTCTTTTTAATTGGGTAAAGCAAGGGTATGCGTTTATAAATTTTCCCACACTTTCTACATCGCATACCAGCAAGTCCAGTTATTTTATCTTTCTCGCAATATCCTACTCGGACATTTCCGTGCAAAAAAGCCAGATGCGGTAATTTTAGGCCCGCTTTGCCGTTTCGTAAATATGCATTCACTAAAAGTGGATCCCAGTTGAATGTCGCTATCAAATCCTTTCCACGTAAAGATAAAACAAGATGGTCATAAATAGTTGGTCTATCTGGCAATTCTAATTGGCCAAAATATTCTTCTACCGCATTTACTATTCGAGCTATTTTTTCATTTTCTTTTTTCTCATATAAATCGCTAAAAATTTCTTCAAAGTTTTGTTCTGAATTTATACCCCAGTTATTTAGCAATGGCTTCAGCCCGATCGCTTCTACAAAATCGTCCATTAATGGCAGTTTTTTACTGTTTTTATCACCATTGGGGCAAGTTGCTCTACTTGCTCCTGCGCCAAGCACAACAACATGAGGTCTGCCCATTTTTACCTCGGCTACTTCTTGTTCAATTGATACTTCTAAATCGGTATTCATATTATTTTTGACTTCGGTAAATTTTCGGTATATACTATGAATATAACATGTGGATAAATAATGTCAAATACTATGCAAACTCTAACAAAAAGACAAAAACAGATCTTAGACTTCGTTGGGGAATATATTAAAAAAAACAGTATATCCCCTACTTACGAAGAGATAAAAAGACGCTTCAAACTTTCCGCGCTTTCTACGGTACATCAACATGTTGAAGCTCTGATAAATAAAGATTATTTAATAAAAAATGAAAATTCCTCAAGGGGCATTGAAGTAAAAAAAACGGTTGATGACTTCATTCAAATTCCATTAAAAGGCACTATCGCCGCCGGACAACCGATTGAGGCAATAGAGGAGAGAGAAACTATCGCGGTACCTAAAATTAATTTACCGGAAACATCTGATATTTTTGCTTTGCGCGTCAGCGGTGATAGCATGATTAAAGAAAATATCAATGACGGCGATATCGTAATAATAAAAAGCCAACCAACCGCTGATAACGGACAAAAGGTGGTGGCTTTAATTGATAATTGCGAAGTAACACTAAAAAAAATTTATAAAGAAAGAAATAGAATTCGTTTACAACCAGCAAATTTAAGAATGAGTCCAATATATGTTAAGCCGGAAAATCTAATGATCCAGGGAATAGTAATTGATGTTATTAAAAATATAACAACCGAATTACAGGTAGAGGAAAAAGAGACAACAAAATATAAAATTCTACCATTAAATCAAATTATTTGCGGCGATTGCGTAGAAGTTCTTAAAAACATACCGGACAATTCTATTGATTTAGTGGTTACTTCGCCACCTTACGATGAAGTCAGAAAATATAACGGTTTTAGCTTTAATTTACACGAAACAGGTAAGGAATTATTCCGTGTTTTGAAAAATGGCGGTGTTGTGGCGATGGTTATTCAGGATCAAACAAAAAATTTCGGTAAATCACTTACTTCCTTTCGCACAATAGTTGATTGGGTTGATAATATTGGTTTTAAACTTTTTGAAACAGTTATATATAGAAAACATGGTACAGAGGGGGCTTGGTGGAAATATAGATTTCGTGTAGACCATGAATATATGCCGATTTTTATAAAAGGAGAAAGACCAGCTTATTTTAATAAAGAATCCTTAAAAATACCATCTAAGCATGGTGGTAAAGTCATGACTGGAAGCGGAAATCGTAGAACAGACGGAACGACTACAAAAACAATAACTAGGCCAATTAACCTAATGAAATGTCGAGGAACTATCTGGGATTATTTGAACGCGGGGGATAAAAATCCATTAAAAAGAAAACATCCTGCTGTTTTTCCGGATAAAATTCCTTTTGACTTCATCCAATGTTTTTGCCCAAATGAAGGTATTGTACTAGACCCATTTGTTGGATCGGGCTCCACGGTTGTTACCGCTAAACAACTTAGTAGAAAATATATTGGCATTGATATTTCAAAGGAATATTGTGATTTATCGAGAGAGAGATTGAGGACGGTTAACGAGAGTTTATTTAATAAATTAAAATAATTTATCAGGAGTTTCTATTGTAAATTCGATGTTTGTTCCACTGGTCATTGCCATTGATAGTGGATTTTTATCCATTAAAGAATTATAAGTTTGATTATTTAATGGAATCTTTGAAAAATCACCTTTACTAAACTTAAATAAACGAAAATTGTTCCAGTGCCACTTCTCTGTTTGGTAAGACCAATCAACATATTTTGCCATAGAAGTAATAAATTCTTCAATTCTAATTTTTTCTTTGTTATGAATATCGAATGTAGAACTATTTTTTATTAGGTTAATTGGCGTGCCGCTAGAATTACTTATTTTTAGTTTGTCGCCCGTTCGTTTATTTTTACCACCTTCAATATATGATCCATTGTCATTAAAGTATCCCGCGGCATTAAAATTATCTCTCATTCTTAAAAAGTCATTCAATCCTAACATTATTTCATAAAAACTATAATGACTTGTGCAAAATAAAGAATTTAGAATTTGATTATTGTTATCAATACTCAAGTAGTTAATCCACTCAATACAATTCTCAGTATACCCGAAGAGATTATTCCAGACACCGTCGGTAAATAATAAAGGCCAAATAGCATCTTTGGGAAGCTTATTAATCAATTTCGCTTCTTGAAAAATACCAAGTAATAAATGGATTGTGCCAAAAGGATATTTCCTTTGGAAGTCATTTTTTCCGTCAAAATTTCTGGAAACGTTAGGTTGAATACAGTTTGAATAATTTATATTTGTATGAGTAAGCCGCTTATTGTAAGTCACTATATGATGACCAACGCTTTTTATATTTGCTCTATTAATGTCTACATCTAAAAAAATACAATCTTTTGCGTTAATTCCATTTTTTATCAACGCTATTTTCCCATCATAAAAACCAACTATTTCTCCACCAAGATAATTTGTAACTAAAAGGCCGCAAAGAAACCCATCACTATCTGGACTGATGATATATTTTTGCATCTTTTTTATTATCCACGGATATTTGTTAATAATCTTTGCATAATTTATTTGTCCGTTTACCATATTATTCTATAAAAAAATTTAAATCTTTTTTACTGTATAATTTTGTAAATTTATTCAACTCAACAACGTCAATTCTCTGCTGCCCCGACTCAACTTTGGAAATATAAGACTGCGGCTTGTTTAATTTTCCGGCCGCGTCTTTCTGCGTAAGCCCTGCTGACAAGCGGGCTTTCTTTAATTTATCAATAAACTGCTTGTATTCTTGTGTGTGTATTGTCTTTGCCATAATTGTATGGTATATTCTAATTATGAATATGCAAAGTTTGAATATTGTCAACACAGGGGCGGTGGTCGGGGTTAGCGGATGGTCGGTCCAAAAAAGAAAAGTTTGCTTTTGGCTAAAATAAAGTTCGAGCCGATATTTTTTTCAGGTTCTTTGACAGTTTTTAAAAGCCGCGCCTCTGGCGCGAAGAAGAAGTAAAGGCGGACGAAAGCTCTGTCCCCCCGTGCCCCTTTCGCTTTC
>PFAT01000049.1:5383-6707 GCA_002773575.1 Candidatus Falkowbacteria bacterium CG10_big_fil_rev_8_21_14_0_10_44_15
CAACGCAAACTTTCTGCCTTTCGGCGCGCGGGAGCGCGCCAGCCAAAAGCAAACTTTTCTTTTTTTTAATTCTGAATTTATGCACAAATACATTCTTTACGCTCGTAAATCCACCGATGAAGACGACAAGCAAATTTTATCCATTGAATCCCAGATGGCCGAATTAAAAGAATTTGCCGCCAAAGAAAAACTGGAAATCGCCGCCTCGCTCTGCGAGGCAAAAACTGCCAAAGAACCTGGCCGAATGAAATTCGGCGAAATGCTGGCTTTAATTGAAAATGGCCAGGCTGACGGTATTTTGGCTTGGCACCCGGACCGCTTGGCGCGAAATCCGATTGACGGTGGCCAAATCATTTATCTTGTTGATACCGGTAAAATAAAATCTCTCAAATTTCCGACCTTTTGGTTTGAGGATACACCGCAGGGAAAGTTTATGCTTAATATTGCTTTTGGGCAAAGCAAATATTTCATAGACAATTTGTCTGAAAATGTAAAAAGGGGACTGCGTCAAAAATTGCGCCGAGGAGAGTATCCGGGTTGGGCTCCTTTAGGTTATGAAAACGATTTGCGAACGCATGAGATAAAATTAGATCCCGTTAAGCATAAACTGGTAAAAAGGATTTTTGAAATGTATGCGACTAATAAATATACTCTACGGAATTTAGCCGATAAGTTTAATGAGCTGGGACTGGAAAGCAGAACCGGAAAGAAACTAAGAAGCGGCATAATTCAAGCCATGCTTCAAAATCCTTTTTACTGCGGCGTATTCAAATACAAAGGAGAAGCGCACGAAGGCAAGCACGAACCAATTATAACAAAGAAACTTTTTGATAATGTGCAGGAAGTAATGGCAAACAGGGGAAGGCCGACAAAGCCGCAAAAGCATGAGTATTATTTCACTGGCTTTATGACTTGTCCTTGTGGTTGTGCCATTACTGCCGAAAAACATAAAGGACATATTTATTATCGCTGCACGAAAAAGAAAGGTGCTTGCGATGAAAAATACGTCCGGGAAGAAGAATTGGCCGAACAGTTAAAAAGTGAGATTCAAAAAGTTTCTATTCCGGATGATTGGGCTGACAAAATTTTAGGAAAACTAGAAGAAGAAAAACAAACTCAAGCCCAATCATCAACTGCCCTTGCGAATGAATTTAGGCAAAATCTAATTTTTGTTGATGAAAAGATGGATAAACTCTTAGACTCACATTTAGAAAATATTATTTCTAAAGAAGATTATATTTCCAAAAAAGAAAAACTAATCAATGAAAAGTTAGTTTTGCAGGAGCAAGTTAAAGAAATTCAAAGCAAGAGCAATAATTGGCTC
>PFAT01000049.1:6722-6958 GCA_002773575.1 Candidatus Falkowbacteria bacterium CG10_big_fil_rev_8_21_14_0_10_44_15
CCAATGAGAGATTTTATTTTAACCTCTAAAATATCCAAAAAGACCGCCGACGAAGGCGATCTTTCCCAATTCAAAGCATTTCTAAAAAATATCGGCTCGAACTTTATTTTGCAAGGCGGAAAGTTTGCGTTGTTAGCCAAATCCGAATGGAATTTAGCTTCGCGTTGGGCACTTTGCCCTGACTGGCTCCCGGGGTCGGATTCGAACCGACGACCAATTGGTTAACAGCCAACTGC
>PFAT01000019.1:0-589 GCA_002773575.1 Candidatus Falkowbacteria bacterium CG10_big_fil_rev_8_21_14_0_10_44_15
AGCGGCGGCGCGTCTAACAACATAACGATGAGGGCGCTTACTTATGACGCTGATACGATTTATACTAACAGCGCTAATAATACTTTAAATACAACAGTTACCCAGCAACTGCCGGTATGCGCTGGCGCAAACTGCAATGCTAACGCCAACATCGTGTTAAAATCCCAGCACGACCGCGTCTGCTCCGAATGGCTCGCCTGCCGCAGTTACGCGCTCGTCAACGACGATACGCGGCAGAACCAAAAAATTTGCTACGACATCGGCGCCTGCGACGGCTTGGATGAAGGCAACCAGTGCAAGTCTTGGGTAGCGCCGGAAAAGAAAAACCAAACTGTTGAATTGCCTAGTGCTTCGCCCATAGACGATGGTAAAGTTATTGACGTCAAAAGTATCGCTAACACCACCGGCTATAGCCAAATCGGATTTTGGAACGGCACGACTAATACTAACGGTCCGACTGAAGGCAGTTTCACTTTAGGCAGTATGGAACAAACCGGCGACTTAACTATCGTGCCGAACGGCAATTTTGAAATTACCAATACCGCCGGCGTGCCCAGCGGCTGGATGTTGCGCCGAAACGACAGCGGTC
>PFAT01000019.1:646-10102 GCA_002773575.1 Candidatus Falkowbacteria bacterium CG10_big_fil_rev_8_21_14_0_10_44_15
GTAGTCAGCACGCCGCAAGCCGCGCAAAGATTATCTATTAGTTATCCGGTTGAAGGCCATAATATTCTCTCGCTTGGCGTCGCGTTTCAGTTGCATTCCCAAGTGCCCTTAGAAGTTTCGCCTAATAACCCGAATTATACGATTACCGCCAGAGTGAATACTTTGAGTTTAACGAGCGGTCAAGCACAGATTGTAGTAAAAGGAGTTAATGATGACGATAGTGAAGGCGCTGAATTAGCTGTTTTACCTCAAGCGGCGGGCATTGGGTGGAGCAGTAAATTTAGCCGGTTTGACACGGGGCTTAATAATGTTAGTTATAAAAAAATAAAAATTATTATCAAAACTGTCCCGAACGGCACCCAGCAGGCGACCGGGGGTGCGTATGTTGACGATATTCAGATTAGGCCGACTTTGCAGACGCGGTTAGTAACGGCTGATAAGGCAGGCAGCACGAGCGCGGGCGATTACTGGTACGCCCAGCAGTCTTGCCGGCTGTATCCGCAATCGGATTCGTTGTCTTGCGACTCCATTGACGATTCCGGCATCCGCCAGAAGGGCTGGTACGGATATTGTTTAGAGTACGACCGCTCGCCGGGGAACCCAAACGCTTGCCTGCTCTGGTGGCCGGTAAGCCAAGTCCGCGGCGACGGCGTGGACGAGCAGGTGGCGGCGTATACGGGTCGGGCGCCGGTGTATTATTGTACGGAAATTAATGATAAGAGATATATAGGCATACCATCGGATTTTGAACATATATCTATGCCAGCTCGAATTCGTTGTGAAAGTACAGATAATAATGGTTATTTTGATATTATACAATATAGAATATCAAATGGTGTTACAATAAGTACAGAAGAAAAAACAGGTAAATTTGGTGTTAATACTATAGAGGGTATGACCCCAGTAGTTAATATACCAGGCTATGGAGATGTAGGTGGCAGTCAAGATAGACCAACCCTAGATGTAAATATTCCGCCATCATTTAGTATTAATGGTTTGAATTACTATGATTTTACAAGGGTAGCACAAGTTACTTTAGCCAGTACAGATTGCGTTGCAGAAGAAGGTTCAACAATTAAAAGATTGCCTGGTGACGCAATTAATTATCAAATTAATGTTTGTACAGCCTTAGTTCAGACAGTTAATCCGGTAGGCCAAAATAAAGTTTGGAATAGCAGAGTAAAGGAAGGCAGCGCGTATAAATTATCCTGCACAGACGCACTCACTAATACTTCCAACCCACAATGCGCTTATCAGGATGACTTAGCACCTTTTGGTTCAATAGTTTATCCAGTGCCGGTTGATAATCCTACTCAATGGACGAGTAAAATAGCAGATAAAAATATTCCAATAATCGCGGAAGAGCCAAACGGGCAAGTAAGATTTCGTTACAACTTTCCTTTTGGCAGCGGCAGTGAAACTACGACTTTAGGGCAGCAGTTAAAAGGTATTTTTGCCAAGAGTTTTGGCGCTTGGCAATGGCAGTGGCCTGAACCAAACAATAGTTTAGACAAAGGAGGATATCGTGTATTAGGTAGCTTTAATGACTGGAATCCGCCTACCACTCCTTGTAACAATGCTAACGGCCACGCTCTTACTAATGGCATTAATACAAGTTATTGTGCTATTCAGCCGAGCGTAAATAATATACAAATTAATGGCCAAACTAGCAACGTTAATTTAACTACCGCTAATCCGCTCGCGCATTTAACTTTTACCTCGCAGGTTGACAGCGACCAATTGCCTTTGACCGAAATCCGCGTGAACTGGGGCGATGGCTATACCACATCAGTGTCCGGCGCTGAACTGCGGGGCAGACCGAGCCCAGATAATCCACATTCGTATTATCATGTATATGATTATTGGGATATAAAGAGTAAAGTTGATAGCCACAATGCCAGCGTTAATCCCACAACTTGTAGCACTGATAATATAGGGCAATATTGCCAAGTAAAGCCAGCCATTTGGGTTAAAGATAATTGGGGGTGGTACAGTAATGGTGGATTAAATATACTGCCGGCATCTCCTAATAGATTTGAAAATGGAATTTTAGTAAGGCCATAATGCATTAAAGCATTAAAACAAGAAAACAAAAAAGCAAGAAAGAATTATATAGGTAAAAAAAGAGTTCCGGCAGCACTTGTCGGAACTTTTTGTATGCGGAGTAAGTTTGTCATTCTGAACGGAGCGCAGCGGAGTGAAGAATCTACTACGAAATAGATCTTTCGCCCCGAGCAACTCGCGACTCAAGATGAAAAATCAAAAAGTATCTTTATTGACGACTCGGACCTGAATTTTGTCTATAGTGACAGAACCAGGCCCTACCACTTGGATAAGTGGTACTACTTTATTGGAGCGAGATTGGTGGCTGGCAGTAACGGTTTCCCACTCCCGTAAAGGATGAGTAGTCAGATATTCCATCACCGGAGTAAGATTACCATTGGTGTCGGCATCAATTGCGCCGATAAAGATTTGTGCGGTAGCGTCTCCTTTTACGCCCACGCTTACTCTCACTTCCTCGTTAGAAAAGACTTCTAACGGCCAGCGTAGATTAAAGAGAAGCAAGCTACCGCTATTTTCAGAAGCAGACAGCCGCAGGATATAGTTTTGCCCCGAGCTGTTGATGGCGGAAGTAGAAACATCACCATCAGACTCTATTGATATTTGCGCCGGCGCAAGCCCCGCAAATGTGCCCGGCACTTCAGTAATGCCATTGGCAGCTAAATCGCCATTGCTAATATCATTTTCATAAAGCATAAAACCTTCTCTAATTGGAGAATGGACAGGAGAAGGTGAAAGGGCAGGAGCAGGAGTGTTTGTTGGAGTTGGGGTTGGAGTAGGGACGGCAGTAGCGATAGCCGTAGGAGTTACGGTTACAGTTGGCGTTAACATTGCTCTGACTATAAATGGGGGCAAAAGTTCATTAATAGCAATTAATTCTCCAAGCCCTCCTTTAATCAGACCTACGCCTTTTGCATACCAACTATGGCTATCATCTCCTTCGTCATTTGTGATATGGATATGAATAGTGTCTGTAAATGTACCGGCAGGCACTACAACTGTTTCCCCTAAGCCAATAACCTCAATGTTTTGAGACCACGGTCTTGATAGATAAGCATATTCTCCAGGAATAAGCTCTCCAATGTGGGTGACAGTAACAGAGTTGATAACTGGTGACCCAACCCGTGGATTAACTGGCAACATCAGTAAGCAGGGAGAGTAAATTATAGAATATTCTCTATCCAGCCGTTGATATTCAAATTGCCCAACTCCGATACTAGTTCTACCATATACCCTATTAGTTTTTTCTGATCCTGAATTGTCAAAGTAAAATTCATTTTTTTGAAATACATAACCTGTGCCAGCAGGGAAATCCCTGGTTTCAATTACTGTAACTTGGACAACAGAATATCCTGGGGCTACATAAGTCCACATGCGCCCAACTTCCAACGGAAAATAATCATTTACATTAATCTCCGCCGCCTTAACATCAACGGCAGAAACAGCGGCAAACACCACCAACACGAATAACGCCAATATAATCTTCTGAATCATGTTCATGATATAATCCTCCGTTTCGCTTTTTTCAAGCGTTTTTTTTGTGCAGTATTTAATTGTCAAAAAGACCAATTTATGTATTTTTATAATATACTATTTTTTTAATTTTGTCAAATTTTTGCACGGTTGGGGCAACAGTTGGAGCAGAGGAGTAAAATATGTTATAATTAATGTGTTGACAACTAACAATGCAAGCGCTAATTCCGTTAGAAAAAGTTGAAGATAAAATACTGCTTATCAGAGGTCAAAAAGTCATGTTAGATAGTGACTTAGCTTTTTTATATAATATAGAAACTAAAATATTAGTACAGGCAGTTAAGAGAAATAAAGAGCGTTTTCCAGAAGAATTTATGTTTCAGTTAACATCAAAAGAATTTGAAAACTTGAGGTCACAATTTGTGACCTCAAGTTGGGGCGGCAGACGCTATTTACCTTTCGCCTTTACGGAATACGGAGTAGTAATGTTGTCTAGCGTATTAAAAAGCAGAAAAGCTATAGCCATAAACATTAACATCGTAAAAGCATTTATTAAGTTAAGAGAATTAGCTTTTTCTTATAAAGATTTGGCGCGTAAGTTATGGGAACTGGAAGATTCACCCCGTGAAATAAATTTTAAATTTTTTCAATGTAAATATGTTATATGTTTATGTTTTGCGTAGCCAGAAAGACAAGAAATTATATGTTGGTTTTACAAAAAATTTAAAATTAAGATTTGAGCAGCACTGTAAAGGATTATGCGAGTCAACAAAAAACAGAAGGCCATTGATTTTAATATACTATGAAGCTTGTTTGGAACAGCAAGACGCTACGCATAGAGAAAAGTATTTAAAAACAACCTATGGCGGCAGATATTTAAAAAGCAGGCTCAAATCTTATTTCACGGGGTAAATACAGCGGGCATGACAAAAAAATTCAAGAGATATTTGCGGCTTTGCGCGGGCTGGCTAATAAGCCGCCGGAAATTCAAAATACCAAAGAGATTGGATTTCAGTGTAAGAGAAAATAAAAATTAATTTTTATGCCCGAAGCCGGAATAATGACCATTGACGATTTGCTGAATAAGCCCCAACTTACGGGAGCGCAGGCGCAGTTGGGAGAGCGGCGTTTGCGGCAGCGGCGGCAGAACGCCCGGCAAAAAACGCAAAAGCCCAAGACTCCAAGATTCCAAGATTCCAAGTTGCAAGATTTCAATACGCCCCTCGCTAACCCTTCCCGCGATACTGCGGCAAGGGAGGAAGACGGGCTCTCCCCCTTAACAAGGGGGAGATCAGAAGGGGGTCAGGAGGAGCCGCGCGAAAATGTTTTGGAAAATAAAGAACAAGAACAGCAAGCCGGCGCGAGCTTGCGCGAACGGGTAATGCAGGCCAAAGCCAAAGAACAAGAAGACAAGCTGCAAGATTCCAAGTCTCAAACTGACAAGGCGGGCGCGGGGGCAAAATTCAGCACTAGCGCCCTGCTCAAAGCGTCCTGGCTTAACTTGATTGATTCGTTCGGAGCGACTTTAATTTATATCAACATCCACGTATTTTTGCGCTGGGTTCTGGGCGAAAAATTTTTTTGCAAATTAGGCGAGGAGTGGGTGCCGAAGCAGGCGGAAGCGGCTGCGGGACAAGCGGGCAAGGCCGTAAGTAAAAATGCGGGAATTGTGGAGGCAATGGTGTTAATCGTGTTGGACTTAATTGCGGGGGCGGTGATAATTGGAGCGTTGAGTTTAATAGTAATGATAGTTACTTGGATGGGCGAGAGCTGGTGGGGGAAATTGACAATGCTTTGGCAAGCTCTTTGGGGCTTGGGCTGGGGAGCAGTTAAAGTATTAGTAGATTTGTTTTCATAAACAATTTATCAAACAAACACTACAATGAAATTTATTATCAAAAAAAGAAAATTTTTATTTTTAGTGGCAATATTTTCTATTGTTTATTTATTTATTTTATATCACCCCCTAGAAATAATGGCTCAAGGCACACAGCCCAGTTTTCAATTACCTAATTATATGCCAACAGATGGGAGCTGGGGACAAGTTGGCGATAATTGGGAATATACTTTTAATGCTTCAGCAACCGGGAATAGGAGAACTTATGTTTATAATGTAAAGGGTGAATTGCAGTACATTTATGGAGGTGAAGAGACAAGCAAAGAATTATTATGGTCAAGTAATAGTATCAGTACCGCCATCATCACAATAGTTTCTTGGATAGTTTATCCATTTGTTTATATTACCGGCCTGCTTTTAAATTTAATGATTTCCGTTTTAGTAAGTATAGCCAGTTATAATGATTTTATTAAAGTTGACGCGGTAGTCAAAGGATGGGTGATAGTCAGAGATTTATGCAACATGTTTTTTGTATTGATGCTCCTCACCATTGCTTTTGCCACTATTTTACGGATAGAAAGTTATCAGGTAAAAAAAGCGCTACCCAAACTTATTATCGCGGCTGTTTTAATAAATTTTTCCCGTACAATTTTTGGGCTAATTATTGATTTTGGGCAGGTGGCAATGCTAACCTTTGTTAATAGTTTTGCCGGAAGCCCTTCTCAATTTGTAGAGATTTTTCAAATTAAACAATATTTAAGCATTAGCCCTCAAGACACGACAACACAGGTAGTAGGAACCTTGGCTACTTTAGGAGCCATTGTTGCGGGTTTAGCAGCCATGCTGATTACTTTAGTTTTAGTAATAGTGATGACGGCAATACTTTTAATGCGGGTGATTATGCTGTGGGTGTATACCATACTTTCCCCTTTTGTATTTTTAGGTAGCGCCTTTCCCGCGGCGCAAAAATATACTAGCCAAATCTGGGGTGATTTTACGAAACAGGTGATAGTCGGACCGATGCTCGCGTTTTTCATTTGGTTAGCACTCAATACAGCCACTACTTCCTCTAATCAAATTATAGCTAACAGTAAAGAGATAACAAGCAGTTTTCAAAGTCAGACAGGGGTAGCAGAACAGCAAGTGTGTGCTGGTATTAATGCTTTATTCTGCGAAAAAAATTTGCAAAGATTTTTGATCACTATCGCTCTCCTCATCGGCGGCTTAATGGTAACGCAGCAGATGGGCGGCTTTGCCGGACAGATGGCGGGGAAAGGGATGGGGTGGATACAGAGCGGGAAGGGGTTGGCGTGGGGCGGATTAAAGACCGGCGCGGACTGGCTGAATCGCATGCAATGGGAAGGCGGCGCTCTTAAAAGATTTGGCTGGAAAGGGACTGGCGTTGATTTGAATCTCAAGCGAGGGTGGGGGACATTAACGGGAAAAATGGAAGATATGAAGAAAAAGCAAATTACATCCGGGATGGAACGTTCCAAGCAGGTTATGGATAGCCACGGCCGTATGTGGGGGGCGCTGGCTATGACCGGAAACGCCGGGGATGCGTGGGAGCAGGTTACTACTTGGAAAGGATTTAATCAACGATTCCTGCAGGGCACAAGACTTGGAATTTTCGGCACTGGCGGAGGCAAGGGATTGAATCTTAAACAGGAGCGCGAGTTGGCTAAACTTGAGGACACCTACGAAAAAGATGAGGCTACGGGTGAAGTAAAGAAAGATGCAGATGGAAAACCAATTATAAAAGAAGAGGGCGAGGAAACGCAATTAAAGGATTTGAAAGCGCAGAGAGCTAACGTCATTAATCGCGAACAGGAACAAAAGCTAAAAGATGAAAGAAACTCGCTTCATAGTGAAATTGGTGATTTGATGAAAGTGCGATCGGCGGCACAGGCGAGCTTGGATGAACTTGAGCGGAAATTTAAAGCAGGCGAAAAAAAAGAAGGTGGCAAAGATGTTTTGTATGTCGATATAGAAAAAGCTAAGGGAGAGGTAGAGCAGGAGCAAATAATGTTAGATAAAAAGATTGCACGCAGAGGCAAAGTGAATCAACTCTTAGGCAATGTGGACGATGAAAAGGCCGCGGGTCTTGATAAACAGATATCGGCAAAAAAGAGATATATAAACGCAATAAAAACCAAAGCCGGGGAGTATGCGCCGCTGTATCAGTTTGAGGCTATCGCCGCTGAACATAAGGCAGTGCAGGAGGAAATGGGTAAAATTAAGGGCATTGACGATGCGGATGAGTTAGTTAGAATTTTAAAAGATGCTATAGAGCGTAAAGATAAAACACAGGTAAAAGCAGTAATGCAAAAGTTAACCGACGATTACAACGACAACGAAGCTTTTGAGGCGTTGGTGCCGCGGACAGGCTCGGGTTACGAGGGCCTGCAGCAGTTAATGCGCTCTCTCTCGGGGCAGTTGAATGAAAAAGATTTAGGATATAATAAGGAGTATGTGGATCATTTGCGCAGCTTGAATGCCGGTTTTAACAAAGACGAAGCGTTTAGGCTCGGCGCCCAAATTGCCGAAATGAACAAGCACACAAACCACTGGGAAGCGACTGCAGCCTATGTGATGGAAGGCGGAAAGTTTCGGGAGACGACGGAAAGAGAACATACCGAAATTGCCTCTGCCGAATTCGGCAAGAAGGGCCCGCAGGCTAATTTGCGCGACAGCAACCGTTTGGCATATGGTAAGCATTGGTACGATGAAGAGGGCAACAAACACTACGAAGTGACTAAAATTGGCCAAATCATGCTTCAAAGCTTTGATGTTCCGAGAATGATCAGCCGTTTACCGGAAAATATGACCGAGAGTGCGGCTAAGCATGTTATGAAGACGGCTTTGCGAATGGAAAAAGCCGGAAAATTGAGACAGAATGACCAAGGCAAGACCTTAGCTCGCAGTATCACCGAGAAGGCGGGCTCGGCCGAAGCAGGGGAAGGAGGTTTTGATAAACAATTCGATGAATTGTTAACCGATGTAGACGTTGTTTAAAAAGTTTCGGTATAGTCAATTAATGTATTTATATTTATAAGATACACTATGGCATATAGTAGTAATAAGCAACACATTACGCTTACCGCCCCGCAATTAATGGCCAGACTGGATAAAGTTGTGGCGGATATTATAAGGTTTAATGACGCGAAAAAGGCGTTTGATTTAGGCCGTTTGCTGGCAGAAAAGTTAGAGAAAAAAAAGTCAGAGGTTGCCCGATCTCCGGAGATATATGATTTTTATAAAAAAATTATTATAAAATTATATTTTATTGCTCTGCCGCTTTTAGACAATAGCGACATTATTGATATTTTTAAAAATTATTTTACTTGGCAATTTCGTTTGCCTGACTATGATATTTTGGCCAAACTGGAAGCTAAACTAATTACGACCATTGTTATAGAAGAGCGAGATGAATTTAAAAACAGTTTACGGCAAACCTTGTTGGGCAACAAGGAAATTATCACCAGTAAGGCCGAAATTAAAACCATACGGGATTGGCTAAAAAATTATAACGCTAATACAGGGGCGGGAACGACGGACAGTTTGCGAAAAAATCAGTATCTAGCAAATCTTAGTAATAATAAGCTGTTGAGCGGCCATGACATAAAAAAGTTACAAACTCTCATTAATGTTTATGAGATGTGCAAGTTGTCTTCGTTTACACCGCAGGGTTTTGAAGAGAGAGTCCCTATTGTGATAGACGGTAAACTGTATATTTTTAATCACGGCGTTTTGGAGCAGGTAAAACCAAGTAAGCAAGTTGAGCGAATAATGCGCGCGACAGAAAGTTCGCCGCCAATAAATCCAACGGCAGAAAATTCACATACTTTACAGCAATTAGCTGGACAGTATCCCCAAGGCAGTTTGGAGCGGAGGGCGGTGGAGGAAGAAATAAAAAAAATTACGAATTAAAAATTACGAATTACGAATTAAGAATGCAGAATTAGTAATAACGAATTTTTATGGCGGATATTTTGCCGATTATCCAAAATAGCATCTAAAATAAGATTTTAGAAATCCGCGGCGAGCGGGTAATGCTGGATCGTGATTTGGCGATGATGTACGGC
>PFAT01000019.1:10118-13407 GCA_002773575.1 Candidatus Falkowbacteria bacterium CG10_big_fil_rev_8_21_14_0_10_44_15
CAACAAGTAGATTAAATGAACAAGTAAAAAGGAATAAAGGCAGATTTCCAGAGGATTTTATGTTTCAGCTAACCAACAAAGAGTTTAAAAACTTGAAGTCGCAATTTGCGACATCAAGTTGGGGAGGAGTACGTAAGATGCCGCTTGCCTTCACCGAACAGGGTGTCGCGATGCTCTCCAGCGCATTAAACAGCGAAAAAGCGATTCAGGTTAATATCGCGATTATGAGAATTTTTACAAAACTGCGCGCCATCGGGTATCACTACAAAATTTTAGCCGAGAAACTTGAAGAATTAGAAAAAAAGCACAGTCGGCATGACAAGCAAATAGCAGAAATTTTTACGAGTTTGCGCTATTTAACGCGCGGTTATAATAAAGAGAATGAGCTGAAAAGAGAAATAGGGTTTAGGATTGCTAAATAAAGATTTATATTATATAGTTTGAAAGTGAAAGCATAAGGAGGATTTTATTTTTTAAGAATTGTTTATGGCACAGAATAGACTCATTACCTCCGAGTCCGTTACCGAAGGGCATCCGGACAAAATCTGCGACCAAATTTCGGACGCGGTCGTGGACGAAATATTAAAGCAAGACCCAATGGGCCGGGCGGCGATAGAGAGTTTTTGCACTACCGGTTTTGTGCTCGTCGGCGGCGAAGCGCATACGAGCGCGTACGTCAACATTCAGGATGTCGTGCGCCGCGTGCTGCGCGACATCGGTTACGACAAACAGGAATACGGCTTTTGCTGCGACGATGTCGGCGTGATCGTTACTTTGCACGAACAAAGCCCGGACATTGCCCAAGGAGTGGAGGAAGGCAAAGGAGAATTCAGCGAGCAAGGCGCGGGCGACCAAGGGATGATGTACGGCTACGCGACTAACGAAACGCCGGAATTTATGCCCTTGCCCATAATGCTCGCGCATAAGTTAACGCGGCGGCTCGCAAGCGTGCGCAAGGACGGCACTCTGCCGTATTTGCGCCCGGACGGCAAATCGCAGGTAACGGTAGAATATGACAACGGACAGGTCAAGCGAGTTTCAACCGTCGTTTTATCCGCGCACCACGGCGAAGCGGTGAGTAACGAACAGTTGCGCGCCGACATCAAAGAGAAAGTAATTTTGCCGATTGTGGGCGACTTAGTGGACGCTGACACGAAATATTTTATTAATCCTACGGGGCGCTTCGTAATCGGCGGGCCGCCGGGCGACACGGGGCTAACGGGCAGAAAAATTATCGTGGATACTTACGGCGGCGTGGGCGCGCACGGCGGGGGATGCTTTTCCGGCAAAGACGCGAGCAAAGTTGACCGCAGCGGCGCTTATATGGCGCGCTATGTGGCGAAAAACGTGGTGGCGGCCGGTCTTGCCGACAAATGCGAACTGCAGGTAGCGTACGCCATCGGCGTGGCGGAGCCGGTCGGAATTTACATCAATACCTTTGGCACGAATAAAATTGAAGAAGATAAAATCTTAGCGCTGATTAGAAAACATTTTGACTTTAAGCCCAAAGCCATCATTGAGCGGTTGCAATTGCGCCGGCCGGTGTTTTTAGCCACCGCCGCTTACGGACATTTTGGCAGAAACGAAGAGGGGTTTAGCTGGGAGAAAACAGACAAGGCGGAAACATTAAAACAAGAAGCAGGGCTATAAAAATTATTAATTTTTAAATTGTTTGAAAATTATAAAATTTTAAAATTAGAAATTTAACTAAGGAGGCATGTTTGATTACTTAACAAAATTCAAGCGGCTGCCGCAAGAGCTGCAGGCGATCGTTTCTTCCCCGAAAGCGCTCGAGGCGATTAAGGATTTGGAAGAAAAATACGGCGTTGATTTGGCGGCCGCGGTCATTAAAGTGATGGTGAAAGAAATTTCCTGGCCCGGGCTCGTTAATTTTTTAATTGCCGAGCATCATTTGCCGCCGGCGCAGGCGGAAGCGCTGCGACAAGAAATGGCGCAGAGAATTTTTTCCGAGATAACCAGATATTTAGGAATAGCCGGTCCCGAGCGCGCGGGGCAAATCCCAAAGCAGCCGCCGCCGAATTCAAGCGTTAGGCGGCAAGTTCAAAGTTCCCAGCCGCAAGTTTTAGCTAAAAATTTGCCGGCAGCCATCCCAGCAAGTGCGCCGGCAGCCGAGCCAACCAAAGGGCCGTTAGCGGTTGACGGTTTAGCCGCTGACATTATGCCCCAAGCGGTAAAATTATTGGGCATTGAACCGCAGGCAAGCGAGCAAGGAAAATTAAAAAACATCTTAGCGACTTTTATTAAAGGCATCCGTGATTTTATTTCCGCCCGGGAAGCGCTGATGAGGGAGCGAGAGAACGGCGGTTTAGGATTAAGCAAAGAGCAGGCGGAAGCGGCGCTTAATTTGGTGCAAAAAAATAAACGGACGGCGGGAGGAAAAACGGCGGCGCCGAAACCGGCGCGGCCCGCTTGGGAAAAATTGCGCGACGTTGAGTATGATTTTTCCGCTCTCGCTAAGGCCAAACCAAGCGCGGCGGGTAGCGCCGAAACTTCAAGCCCAGGCGCCGTTCTTCCCTCGCCGGCCGCGTTCGCCGAGAGTAAACGGGAAATAGCCGCGCCTAAAGCAGCCGCGGCGGTCAAAATAATCCCAGCCGTTTTCCCCCAAGCGATGGCCATAATCGAACCGGAGTTGGCTCAAGCGAGCGCGGAGGTTGAGCCCAAAATCAAACCGGCAGCGCCAGCGCAAAAAGAATCCGTGCGCATGCGGCGGCCGGCAGATAAGGTTGAGCAGGATCGGCGGCGTTTAGACGACATCATCAGGCCGCGAGGCCGCCTGCAGGGGCCGATTGAGGAGTTAGCCAACTTAGATTTAGTTAATTTTAGGCGCTTAGGGAGCAGCCCGGAAGTAATGGCTGGTAAAATTCAAAATAAAATAAAATTATTGGAGCAGGAAAGTTTTACTAAGCGCCAGCAGGGGATAAACGCTTGGCGCCACAGCCCGCTTTATCAGCTGTATATTGGCGTTGGCCATAAAGCCTTAACTAACAATCGGTCAGTTACCGACGCGCTGCAAGAAAATTCGGCGTCAGCAGACGCTTTAACGTCCGAGGAATTTGAAGCGATCTTGGAGTTAAATCGGCAGTTGAGAGTATAACAAATTAATTTTATGCAGCAATTCACCATTCCCCAATTCATTGACGTGGAAGATAAAATTTTCGGGCCCATCACCGTCCGGCAATTTGTGATTATGCTGGCGTGCCTCCTGTTATCCGCCCTCGCTTACAAATTATCTGACTTCGCGCTGTTTTTAACGGAAACGATTTTATTT
>PFAT01000019.1:13462-36182 GCA_002773575.1 Candidatus Falkowbacteria bacterium CG10_big_fil_rev_8_21_14_0_10_44_15
TTAAGAGTCAACGGCCGGCCTTTCCATTATTTTATTTTAAACATCATTCAGACTTTGAAAAAACCAAAAACTCGCGTTTGGAACAGCCGCTTGGGCAAAGAAGGAAAAGAGCTAAAGGAAGAAGCGGCGGAATTAAAGCAAACGGCTAAAATACAGCCAAAACCTCTTTATGCGCGCTCAAAATTAGCCGAGCTGGCTTTGATGGTGGATACGGGCGGGGCGTACCAAGGAGGAGACGAGGACATTAAAACATGAAAACAAGAAAACATTAAAACAAAATTCGTGGCATTCGTATAGTTGCCAGAAAAAGTAAGTCCGCAGGCAGTGTTCGCGTTAATGGTTCGCAAATGTTTTAAATCAATAATTAACTATTTGAAAATGAAAAATAAATTAGCTACCGGCAAAATATCCAGCGCCACCCAAAGATATTTGGACATCGCCGAAATCAGAGAGGATGTGGTGGTGATGAAAGACGGCACGATGCGGGCGGTTATTTTAGTGTCTAGTTTAAATTTTGCTTTAAAGTCGGAAGACGAGCAAAACGCCATCATTGCCGCTTACGTCAGTTTTTTAAATAATTTGGAATACCCCCTGCAAATCGTCATTCAGTCGCGCGAGTTTAAAATTGACCCCTATTTAGCGATGTTAGATCAAAAACAGCGGGAACAGACCAACGAACTTTTGCGCATGCAGACGGCGGAATATTTAAGTTACATTAAAGAGCTGATCAGTTTAGGCAAAATTATGAATAAAAGATTTTATGTGGCGGTAATTTACGATCCTTTGTCTAATAAGCAAAAGAGTTTTTTTTCCCGGATGCTGGAAACGTTCAAGCCCGCGACTCTGATTAGATTAAAAGAGGAAAAATTCCAGCGGCGGCGGTCGGAATTAATGGCCAGAGCGGAAACAATCAGCGGCGGCTTAACCAGCATGGGCCTGCAAACGGTGACGCTGGATACGCAAAGCGTTATTGAATTATTGTATAATACCTATAACCCGGACACTTCCCAGAATCAGGCGCTGGTGGAGGTGGAAAAATTAATGGGGCATTGATATCAATTATCAATTAAAAATTACGAATTAAAAATTAAAATTCGTAATTGATAATTCGTAATTGAGAATTGAATTTATGTTTGACCCTAAAAACATCCAGCAACAAGAACAGGCAGCGGCCAAGTTAGCGGCGCAAGCGTCCCGCGAGCGAACGGCGCAGGAGCAACAGTCGGCGGCGGCGGTGCAAGCGACGGTAGCGGAAGAAAAAGCTCTGCGGCGGGGAGAGGTTTCCATTCGGGACATAATCGCGCCCGCCGCTTTGGAAGTAAGGCCAAGTTT
Organism: Candidatus Falkowbacteria bacterium CG10_big_fil_rev_8_21_14_0_10_44_15; assembly: GCA_002773575.1. Lineage (GTDB taxonomy): Bacteria > Patescibacteriota > Patescibacteriia > Patescibacteriales > XYC2-FULL-47-12 > 2-12-FULL-45-10. The sequence continues at coordinate 14,795 of PFAT01000019.1, forward strand.
TATAAAGTTAGGCGATAAATTCGTCCGCACCATTTTCGTCATCAATTACCCGCGCTACATCAGCGTCGGCTGGTTCGCGCCGATTATCAATTTAAACGAAACTTTTGACGTTGGCATGTTTTTTTACCCGGTGCCGAGTAACATTATTTTGAAGCAGCTTAAAAAGAAAGTGGGCAATTTGGAGGCGCAAATCGTCAGCGACGCGGAAAAGGGCGCGGCGCGCGATCCCCTCCGGGAAACGGCTTTGCGCGACGTCGAAGCTTTGCGCGACTCCTTAACCCAAGGCACCGAGAAATTTTTCCAGTTCGCTTTGTACATTACTCTTTACGCCGCGGCCGAAGAGGAGATGAATAAATTAACCGACGCGGTAGAAAACATTTTAGGTTCGCGCCTGATTTATTCCAAGAAAGTGTTTTATCAAGCCGAGCAGGGATTTAACTCAACGCTGCCGCTTAATAACGATGAGCTGATGGTAACGTTCAACATGAATTCTTCGCCGGTGGCTTCCTCTTTCCCTTTTATCTCCAGCGACTTAACGAGCGACAACGGCATCTTGTACGGCATTAACCGTCACAACAACAGCTTAATTTTATTCGACCGCTTTTCTTTGCAGAACGCAAACTTCGTCGTCTTCGCCACTTCGGGCGCGGGCAAAAGCTACGCCATAAAATTAGAGTTGCTGCGCAGCCTGATGCTCGGCAGTGAAGTGATTATCATTGACCCGGAAAAAGAATACAAGCATTTATGCGACGCGGTGGGCGGAACTTACATTAACATATCGCTCGCGAGCGAAAATAAAATCAACCCTTTTGACCTGCCGCGCTCCATCGGCGAAACTGCCCGGCCGGAAGACATCATCCGCAGCGGCGTCATCAGCGTTAAAGGGTTAATCCGCATTATGCTCGGCGGCTCTATCACCAGCGCCGAAGACTCCATTTTGGACCGGGCGCTATTAGAAACTTACGGCAAAAAAGACATTACCGCGGAGGCGGATTTATCCAAGATAGAAGCTCCGGTGCTGTCTGATTTTCAGGATATTCTAAGCGGTTTGGAGGGGGGCGCGGATTTGGCTTTGCGCCTGCAAAAATACACCGGCGGCACTTTTGCCGGGCTTTTAAACAGCCCCACTACCGTGGAGATGAATAACCAACTCGTTTGTTTTTCCGTCCGCGACCTGGAGGACGAATTGCGCCCGATTGCCATTTACACCATCGTCAACTACATCTGGAATGTCGTCCGCAGCGAGATGAAAAAGCGCATCTTAGTTATTGACGAGGCGTGGTGGCTGATGCAGCATGAAGACAGCGCTAAATTCATGTACGCGCTGATTAAGCGTTGCCGCAAATATTATTTGGGCGTTACGACCATCACCCAAGACGTGAGCGACTTTTTGGTATCCCAATACGGCCAGGCAATCGTTAATAATTCCGCCCTGCAGCTGCTATTGCGCCAGTCTCCCTCGGCAATGGATTTAGTGCAGAAAACTTTTAATTTGACGGAAGGCGAAAAATATTTATTGTTAGAAAGCGGCGTGGGCGAAGGGATATTTTTTGCCGGCAACAAGCACGCCGCGATAAAAATCGTCGCCTCTTACGCCGAAGACCAACTGATTACGACCGACCCGCGGCAGTTATTGGAAATAGAAGAAGCCAAGCGGGAGTTTGAGGAGCAGATGGGGCAAGAGCAAGAAGGAGAAATAAGAAGTTAGAAGTAAGAAACATTAAAGCATTAAAACATAAAAACAAGAAAACAAAACAATTTTTGCGGCATTCGTATAGTTGCAGGAACAATTAAGTCCGTATCGCGTATTCGTGTTAATGGTTCACAAATGATTTAAACCCGTAAAAACTATTTGAACATTATGAACGGCAAGAAATTAGTCGCCATCTTGGTAATATTATTCGCCCTGATTATTTTAATCGGTCTGGTTTATTTTATGTTTTTAGCGTCAGTGCGGCCGAAACAGCCAACGGCCGCCGTGCCGGCGGCGGAAGAGAAACCGGCGGCAACCGCGGCGCCGGAAACGGTAACGCCGGCGCCGGCGCGAAAAGAAAAAGTTACGGCAGAGGATTTACAGCGTCTGGCCGCTTCTTTCGTGGAGCGTTACGGCAGTTATTCCAACCAATCCGGCTACGCCAATATTTTGGATTTAGAAATATTTATGTCGCGGGCGCTGAAGCGGCTGACGCGTGATTATATTGAACGGTCCCGCAGCCAAAACAGGCAAACCGACATTTATTACGGCCTGACCACCAAAGCCGTGGTAGTAGCCACAAAACAGTTTGACGATTACGCCGGACAGGCGGAATTTATCGTTAAAACACAGCGTAAAGAATCAGCCGGCGTCAGCGCGAACGCGCGCACTTTCCAGCAGGACGCGAGCGTAGTGATAATCAAAGAAGGCGGGGCGTGGAAGGTAGATAAGCTGACTTGGGGAGAGTAAGAAGTTATTAAGTAAAAGTTATAAAGTTTATTATTACCATTGTTACCGTAAAATCAATTTGGCAAAATATTATTGATGCCATTTTTCCGATTGAGTGTTTGGGTTGCGGCCAAGAGGGCGAATGGATATGCGGCGATTGCCGGCGACAAATGCCGATTAATTTAACTAACCGTTGTTTGGCCTGCAAACAAAAAACCAAAGGCGGCGAGTTTTGTCGGGAGTGCCGGAACAAATATAGTTTAGACGGAGTGTTAATAGCGAGCGACTATACCAACGAATTAGTGGCTAAAGCCATCAAAACTTTAAAGTACCGTTTGGCGTCCGATGTCGGCCGGGAGCTGGGACAGCTCCTGATTTTATTTTTAGAGCGGCAACCTAAGCAATGGCAGGCCGGAAATACTTTATTAATTCCGGTGCCGCTGCACCCGCGGCGCCGGCGTTGGCGCGGCTTTAATCAAGCGGAAATTTTAGCTCGTCCGGTAGCGGAACATTTGAATTTCCCCGTTGACGTTAGTAATTTGGGGCGCATTCGCTCTACGCGCGATCAGGCTTCCTTAGGCGAAGCGGACCGTAAGCTTAATGTAGTAAATAGCTTTGGTTGGCAGGGAGAAAAATTAGCCGGCCGAAACGTTATTTTAGTGGACGATGTGGTTACTACCGGCGCTACTTTGGAAGCCTGCGCGCGGGTTTTAAAACAGGCCGGAGCCAGAGAGGTTTGGGGGCTGGTGGTGGCGAAAGGATGAAGGGATGACATTTTGACAAGCAAATTTATTATGTTAATATAAATAAGCATTTATTTGTATAGGCTTATTTAATTTGTAATTCGTATGGGTATGAACATTTTCGTATTCGGCTCTTTAGCCTTTGATAAAATTATGGATTTCCCCGGTAAATTTTCCGACAACATTTTGCCGGATAAAATTCATACGCTTAACGTTTCTTTTACCATCAGCAATTTGCAGGAAAATTTTGGCGGCACGGCCGGCAACATCGCCTATAATTTAGCGCTTTTGGGCGAGCAGCCGACGATATTAGCTACTGCCGGCAGTGATTTTGAAGCATATCGCGAATGGCTCGCGGGGCGCAACATTAACACTGACGGCATTAAAATCATTGCCGGCGAAAAAACCGCTTTTGCCAACATCATTACCGACCAGGCGGACAATCAGTTGGCGGCTTTTTATCCCGGAGCAATGAATTATTCCTGCGCCCTTGAGCCGGAAGCAAAAGAAGGCGAAGCTTGGGCGATAGTCGCTCCCGGGTTTCCGGCGGATATGGCGCGTTTAGCTAAATTTTACCGCGAGCGCAACCTGCCATTTATTTTTGACCCGGGGCAGCAAATTCCGGTTTTGAGCGCGGATGATTTGCGTTTCGGCATCAAGGGAGCTAAGATGCTAATTTCCAACGACTACGAGTTAAGTTTATTGATGAAAAAGACCGGCTGGAGCGAAGAAAAAATTTTGGAAAACGCGGAGGCGTTAGTCACGACGCTTGGGGAAAAAGGCTCGCAGATAAAAACCAAAGACGCCGGCTATTCCATTCCGCCGGCGAAACCCAAAAACACCATTGACCCGACGGGAGCGGGGGACGCTTACCGCGCCGGTTTCATCAAAGGCTTGGTTTCCGGCTGGCCGTTAGAAATCGCGGGGCGGTTTGCGGGGGTAGTAGCCGTGTACACCGTTGAGCAATACGGCACGCAGACGCACCAATTTAATTTTGCCGAGGCGGCGGAGAGGTATCGGGAGAATTTTAAGGAGGAGCTTCCTATTTAAATCCTACGAATTACGAATCGGTACGAATGTACGAATAAAGTTATGTACAATAAAAATAGTTTGCAGCGCGGAGATATCGTTTATCCGGAATTAAGTTACCTCATTGTCGGATGCTTGTATGAAACATATAATGAGTTGGGCGGCGGTTATCAGGAAAAACATTACCAAAAAGCTTTAGCAAAAAATTTTATCAATCATAATATTAATTTTATTTCTCAAGCGCCTTACTTGATAAAATTCAAAGGAGAAATTATTGGCAAATACTATACGGACTTTATAATAGAGAATAGGGTAGTTTTGGAAATTAAAAAAGGCAATTATTTTGTGAGGAGCAATATAAAGCAAGTCTTAAATTATTTACAAGCGACAGACAAAAAATTGGGTATTTTAGCTAATTTTACTAATAATGGAATAAAATATATAAGAATTTTGAATGTTGAGAAAAGATAATTCGTAAATTCGTATATATTCGTAATTAGTAGGGAATAATATGCAACACGACATTAAAGACATAAGTTTAGCTGCCGAAGGCAAAAAGCGCATTGCCTGGGCCGAGCGCGATATGCCGGTATTGCGGCAGGTGAAAGAAAAATTCGAGCGAGCCAAGCCGTTGGCGGGGCTGAAGATGTCCGCCTGTTTGCATGTTACCTGTGAGACTGCAAACTTAATCAGAACGCTTAAAGCCGGGGGCGCGGATATCGTACTTTGCGCTTCTAATCCGCTCTCCACCCAAGACGACGTGGCGGCTTCTTTAGTACAGGATTACCAAATTCCGGTGTTAGCGCGCAAAGGCGAAGATCGCGCGACATTTTTTCAGCATATCAAAGCCGCGATTGCGCATAGCCCCCAAATAACGATGGACGACGGCGCGGATTTAATTTCCGTAATTCATAAAGATAACCCGGAAATGTGCCGGCAGGTTTTAGGCAGCACGGAGGAAACTACGACCGGCGTTATCCGCCTGCGCGCGATGGCGAAAGACGGCGCGCTCAAAATTCCAATTGTGGCGGTGAACGACGCGAAAACCAAAAATTTATTTGACAACCGCTACGGCACGGGGCAGTCAACCTTGGACGGCATCATCCGCGCGACCGATATGCTGATTGCCGGCAAAAACGTGGTTTGCGCCGGCTACGGCTGGTGCGGGCGCGGCTTTGCTTTGCGCGCGCGCGGCCTGGGCGCGAGCGTAATCGTTACCGAAGTGGACGCGGTTAAGGCGCTGGAAGCGGCGATGGACGGATTCCGCGTAATGCCGATGCGGGAGGCGGCTAAAATCGGGGATTTATTCTGTACTTTAACCGGCGACATCAACGTTATTGACTGCGAACATTTTGCGGTAATGAAAGACGGCGCGGTTGTCTGCAACTCCGGGCATTTTGACGTGGAAATAAACATTAAAGCTTTGCGGGAAATGGCCAGCGAAGTAAAAAAGAACGCGCGCAATTTTGTGGACGAGTATGTTATCAACGGCAAGCGAATATATCTGCTCGCGGAAGGGCGTTTAGTTAATTTAGCCGCGGCGGAAGGGCATCCGGCAAGCGTAATGGATATGAGTTTTTCCACCCAGGCGCTCGCGGCGGAGTGGGTCGTAAAAAATAAAGGAAAATTACAGCCGCAAGTTTATGACATCCCGTCCGAAATTGAAAATTATGTGGCTGATTTAAAATTAAAATCAATGGGCATTGGAATTGACGAATTGACGGCGGAACAAAAAAAATATTTGGAGAGTTGGCAGGAAGGAACCTAGAAAATTTCTAATTAACCTAATTTCTAATAACTAAAAAAAGCGGCCGCAGCGGCCGCTTTTGTTTGTGCACCCGAGAGGAATCGCCCTGTCATTCGGGGCGTCCCGTCGGATGACGGGACGAACCTCTATTATCCCGCAATACCGCGGGACGTCCTATCCGTTGTGCTCCCACCAGGAATCGAACCTGGATTTTGGGATCCGCAATCCCATGTTCTATCCGTTGAACTATGAGAGCTTTGTTTGTAATTTACTATTTATAAAAACAGGGTCTAAACCCTGCTGAAGCGCGCGGTTATTTTTATGCCCGCTATATTTTAAACAACCGCCCCAACTGCTCCGAGAGCGGCTCGTTTTCCCGCTCCAAATCTTCTGGCAGGTAGTTTAGCAGAGTCTCGCGGATTGGCAAGGGGTTCATATTGTCTAAATAGATGGAAAGGCGGGGACGCACCACATTTTTAAATTCAAAGTATAACTTTTTTACCCCTTGGCGCGGCTTATAGACGATGGAGAAATTTTTTAATTCGTCGTAATCAATGAATTTTTTGCCGACAATCAGCCCTTCGCCGCTAACGGCAAATTTAATTTTGTCCGGCTCGCGGCCGTCGTTAAGCATCATCACTGCGGCGGCTAAGACAATAATGACCACAAACAAAAAATTAGCCGTCCAAAAAGAGTAAGTAAGCACGACTAAAGCGAAAATTATCGCGCCCACATACCAGGCGCGGCTTCGTTCGTGCTTATCAAATTCCGGCACGCTCCAAGCCATAATTTCATCGTATTGCTCAACCGGCGGATTAATTTGCGGCATAAAATTTACCCCGTTAAATAAAATACCTCTGATATAATTGCAGGTGTAGCATAATGTTGCGGTCAGTGGTCTAATGCCACTTATAAGCGACACATTATTTCACGGGGTTAACTTGACTTTAGTGGATATTTATATAATTATTATAACATATAACATTAAAACATAAAAGCACGAGAACATTAAAACAACCGGAAGCGTGGTCTCGCAATACTGCGGGATAGACGGCCGCGGTTTAATGCACCGGCTTGCCCCGTAGAAAGGCGGTGGGTTGGCAGAGTGGTTTAATGCACTGGTCTTGAAAACCAGAGTACCTGAAAAGGTACCGCAGGTTCAAATCCTGCACCCACCGCCTTCTTACGGGGTCGCGAAAAACCGGAGTCCGTGAAAGCGGACCAGAGGTTCGAATCCTTTCGCTTCCGCCAAATTAAATTCGTAATTTTTTATTCGTCATTGCTAATTGATTATTTATGTCCAAAAAAAGAATTTGTCTTTTATTCGGCGGCAAAAGCGGCGAGCACGAAATTTCCTTGCAATCGGCCAAAGCCGTGCATGAGGCGCTGGATAAAAATAAATACGACATTACTTTAATCGGCATTGATAAAACCGGTCGGTGGTTTTTGGGCGAGGGCGCAACTTATTTGTTGCAGGCGGAAGATTACAAAACAACGCAATTAAATACCGCCGCGATGCAGGCAGTCGTGCCAGCGCCAGAAGCAGGCGCGGCCAGTTTAGTGGCGAAAAACAACGGGCAAGAAGTCGGCACAATTGATTTAGTAATGCCGATAATGCACGGACCGTTCGGCGAAGACGGCAAACTGCAGGGGATGCTGGAATGCTTAGGCGTGCCGTATGTTTTTTCCGGCGTACTCGCGAGCGCCCTGGGCATGAATAAATATAAGGCGAAATTAGTCGCGAGCAAAGCCGGGCTTAAAACCGCGGCAGACATCGCTTTAACGCGCGGCGCGGATTTTAATTTGGAAAATATTATCAGCGAATTATCTTTGCCGGTGGTAGTGAAGCCCAATGAACTTGGCTCTTCGGTTGGAATGACCATAGCTAAAACCAAAGAAGAACTGGAGCGGGGAATGGAAATCGCTTTTAAACACGACGAACAAATTATTTTGGAACAATTTATCGCCGGCCGGGAATTGACGGTTCCGGTAATGGGAAATAATCCGGCCGCGCCGTTGCCGGTAATTGAAATTATCCCTAAAGTTTCCGCTTGGTTTGATTATAAAGCCAAGTACGAGTCGGGCGGAAGCGACGAGGTTTGCCCGGCGCAGATACCAGATGAAATAAAGCAGCGCGCCCAAGCTGATGCGGTAAAAATTTTTCAGGCGCTTGGCTGCGCGGACTTGGCGCGGGTAGATTTTATCTGGAGCAAAGAAGATAATAATTTATACTTTTTAGAAATAAATACTATTCCCGGTTTAACCAGCGCCAGCCTAACGCCCAAAGCGGCGCAAGCGGCCGGCATGAGTTTTAGCGAATTTTTAGATAAGTTAATAGAGTTAGCCGTTGCAAGGCAAAAAAACAAAAAAACGATAAGAAAATTATGAATTCTTTATCTTGGGTGGAAATAAATAATCCAACCATACAACATAACATTAAACAGTTTAGAAAATTATTGCCGCATCACTTTAAAATTGCGGCAGTAATCAAAAGCAATGCCTACGGCCACGGGATGATACCGGTGGCTCAATTTTTAGAGAAGGCAAAGTCGGTTGAATGCTTGGCGACCGCAAGCGACAGCGAAGCCTTAGCGTTGCGGCAGGCAAGAGTAAAACTGCCGATTTTAGTTTTAAGCTTTTGGGACGAAAAGAATTTGCCGGCGTTGATAAAAAATAAGATTGAACTGGGAATATATAGTGCCAAGCAGGTAGAAGAAATAAAAAATTATTGTAGAGACGCGATATATCGCGTCTCTACGTTGAAAATTCATCTCAAACTTGACACTGGTATGCGCCGTTTGGGTTTTTATCCAAATGAAATTGAAGGTGTCGTGGAAAAAATACAGGCCATACCCAAGACAAAAATTCAAGGAATCTTTTCCCATTTCGCAGCCGCTGATGAGGACGCAAAATTTACCCAGCGGCAGCTTTTGCAATTTCACAACATAGTTGCTAAAATAAAGCGGCACATTAATATCCCTCTTGTTCACATTGCCAATTCTGCCGGCGTTTTTTTCCCGGATAAATCCTGCAATCTGCTGCGGCTGGGCATAGCAATGTATGGTCTTGCGCCGACAGCGGCGCTGGCACGCAAACTGAATTTAAAACCGGCGCTAACTTGGAAAACGCGCATTATTCAAATCAAAACAGTAGCTAAAGGCGAAAGAATAAGTTATGGTTTGACTTATCAATTTAAACAGAGAGCAAAAATCGCGATTTTGCCTGTCGGCTACGCTGACGGCTATGACCGGAAATTATCTAATTGCGGCGAAGTTTTAATTAGGGGCAAGCGCTGCCCGGTGCGCGGCCGCGTTTGCATGAATTTGACCGCCGTGGAAGTAACGCGGGTGCCGAGCATACGCGAAGGCGATGAGGTGGTTTTGATTGGAAAACAAGGAAAGAATGAAATTACGGCTGACGAACTGGCGCAAAAAATTGGTACGATAAACTATGAAGCGGTAACGAGAATTAATTGGGAAATAGAGAGAATAATAAAAGTAGGAGAGTAGTGATATTCACGGGATTGCCGCGTCGCTTCGCTCCTCGCAATGACAAGATGAATCAAGCCGAAGAAATAAAATCAAAATTGGACATCGTGGAAGTCGTCCGCGAATATGTTCAGCTCAAACCAGTGGGCGTGAATTTTACCGCGCGCTGCCCGTTTCACCGCGAGCGCACCCCGTCTTTCGTGGTGTCGCCCGAGCGGCAGATTTGGCGCTGTTTTGGCTGCGGCAAAGGCGGCGATGTTTTTAGTTTCGTAATGGAAATAGAGGGGCTGAATTTCATTGAAGCGCTGCGCCAACTGGCGCCTAAGGCCGGAGTGCAATTACGCTCGTACAACCCGCAAGAAACAAGCCGGCGCAACCGCCTGTTGGACGCGGCTGATTTGGCGGCTAAATATTACCACAAAGTTTTGCTGGAAACGCCGGAAGCGGCCGGCGCGCGGCAATATTTGCAACAGCGGGGGCTGAAGCCGGAAACGATTGCCGAATGGCAAATCGGCTACAGCCGCGAGTCTTGGGACGATTTGTTTAATTTTTTAAAGACGAGGGGTTTTAGCGAGCAGGAAATATTTTTAGCCGGTTTATCCGTAAAAAAAGAGCAGGGGGTTGGATATTACAACCGCTTTCGCGGCCGCATCATGTTTCCCGTCAATGACGCCGCCGGCAACCCGGTCGGATTTAGCGCGCGCGTTTCTCCCGAGCGGGAAGCAACGGAGCGGATGGGAAAGTACGTCAACTCGCCCCAGACGCAAATTTACGATAAAAGTAAAATTCTATTCGGTTTAGACAAGGCGAAAAATTTTATTCGCGAGGCGGAAACGGCTATCGTGGTTGAAGGCCAAATGGACGCGCTTTCATCCCATCAAGCCGGATTCAAGAACGCGGTAGCCAGTTCCGGAACGGCTTTGTCTAGCGACCAAATTAAATTGCTCAAGCGCTATGCCGACAATGTTTTATTTGCTTTTGACGTTGACGCGGCCGGGCAAATCGCGGCCGAACGCGGCATTGAGCAGGCGCTGGGGCAAGAGATGAACATTAGAGTAATCCAGGTGCCGGGCGGCAAAGACCCGGACGAATGCATTCGTAATAATCCGGACGACTTCCGGCAAGCGGTGGAAGCGGCCCAAAGCGTAATTGATTATTATTTTGGCCGCACTTTTCGGGGCTTGGATTTAAATAACATCGCTGATAAAAAACAGGCGGCGGAGAAGTTATTGAAAGTAACGAGTTTTATCGGCAGCACTATTGAGCGAGACGCTTGGTTGCGGCGGCTGGCTAATGCTTTGGAAGTAAATGAACAGGTACTGCGGGAAGTTTTGGACAAACGCCAGCGGCGCCGCCCGGATAAAACCAGGGCCGTACAGCCAAAAGACGCCGCTGTCCAGCCGAACATCAGCCATAATCAAATGTTAACCGAGTCGCTGTTGGCTTTGGCGCTTAAGTTCCCCGAACATTTTAGCTACCTCATTAACAACATATCCCCGGAGATGCTGACCGAAGAGTCGCAGCGGGCATTTTACAAAAAGCTGGTCGTTTATTATAATACCATAGAGAGCGACTCTAATTTATTTAACGACGACAGTTTAAAATCTTGGCTGGGAAATACGATTGCTAACGAAGAGGAGTTGATTGGTTTACAGGGACTGTTGGATACGCTTTTGCTCTTGGCCGATAAAGATTTTTATGAAATGAACGCCAGCGACGCCAGATTGGAGATCGGTAAAATCATCAACCAACTCAAGCGAAAGCATTTAATCAAAAAAATGCTAGCAATTGAGCGCGAGCTGGCCGAAGCCGAACGGCGCCAAGACGCGGGCGGCATAACGGAATCCATGGAAGCGTTTAAAGTGGTCGCGGATGAGGTGCGGCGGATAGAAGAGTGATTAGGGGGCAGAGGATAAAAGATCAAGCCCCCGTTTTATAATTTATGTTTTTATATGCCTAAGCAGGCGAAAAAAATATCCAAAATGGCGGTAAAATACAGGCCAACCAAGAGGTTCAGCGTTAAAAAAAACAATGAGCGGGCGCGCCGAAAATCCCTCAATAAAAGGCAGGCGGTAAAAAAAAATCCAGCGGCCAAAACGCGTCAATTCAAATTTAAAGCCAGCCGCGAGTTAGGCGCTAAAATATTGCGCCAGCCGGTAGGGGGCGAAATTGAGGAGGCGGGGAAGCCGGACGAAAAGAGAAGGGAAAACGTGATTGCTAAAGGCCGTTCGCGCGGGTTTGTGACCGAAATTGAGCTGCTTTATACTTTTCCTCGGCTGGAAGAATACATTTACGATTACGAATGTTTTTTGGAGGAACTGAACAAACACGGCATCCAGATTATTGAAGGCACCGAAGGATTTTTGAACGTGGAAAACGAGGGGCAAAACAAGCAAGAAAGCAAATTTAAAGAAATCATTGCCGATTTTGACAGCAAGAAAAAGTTTGACATCACCGAATTTTCCTCCGACTCCATTCAGATGTATCTGCGCGAAATCGGCAAAGTGCCGCTTCTCTCCAACGCCGAAGAAATTGAGCTTGCCAAACGCAAAGAAAAAGGCGATAAAGAAGCGGCTAACCGGCTGATTCAGGCGAACTTGCGGCTAGTCGTTTCCATCGCCAAAAAGTTTGCCGGCGCCAAAGGACTGTCGCTGTTGGATTTAATTCAAGAGGGCAATATCGGATTGTTCAAGGCGGTGGAAAAATTTGAATACCGCAAGGGCTATAAATTTTCTACTTATGCCACCTGGTGGGTGCGCCAGGCCATTACGCGCGCTATCGCCGATCAGTCGCGCACCATCCGCATTCCGGTGCATATGGTAGAAACGATTAACAAATTCCAGCAGGTGGAAAGGCAGCTTATTCAGGATTTGGGCCGCGAGCCATTGCCGGAAGAAATCGCCGCCGAAATGGGCGAGGAGCTGGATAAGGTGCGCCATATCATAAAAATATCGCAGGATACGGTGTCGTTAGAAACAACCGTGGGCGACGACGAGGAAGACTCTACTTTGGAAGATTTCATTGAAGACGTAAAAAACGTAATGCCCGACCGCTCGGCCGCCTTAAAATTATTGCGGGACTATGTGCGCGACATCATCAAGGATTTATCGCCGCGCGAGCGCAAAATTTTAGAGATGCGTTTCGGGCTTATTGACGGCGTCTCGCACACGCTGGAAGAGGTGGGGCAGGAGTTTGACGTTACGCGCGAGCGCATCCGCCAGATTGAAGCCAAAGCGCTCGAAAAAATTCAGAAGATGGGCGGCATTGAAAAGTTGAGGGACTACTAATCACATAACATAAAACACGTAACACATAACAAAAAAACAAGGGAGCTGATTTGTCGCCTTGTTTTTTTGTTGTTACTGGTTTCGTGTTAGGTGTTGTGCGATGCCAGTTTATCCGCGAGCGTTTCTTTATTTTGCACGCCAATTAGTTGTTCCACGATTTGTCCGTTTTTAAAAATAATAATGGTCGGGATGCTCATCACGCCGTATTTTTCGGCCGTCCCTTGATTTTCATCCACGTTCAGTTTAGCCACTTTAGCTTTGCCGGACAGCTCGCGCGCGAGCTCCTCCACGATTGGGCCTTGAATGCGGCAGGGGCCGCACCACGGCGCCCAGAAATCCACCAGCACCGGCTCTTTAGCTTGTAATACCTCTTGCTCAAAACTAGCGTCGGTCAAAATTATTTCGGACATATTTTTTACTTTAGCAAATAAAGTTTTTTTATTATAGCATACTTATTTTCCCCCGGCAACTATTTGACCCCGCCCTAAATTTTGCGATCAGAGTTTAATACCTAAAAAGCTAATTACGCGCAAAGCCGCCTACGGCTTACTTGCGTAAATTCATTAATTAATTATTGAATTAGGACGGGGCGAGACTCAAAATAACATAGTAGATGATATAAATAAACCACCGAAATTAGTATGGCGATGAACATATTTTCTTGACTTTTGTTTTTATTGGTAGTAATTTTAGGGCAAAAGAGAGTTGATAAAAATAAGCGTTTTGGTCTTTTAAACTTTACCACAGAGGAGGAGTAAATCATGGCAGAAAAACAAAAACGGGCGTTAATTTCAGTGTTTGATAAAGAAGGCATTGAAAAATTCGCCCAGGGTTTGCAGGAACTTGGGTTCATGATTGTGTCGTCCGGCGGAACTCACGAGTACCTTATTGAGCATGGGGTAGCCGGCGTTATGGACGTGCAAGACCTTACTGGTATGCCGCCTATTTTAGACCATAGGGTAGTTACTTTACACCCAAAAATTTACGGTGGACTTCTTGCCTTGAATACGCCGGAGCATAACGCGGAACTTGACCATTATGGCATTACTCGTTTTGATTTGGTCTGCGTGGACGTGTATCCGGTTTGGGAAGCGTTGGCTGACCCGCAAGTAAGCATGGATAAAGTAGTGAGTCTGACTGATATCGGCGGCCCGGCTATGTTGCGCGCGGCAGCTAAAAATCATCAAAATGTCATTGTGATTTGCGAGCCGGATGACCGGCAGCTCATTTTAACTGAACTGCAAGCGCACGGGGACATAGATATTCACCTGCGCCGCCAGCTTGCCCAAAAAGTTTTTTACTTAACAGCCGCCTATGACGCGGCTATCAGTAAATTCTACGCGGCGCAAAATGGCCAGCAAGTTGAAACAGTTTTTATGGGGCCAGCTTACCCATTAGCTTACGCGGAGAATCGCAACCAAAATCCGGCGCATTTGTTTCCGACGGAAATAAATGACCCATTGGCGATGTATCGGTTTAAAGTCGTTGCTGTGGAACCAAGTTTTATTACCATAGCCGATGCCAGCCAGATCACAAATATCCTTCGTTTTTTGGCGGAAGCATTCAGACGAGGGGCAGGAGCCGTTCCTTGCATCGCCATTGCCGGCAAACATGGAAATCCTTGCGGCGCTGGCATTGACTGGGATAAGCCGCAGGTAGCATTGGACAAGGCACTGTACGGTGATTCCGTAGCTGTTATGGGTGGGGAAGTTATCGTTAACTTTCCCATTACGGATGAATTAGTCCAGGCGCTAATGTCTCCAGCAGAACAGAGTATTGGCAGAAAAAATTGGGGGCTGGATGTAATTTTAGCACCAAATTTTTCTGAGTCCACGATCGAGCTTTTGGGGAAAAGGGAGAAGCGGCGTTTGCTGGTTAATTCGTCTCTGGAAAATCCAACTTTACCGACAGATGAGTGGGCATGGCGCCCGGTGCACGGCGGGTTCTTGCGCCAGCGCGCTCCCCATTTCGTGCTTTCTCCGAACGCAATTCAGGGATGGGTAGGCGAGCCGTTAGCCAATGATATTTTTTCGAGCTTGCTCGTTGCTTGGGCTTGCTGTTGGTTTGCATCAAGCAACACAGTCGCACTCGCAAAAGATGGCCAACTGATTGGCCTTGGTTGCGGTCAGCAGGACCGCATTGCCTGCGTACGGCTTTGTTTGGACCGCGCCCGGCGAGCCGGCCATGACCCCAATGGCTCCGTGTTTGCTTCTGACGCTTTTTTTCCTTACGCAAGTAGCGCGGAGCCCATTGACATTAATATCAACCAAGTATTATTCGGTGATCTTGGCATGTTGCAGTCAGTTGATCATTTTATGTGCAATTGCCTGCCACCTCGAGAGAAGTTAAAAGAATTGGATAGGATTCGGCAACAAATTGTTCTCTTAGACAGGCGCGAAGGGCCGGAATTATTGCGCGATGCCGGCTGCATTGGCGGAGTTGTGCCGGCAGACGGAAAAAACTTAGAGGAGGTGAAAAAATTTTTCCAAGAAGCAGGCATGTCAGTTGCTTTACTTGCTCCCGAGAATCGCGGCTTTGCCAAGCACTAAGCAAATTGATCAACAGATCAATATAAATCCCACGCAACCGAAAGGAAGCGCGGGTATTTTTTTACCCCCACACCCCAGAATGCTACGGGAGGGTGCGGGGGCGTACTCTTTGCCGCATAGCCAGATGATGCTCCTGCAGTTGCTGCAGCAACTTACTTTCATCTATAAGTTGATGGCGGCGGTTTTTAATCACAAAGCGGCCGTTAATCATTAAGTCGCGCACCATCCGCCCGCCGTGAGTGATGATGTTGCCTAAGAGCGTCATTGGTTCGTCCGCGTCATAGGGAATAAAGCCGCGGTCGCGCAATTTCCAAAAAACCAAATCGGCTTTGCAGCCGGGCGCAATCCGACCTCGGTCAGGCAGATGCAGTATGCGCGCGCCGTTCACGGTCATCATTTTAAACAGCGAACTGAATTTAACCGTGCGGTCGTAAAGATGGGTAATGCGCGTTTGGTACGCTTCGGACAATAAATCCAAACGACTTTTACTGATGACGCTGTCGGTGCCCAAACTCAAATAAGGCAGCCCGTCGGCGTCAAAGAATTTCCAAAAAGGAAAAACGCCGCTTTTATGGATGACGTTAGAAGTCGGCAAATGCGCGATGCCGACGCCCGCGGCGGCTAAAGTTTTAACTTCTTCATCCCGGACGTGAATGGCGTGAGAAATCAGAGTGCGATCGTTCAGTAAATTAAATTTTTTTAACACGCCCGTTTCGCGCATCCCAAATTTTTCCTCGCAATTTTTAGCCACTTGTTCGCTTTCGGCAAAGTGGCAGGTAAAAAGCAGGTTGTATTTGTTAACCAAAGCGTTGACCGCCGTTAATATCTCCGGCGTCGCTTTGTACAAATAATGCAGGGCGATAGCCAAACGCGAATGGCTATTAGCGTGTTCAGAGATGATTTTTTCAATCAAAGCCGGAGAATTGGCCGGGCTAACGTTAGACATAACGCTGACGGCGTTGATCAAATTTTGTTCCGTCAGTCGGGAGGCTTGCTCCAGCGGCGCAAAGGCGTGGTAGTGGCTCAAAGTGGTGGTGATGCCGTGCTTTTGCTGTTCGGTAATGTCGCCGATAGCGCCCAGCGCCATATCGGTTTCGCTCATCGCCTGCTCCCAGCGCGGCATCGCGGCAATCGTTTCGTCCACGCCTTCGCCCTCATCCAGCATCATGGCGGAACGCATTAAGTACATCGGGGGGTGGGTGTGGGTATTGATAAAGCCGGGCGTAATGACAATGCCGCCCCGCTTGCCGGCGTCGTAGACGGCGTCAAAATTTTGTTCCTGAATTTGGCCGGCCGGCGCCACCGCTTTAATCGTATCTCCTTCAATAACTAGCGAGTGCCCGGTTAGAATTTGCGTTTTGTCGTTTTGGTCGCAAGTAAAAATAAACGGCGCGTTACGGATTAAAATGCGCCCGGTATCTTTGCCCTGGGCTTGGTGGCGGCTGTGCTCGCCTTCGTAGTCAATTTTAGCGTCGGCCTGCGGCGCGAGTTCCGATTGTAATTTTTGTAGTACGGTTTCTTTCATTATTATAAATATAATAAAGTTGTTTCCTCCTGTCATTCCCGCGAAAGCGGGAATCTCGTGACTATCACATCAATGGCGGGATTCCCGCTTTCGCGGGAATGACAATCTAAGTGATTTGTAATTGGATTATTCCCATTCGGTAGTACCCGGCGGCTTATTAGTTATATCATAGAATACACACGATATTTTACCAGTGGCTAAAATTTCTTGCACAATTTGGCTAAGAATTTTTTTATCCATTCGGTAGAAAGTGGCGGTCATTACGTCGCGGGAATTAAAGGGCCGAAGCACGATTGCTTCGCGGCCCTGCTCGTCCGCTACCGGCGCTAAAACAATCGGAAATTGCCAGATGTCGTCGTAAATGCCTTGCTGCCGAATAATGCTGATGACAATATCGTCAATTTGGCGCAAAAGATTAATTCGCTCGCGGCTGACATAAACGTCGCCGGCGGGCAGTTTAAAAATCGCGCTTGGCTCGGCGGGAGGATTCAATAATAAAACAACGCGGTTTATTTCTTTAACGGCGTTAGTAACTCGGGAAGCGAGCGCGTCCAGTTTCTCCCAATCTTGCTCGCCCCAGACCGCGAGCGGGTGCGCGTAGGTGCGATTGTCGCCTTGCACCCCGACTGATTTTAACGGCAACGCTCGTTGGCGCAGACGCGGATATTTTTGCGCGAATAAAACGTCGATTTTTTTTTGAATGGCGGCCATGTCAGTAACGGCTGAATGCTGACGGCAAAGGCAGCGAATGGCAAGCCCGGGTCCGGGGAAAGGGTGGCGGCTGATAAGATTAGGAGGCAAGCCAAGCAGTTGGCCGATTTGGCGCACTTCAAATTTATAAAAATCAATTAAGGGCTCAACCACCAATCCTTGCTCAACCATCCGCTTAATCGCGTCCACGCGATTATGGTGCGTTTTTATTTTTTGCGCGTTCTGGGAGCCGCTGCTTTCAATAATATCGGGATAAATCGTGCCTTGCCCCAAGAGCCATTCGTCGCTGTTTAGGTTAAGCTTTGCTATTTGTTCGTCTTTAACGTCCAAAAATGTCTGGCCGATAATGTTTCTTTTGGCTTCCGGCTCATACGCTTGTTCCAAATTTTTGTAAAAAACATCAGAGGCGTCAACGGCGGTAAAATTATGCAGTCCGGCTTGGCGGAAGCCGGCGGCAATTTCCGCGGATTCGCCGCGGCGCATAAAACCAGTGTCAATGTACAGGCCTTTAACTCGCTCTTCCCCCAGCGTTTTAGTAAGCAACGCGAAAGCGACGCTGGAATCAACGCCGCCGCTGACCAAAATAAAAACTTTTTTATCCAGACACCTTCCAGAATACCTTGCGGTCTCTGCCGCAGGGATGAATGGAAATGCATATCTTCCCGCAGGGTTTACCCCTACACTAAAATTGGTGTTGGGGTAAACCCGGCGGTGAAGGTGTTTGGATTTATTGCCGACTTGCTGTAAAATTTGTCGTTGCAGTTCGGCAACGATATCCTCTACGCGCCAATTTTTTTCCGCGCGGCAGACGTTAAACACAAAGTTGCTAAGAATAGTAACGCCGGCGGGCGTATGGTCAACTTCCGGATGGAACTGGAGGCCGTATAATTTTTTATCTTCGTCAGCCATCGCGGTAATCGGACAGTCGTTGGTGCGGGCGACGGCGGCAAAGCCGGCCGGAAGCCGCGTTACCGAATCGCCGTGGCTCATCCAGACCGTCGTTTCCGCGCTGACATTAGCCAGCAAGGGCGTTAGTTGAACAATAGATAAATCAGCTCGGCCGTACTCTCTGATTTTTCCCGCCCGCACCCGGCCGCCTAAAAGTTGCGCCATTAATTGATGCCCGTAGCAGATGCCTAAAATTGGTTTGTTTAAAGTAAAAATAGCCGGGTCAACAGTAAGCGCGCCGGCGTCATAAACCGACTGCGGTCCGCCGGATAAAATAATGCCGCTAACTTCTGCGGGCAAAGCCGCCGCCGCAATGTCGTTAGGGTATATTTTTGCTAAGACATTCAGTTCGCGGATGCGTCGCGCGATCAGATGGGTATATTGGGAGCCGAAGTCTAAAATAGCTACATGCCGCATAGTTGTTTTTTCTCCTGCTTTGAGTTAGAATTAAGTTAATCATAGCCATAAATTATTTTGTATGCAAGAAACGTTTACTTTTGACGATGTTTTGCTCGCGCCGCAGTACTCGGAAATTAGACCGAAAGACGCGGTTTTAGACAGCCGATTGACGCGCCATATCGCGATGCGTTTGCCGATAATGAGCGCGCCGATGGACACCGTGACCGAACACCGCCTGGCGATTGCCTTGGCGCTCGCCGGCGGCATCGGCGTAATACACAAAAATTTAACCGCTGACCAGCAGGCGCGCGAGGTGCGGCTGGTTAAACGTTTTGAAAACGGCTTCATCACCGAACCGGTTACGGTTGGTCCCGACGATACCATTCAAGCGGTATATGACATTAGAATAAAAAAAGGTTACAAAGCCGCTCCGGTGGTGGACAAAGAGGGAAAACTTTTAGGTTTAATAACCAAACTTGATTACTTTTGGCCTCACGATAAAGATAAATTGGTGCGGGAGGCGATGGTGCCGACGCAGAAATTAATAACCGCGCCGGCAGACATCAGTTTGGAGCGGGCGAACGACATTATCTACACAAAAAAGCTCGGCGTGCTTTGTTTGGTGGACGCGGCCGGCAGGTTAAGCGTCATTGTTACGCGCAAGGATTTGGAAAAAAACGAGATGTATCCGCAAGCCAATAAAGACCGTAATAAAAGTTTGCGCGTGGGAGCGGCGGTGAGCGTGGGCGAGGCGGCGTTAGAGCGGGCGCGGCTTTTGGTCGGGAGCGGCGTTAACGTAATCGTGGTGGATGTGGCGCACGGGCATTCCGGCGGCGTGATCGACACGGTCAAGCTGCTTAAAAAAGATTCGGTAACTAAAGAAGTTGATGTTATTGCCGGTAACATTGCTACCGCGGCCGGCGCGAAAGCGCTGATAGCCGCCGGCGCGGACGCGGTGAAAGTCGGCGTTGGGCCGGGTTCTATTTGCACCACGCGCGTGGTCGCCGGCATCGGCGTGCCGCAGCTCTCGGCCGTGTTAGAGGCGGTTAAAGGGCGAGGCAGAAGTAAAGTTTCTATAATTGCCGACGGGGGCATTCGGTACTCGGGCGACATCGTCAAAGCGCTCGCCGCCGGCGCTGATTCGGTAATGATTGGCGGGCTTTTTGCCGGCGCGGAAGAGTCCCCCGGGGACACGGAATATTATCAGGGCAGAATGTATAAATCTTACCGCGGCATGGGTTCGCTGGGCGCCATGAGCCACGGTTCAGCCGACCGTTACGGGCAAGCCAGTACCGTTGAGGCAACGCAATTTGTGCCGGAAGGAATTGAAGGCCGAATTCAATACCGCGGACCGGTTGCCGCCATCATCCATCAGTTAGCCGGCGGCGTGCGGGCGGGCATGGCGTATGTCGGCGCGAAAACCATTCCGCAGCTGCAACAAAAGGCGGAGTTCATTAAAATTACTCCGGCCGGCTGGCGCGAAAGCCACCCGCATGACATCGAAATAACTAAGCAAGCGCCTAATTATTCATAGCAATAATTTTATGATGGAAGACGCGATTAAAAATTTACCCAAACAATTCGCCTGGACGCCAAAAATTGCCAATAAGGAAAAATTTAGGCGCGGCAAAAAATTTATTATTTTAGGCATGGGCGGCTCGCACTTGGCGGCGGATTTGATTTTAGCTTACGAGCCGGCGATTAATTTAAAAATTCATAGCGATTACGGCTTGCCAAAGTTAACCGAGAAAGAATTGCGGCAGAGTTTAATTATCGCCAGTTCCTATTCCGGCAATACCGAGGAAGTGATTGACGGTTTGCAAACAGCCTTAGCGCAAAATTTAGCGGCAGCGGTTATCGCCACGGGAGGCAAATTATTAGCGTTAGCCAAGGAAAAAAATTTGCCGTATGTTCAGCTGCCGGATACGGGGATTCAGCCGCGCTCGGCTTTGGGTTTTAGCTTAAAAGCGATGGCAAAATTAATTGGCGCGCGGGAAATTTTAAAAGAAGCAAAAGAGTTAAAAAAATCTTTGCGGCCGGCGGAGTTTGAGCAAGCGGGCAAGGAATTAGCGGATAGGTTAAAAGGGTATGCGCCGGTAATTTATTCTTCCGCGCGCAATCGGGCGATTGCTTTGAATTGGAAGATTATTTTTAACGAAACCGGCAAAATCCCGGCGTTTTATAATGTTTTGCCGGAATTGAACCATAACGAAATGACTAGCTTTGACGTTAAAGCCGCAACGAAAAATTTATCGGAGCGGTTTTATTTTATATTTTTGCGCGACAACGCGGATGAACCGCGGAATTTGAAGCGCATGGAAATTTTAAAAAAATTATATCAGGATAGGGGACTGCCGGTGGAAGTAATTGAGACGCAAGGGCAAAATTTTTGGCAGAAAGTTTTTTCTTCCTTGGTTTTAGCTTCTTGGGCGGCGGTTTATTTAGCGGCCAACTACGGGGTAGAGAGCGAGCAAGTGCCGATGGTGGAGGAGTTTAAGAAAAGTATGAAGTAATAATGATTGACTAAAAAATAAGTTGAA
>PFAT01000013.1 GCA_002773575.1 Candidatus Falkowbacteria bacterium CG10_big_fil_rev_8_21_14_0_10_44_15
CAGCCTCCCGTAGGAGTCTGGGCAGTGTCTCAGTCCCAGTGAGCCGGGTCATGCTCTCACACCCGGTACTCGTCATAGCCTTGGTAGGCCGTTACCCTGCCAACAAGCTGATGAGACATAGGCCCCTCCTTGAGCCCCGCCTTGCGGCGGGTTTAAGTGAGAATGTCTTAAGACCCCTCACTTTCATTGAGGATTATCCCCGCTTTCGCGGGGTTATACTCATCTCAAGGGTAGGTTACCAATGTGTTACGCTCCCGTTTGCCACGCATTCCGCATTGCTGCGGAACACGTACGACTTGCATGCCTTAGACACGCCGCCAGCGTTCATCCTGAGCCAGGATCAAACTCTCAGTAAAAATTCGAGAACTTGATTAAAGCTCTATGTAATAATTTTTTGTTTTAGATTTTACCCCGTGAAATATTATTTCACAGAGCACACCCCGTGAAAAATTATTATTTCACAGGGTAAATTGGCGCCTTTTAATACTAAAAATAAAATAGTTTGACGTATTGCAATATTCAGTTGTAAGGAGCAGAAAAAAACAGAAATACTCTAATTCCTTAAAGTATTACTGTTTTTCTCCAAAGCACGCTTTTAGTTGTCAAATTTTTATGCTTTTGAAATGGTTAGGTTTAAGTAAGTAAAAAAAGAGCAAAGTTTATGTGTACTGTTATCTTAAGCTATTAGCCAAAAGGTGTCAAGGGGAATGGTAGCCAGTAACGAGTAACGGGTAATTGAGAGTAGTAAAGTTGGTTAGTTTTGGCAAGGATGTTATAATAATATCTATATGGCTGAAGAGCAAATTAAATATAAATTTCCGTCCGGCTTTATTTGGGGCACGGCTACAAGCGCGCATCAAATTGAGGGCGGCAACGAAAATAACTGGACCGAATGGGAGCAGGACGGCCACATCAAAGACGGTTCTGTTTCCGGCCGCGCCGCCAATTCCTACGAACTGCACGCCGAAGACATTAAGTTAGTTAAGGAATTAAACAACAACGCTTATCGTTTTTCCATTGAGTGGAGCCGCATTGAGCCGCAACGAGGGCGCTGGGATAAAGCAGAATTGCGCCATTACCAAAAAATAATTGAAGAATGTCGGCGCCATAACATTGAACCATTCGTCACGCTTTATCATTGGACCCAGCCGCTGTGGTTTGCCGAAATGGGGGGGTGGCTGAATAAACAGTCGCCCCTAATTTTTCGCAATTATGTCGAACAAGTGGTAAAATTTTTAGGGAGCGGCGTTACTTTTTGGTGCACGATCAATGAACCGCTGGTGTACGCTTACAACTCTTATTGGCTGGGCAAATGGCCGCCGCAGGCAAAAAGTTTTTTTAAATTTAACCAAGTGATCAACAATTTAGCCCAAGCGCACCGGCTCGCTTATTTTATTCTCCACGAAAAAAACAGCCGCTGTCAGGTTGGGGCGGCAAAAAACAATCAATTTTTTGAACCCTATTTAGACACTTGGCTCAATCGAACGGCAGTCAATTTTATCCGCCGTTACTGGAACCACTCTTGGCTAAAAAAAATTAAAGACACGTCAGACTATTTAGCCGTTAATTACTATTTCCATAATCTGTTGTACGTGTCGCTGCGGGGGTACGTACTGATGAATGAAAATAAAATAATTTCTGATTTGGGCTGGGAAATATACCCGGAAGGCATCGGCGCCGTGCTGAAAGAATTGCGGGGGTATCAGTTGCCAATTTATGTTTTAGAAAATGGTTTGGCCGACGCGTCGGATGAAAAGCGGGCGGATTTTATCCGCGCGCATCTGCGATCCGTGCGCCAAGCAATTGCCGAAGGCGCGGACGTGCGCGGCTATTTTCATTGGTCGTTAATGGATAATTTTGAATGGGCGGAAGGCTTTGAGCCGAAGTTCGGTTTGTACCAGGTTGATTTCAAAACATTTAAGCGCACGCCGCGGCCAAGCGCGGCCGTGTACGCGGAGATTGCTAAAAGCAATGGCTTTTAGCCAAATAGCAAATTTCAAATAACAAATAGCAAACAAATTTCAAATTAAAGTCTATGTGGCTTTACATCACAATTGTCGCCTATTTTTTCAATGCCGGCGTTTATGTCGCCGACAAGCATTTTTTATCAAAAAAAATACACTCCTCCGTCGCTTACGCTTTTTATGTCGGCATCTGGAGCATCGGCAACGTTATTTTTTTATGGTGGGCGCCGTTTTTTCCTCCTTGGCCATGGCTCGCGATTGATTTAGCCGCCGGAATATTATTTTTGTGGGCGTTAATTGCTTGGTACAAAGCGCTGCACCAGAGTGACGCAACCAAAGTCGTGCCGATAGTAGGCGCTTTTGTCCCGATATTCAGCTTCATTTTCTCCTACCTTTTCTTCGGGCACGTCTTTAGCGGGCAGGAGTTCCTGGCTTTTATTATTTTATTGGCCGGAGGCATCCTCATCTCCGTGAAGCAGCGGCAGCAGCGCTGGTGGCGATGGCTGCTGGACAGAACGCGCATTTTTTTTGGGTCTACGAGCGCGGAGCTGCATCCCACGCGGCGGTTAATCGTTAACTCTATCGTTTCCGCTTTTGTTTTTGCCGCTTATTACGTTTTAATAAAATATATTTTTTTGCACCAGCCGTTTTTAGGCAGTTATATTTGGACGCGGCTGGGAAGTTTTTTAGGTGCGCTATTTTTAATCGTGCCCCGGCGCAACTGGGATATTATTTTTGAGCCGCAAAGAAAAACAGAGGCGATCAAAAATTTGCCGCTCTTTTTGGGCATTCGCTTGCTGGCGGTTATTGCTTTCATTCTGCTTAACTACGCCATCAGCTTAGGCAATGTCGCGCTGATTAACGCCTTGCAAGGCATCCAGTACGTTTTTTTGATTTTTATCGTGCTGTTTTTGTCCGAGAGTTACCCGGGAATTTTAAAGGAGGAAATGAATAGGGCGGTGTTGGCGCAGAAATTAATCGGGATTATTTTAGTTGGAGTTGGTTTATATTTGTTAGTGTAAAATTATGAAATTATGAAATTAATAATTTATTTTAAGCGTCACAGATTTTTATTCGCTTTTTTGATAGTAGCGGTTGCGATTATTGTTCTGCTGCCTTTAGCGAGCATCCGCCCGATTTACGACCCGGACGAATTATCTTACGGCGTAACTTTTTCGCCGCGGCTGGTGCGCGGCATGGGGCTAAACTGGCAAGCCGCGTTTACCGCCGCCTTGGATGATTTGGGCGCGCGGCAGTTTCGCCTAATGGCTTATTGGGACGAAATTGAATATAAGGCGGGCGTGTTTAATTTTGCCGATTTAGATTGGCAGATCAGCGAAGCGGCCCAAAGGAACGCCAGCGTCATTTTAGCTCTTGGCTACCGCCTGCCTCGCTGGCCGGAGTGCCATTCCCCCGAGTGGGCGAAAGATTTAACCGCTCAAGAGAGGCAGGAAAAAATTTTAAATTATTTAAAGCAAGTAATTGAGCGGTATCAAGACCGAGGCAACATTATCGCTTGGCAGGTGGAAAACGAGCCGTTCCTGCCGCACTTCGGCGACTGCCCAAAATTAGACAAAAAATTTTTAGACCAAGAAATAAAATTAGCGCGCTCGCTTGATCGGCGGCCGATTATCCTTACTGACAGCGGCGAGTTGAGCTTTTGGGTGCTGGCGGCTTCGCGAGCCGACATTTTCGGCACCTCGCTTTACCGCGATACCTATAGTTACCACTTTAATCGCTACATCCATTACCCGCTTACGCCCGGATTTTTTCGCCTGAAAGCGAATCTGACGGAATTTTTAAGCATGCCCAAACCGCGCGACATCGTGGTAATTGAATTGCAAGCCGAACCTTGGGGACCAAAGCCCTACTACCAATTGACAAAAGCGGAAGGCGAGCGCACGATGAATTTAGAGAAATTCAGGGATATTTTGGAGTTTGCCCGCCGTTCGTCTTTCCGCGAATTTTATCTCTGGGGCGTGGAATGGTGGTATTGGGAAAAAGAGGTTAATGGAGATAGCGGGATGTGGAATGAGGCGGCAAAATTATTTTAACATTTTTTTGTTGTTATTCCCGCCTGCCTGCCGCCTGCCTGCCGGTAGGCAGGGTAGGCATGGCTTTCGCGGGAATGACATGTCCAGATATGTCCGAAGAAAAACAAATACAATATTCCATCGGCGTAGACATCGGCGGGACGAAGATGTCCGCGGTTTTATTTGATTTGGTTAAAAAGGAAGTAGCGGCGGACTATAAGCTCGCGACGCCGAAAAATAGTTTGGAAAAATTTTTAGTGATGTTGCATGCCTTAATTGATCCCCTGTTGGAGCGGGCCAAGAAAGGCAATGGCCAAGTCATTACAATCGGCATCGGCGTGCCGGGCATCATCAGCGCGCCTACTAATAAAAACGAACAAGGAGAAGTATTGCACTGTAATAATTTAAAAATTTTAAATGAGGCGCCGATTGGAAAAATATTGCAGGAAAAATATCAATTGCCCGTATGGGTTGATAACGACGCGAACTGCTTTTTGCGCGCCGAACTCGCTTTGGGCGCGGTTAAAAATTCCGCGAGCGCGGTCGGCATCACGCTTGGTACCGGCATCGGCGGCGCGATTAGCATTAACCGCGACATTTTCCAAGGGGTGCACGGCTCGGCCGGCGAGCCGGGAGCAATGGTAGTGGATGTCGTAGACAATACGCCGATGACTTTAGAAGAAATTTATCATAATTTAACGCAAGGCAATCCGCAGGCTAAAGCCGAAGAAGCGTTTCACGGCGACGAGTTAGCGCTCAAAGCGTATCAGGAGTTTGGCCGGTATTTGGGCTTGGCGCTGGCGAGCATCGTTAATTTGGTGGACCCGGAAATTATCGTTATCGGCGGCAGCGCCATGCACTCGGGCGAGCTGTTTTTAGCCGAAGTAAAAAAGAGCTTAAGGGCGAAAATTTTATCGCCGAAATTAAAAAAGATAAAAGTAGTGCCGGCAAAGTTAGAGCAAGCCGGGGCGATTGGAGCGGCGCTGCTCTAACCTCACCCCTAACCCCTCTCCTTATAAAGGAGAGGGTACCCGAAGGGAGGTGAGGTAAAAAAAATACGGCCGAGGGGCCGTTTTTTTAAATTAGCGATAT
>PFAT01000010.1 GCA_002773575.1 Candidatus Falkowbacteria bacterium CG10_big_fil_rev_8_21_14_0_10_44_15
TAAAACAAGTTACAAGTTACAAGTTACAAGTTACAAGTTGCTATGCATCAGCTTGCTATCAGGTTTAGCCATGATTATGGTAACGAGCTTTTTCAGCCCGTACTTGAATCATCCGCTGGGGATTGGGTATGTAATATTAACATCATTAATTCTTGGACAAAAGAAAAAGCCGCCGTTCCTCTCGTGAGAGAAACTGCGGCGAATAACTCGCAGGCAAAGATTGATGAAATGGCCCTCCCTATTTTTATCATCTTTTTTATGGAGTCATTAAAGCTGCTAACAGAGCCATCCCAGTAGCTAGTAGCACAAGAATAAATAACATAGCTGTACCACACACAGCTGACAGAAAATCAAACATATGCCAAGTCAGCAGGAAAAACAAGAGAACAAAAGAGAACATCCCTAATAGACCCACTATTATACTTTTCATAGCCATACTCCTTTAAGATGGATTTTAAAAATATCGAAAATGTACCATACAATTAACTTAATAAAATGATATCACACATTTTATATTTTGTCAACCATTATTCAAAAATACCTCTAAAATTAGAGGTATTTTTAACTTTTTATTTTTAACTTTCTTATCTCACTTTCATCTCTACCTTTTCCTGCGGGTTTAAAATAATTTCCACCTTGTCGTTGTCTTTGATTTTGCCTTCAATGATTTCCAAGGCGAGCTCGTCCAAAATTTTATTTTGAATCACGCGCTTTAGGGGACGGGCGCCGAAAGTTATGTCATAACCCTCTTTAGTCAGCATTTTTTTAATGCCCTCTTTAAATAAAAGTTTGATGTTTTTAGCCGCAAGGCGGTTTTGAACTTTAGCTAATTCTAAGTCAACGATTTGGGCCAGCACTTCTTCCGTGAGGGATTTAAAGATGACGATTTCGTCAATGCGGTTTAAAAACTCCAGTTTAAAATGGTCTTTCAGGATAGCCATAATCTTGTCTTTCATCTCGGCCCCGCGCGCGGTGGCCGCTTTTGCTTTGTCCTCATGGTCGGCAAAGCCAATGGAATATTCCTGAATCACCTGATTGCCAAGATTTGAGGTCATGATGATAATGGTATTTTTAAAGTTAACCACGCGGCCTTTGGAATCGGTCAGGCGGCCGTCGTCTAAAATTTGCAGCAGCATGTTAAACACTTCCGGATGCGCTTTTTCAATCTCATCGAATAAAATGACGCTATAGGGGCGGCGGCGCACTTTTTCCGTCAGTTGCCCGCCTTCTTCATAGCCGATATAGCCCGGGGGAGAGCCGATAATTTTCGCGACCGAATGGCGCTCCATATATTCGGACATGTCTAAACGAATCATCGCCTCTTGCGTATCAAACATCAAGGCGGCGAGCGCTTTGGCTAATTCCGTCTTGCCCACGCCGGTTGGACCGACAAAAAGAAACGAGCCGATGGGCTTTCCCATTTCATTAATGCCCGCGCGGGAGCGCCTGATGGCGTTAGCGACTGACTTGATGGCGTCATCTTGCCCCAGCACCCGTTTCTTCAGCTCATCTTCAATTTTTGCCAGTTTCGCCGATTCCGATTCCAACATTTTAGCGACCGGAATGCCGGTCCAGCGCGATACCACTTCCGCGATATCTTCTTCGTCAATTTCTTCCTTTAAGATGGCCTGGCCGGCGCGCTGAATTTGCGCGAGCCGCTGTTCATTGCTTTCAATGTTTTTTTGCAGTTTGGGAATTTCCGCGTAACGGATTTCGGCTACCTTGCCTAATTCGCCGATATTTTGCAGCCGTTCGGCTTCCTGTTTTAATTCGTCTATTTTTTTCTTGTCCGCGCGGATGGCGGCAATAATTTCTTTTTCGTTTTTCCAATGCATTTCCAGCTGTTTTTCTTCTTCTTTCAGTTCCGAAAGCCTTTTAGTTAATTTGCGGATGGTAGCCGCGTTTTTCTTTTTCGTGTCTTCACTGACGGAGGTATTTTTATTTTCTTTTTCAATGCCGGCTTTTTCAATTTCTAAGCGGGTAATTTCGCGCTTTAATTTATCCAAATCTTCCGGCATCGAGTCAATTTCCATGCGCAGGGCGGAAGTCGCTTCGTCAATTAAATCCACCGCTTTGTCCGGCAAAAATCGGTCCGTAATGTAGCGTTGGGAAAGTTCTGCCGCCGCCAGAATGGCTTTATCGGTAATGCGCACGCCGTGGAAAACTTCGTATTTTTCCTTAATGCCGCGCAGAATGGCAATCGTATCTTCAATTGAGGGCTCATTGATGTAAATTGGCTGGAAGCGCCGCTCTAACGCCGCGTCTTTTTCAATGTAGCGTTGGTACTCTTTAGTGGTGGTGGCGCCAATCGCGTGCAATTCGCCGCGCGCCAAAGCCGGTTTCAGCATGTTGGAAGCGTCCAGCGCCCCTTCGGTAGCGCCGGCGCCGACCAGCGTATGCAATTCATCAATAAATAAAATAATTTTTCCCGCCTGCGCTTTTATTTCTTTCAATACCGCTTTCAGCCGTTCTTCAAATTCGCCGCGGAATTTCGCTCCGGCCAAAAGCGAGCCCAAGTCCAAATTAATGAGTTCTTTGTTTTTTAAAGTTTCCGGCACGTCGCCCGCGACGATTCTTTGCGCCAAACCTTCGATGATCGCCGTTTTTCCCGTGCCGGCTTCGCCGATTAAAACGGGGTTATTTTTAGTGCGGCGGGAAAGCACCTGCATGATCCGGCGAATTTCGTTGTCGCGGCCGATTACCGGGTCTAATTTTTGTTCCCGCGCCTGTTTCGTTAAATTAAGCGCGTATTTTTCCAGCGCCTGGAACTTAGCTTCCGGCTCGGGGTCGGTAATGCGGGTAGCGCCGCGCACCTGCGCCAATATTTTTAAAACCTCATCGTAGTTAACGGCTAAATTTTTTAATATTTCCTGCGCTGACGATTTAACCAATAAAATCGCCAACCAGAGGTGTTCGGTGGAAATAAATTCATCTTTCATTTTATCCGCCTCCTTTTTAGCTTCGTTCATGATTAAAGCGACTTCTTGCGTGCCTTGGATGGCGCCGACAACCGATTCAATCGGCGTTTTCGGCAGGCGCTCAATGCCGGAAATAATTTCCTGCTTGATCTTATCTTCGTTGATGTTTAACTTGTCCAGAATGGTTTTCACCATACTTTCCGGTTGGATAATCAGGGAGTAGAGCAGGTGCAAAGCGGAAATTTGCTGCTGCCCGTTTTCAATCGCGATATTTTGCGCCACAATCAGCGCTTCTTGGGATTTGATGGTGAGTTTGTTGAACATATGGTTAGCAATCTAATATTAAGAGTGCTAACTCCAGTATAAATACAGATTTTATATTTGTCAAATTATAAAACTTGCCGGTAAAATAATGATAGTATTTTTTTGCTAAAATTAAATGAATTTTTTTAAAGCAAGCTTTTTTATTTGACTTATTTTTGAAAATATGATATTATATGGCTATAATAAAATTTAGACAAAATTACTCTTAAGTCAATAAATCCGAACACCTTCTGAAAGGTGTTTGGATAAATGCTTGGATTGATTTATTCTTATGGACAATAGGTCAATTTTAGACACAATTTTAAACAATACCGTTAAAGAAGAGGCGGCCATTTTGGACAGCCAAATTATTTTAGACAACCTTTTCAGCGGATTGCGCGCCAAAGAGCGCGAGGTTTTAAATATGCGTTTTGGCCTGTCTAAAGACGCCAAGGTAACTTTAGAGGCAATCGGGAGTTTATACAACTTAACTCGCGAACGCATCCGCCAGATTGAGAACAGCGCCATCTCTAAAATCAAAAAGCACGACGAATTTGATAAATACACTTCCAACTTGCGCGACGTAATCAATAACTTGCTGGAGGAGCACGGGGGCATCATTGAGCGCTCTTATTTGATTGATAATTTAAGCTATTTATCAATGCTCGCTAACAGCGAACAAAGAATTAACAATGAAGTTTTAAAAAACCATTACTCTTTTATCTTAGCCAAACTGCTGGCCGATGAGTTTGATTACGTAAAGGAAAACGGCCAATATAATGATTTGTGGAAATTGAAATTTTCGACCCTTGACCATCTGCAGGAGCTGCTGGAGTTTATCATCCGTAAATTAGAAGAGTTAAAGTCCGTTTTACGCACCGAAGAAATTATTAATTTGGTGACGGCCAGCGAGGTTTATAAAAAACACGCCGAGCGCCTGCGCGTCAGCAATAATTTTGACATCTCGCCATTGGTTAGAAGCCAGTACTTTGCCGAAAATACCGAAGCAATAAATAAGCATAAAGCGTTATATTCGTTATTGCGCTTAAGCAAGCATTTGCGGCAAAATAAATTCGGGCACTGGGGGATTAAAGACTGGCCGGAAATAACGCCGAAAACGATCAACCATAAAATTTATTTGGTTGTCAAAAATTACGGCAAACCAATGCACTTCCGCGAAATTACCGATAAAATAAACGCCATTAGCTTTGACCATAAGCAAGCCAACGCCGCCACCGTTCATAACGAACTTATTTTAGACGATAAATACATCTTAATCGGCCGAGGAATATACGCTCTCCAGGAATGGGGCTATGAAAACGGCACGGTGAGCGACGTAGTGGTCAAGGTGCTGAAAGAAGCGGGCAAGCCCTTAACTAAAGAAGAAGTTATTGACGGCGTTTTTAAAAAACGTCTAGTTAAAAAAGCCACTATCAATTTAGCGCTGATGAGTAAAGACAGGTTTCGGAAAGAAAACGGGAAATATCAGTTAGTACCCAGTAATTAACCGCAAGTTAAATTTATTATTTTCCGTCCCGCAATGCTCGCGGGACGGAATTTTGTTTGCCAAATTTTAGCAAAATGTGGTACAATACATTACATTGATACTTTATCCAGACACCTTCCAGAATACCCCTACACCAAGATTTGGCGTGGGAGGAAGGTGTTTGGATTTATTATCTTATGGATGTCGTCATTAATTTAGATAAGATAATGTCTTTACTAGAACTGCCCGCGGATATTTTGGTGGCGCGAATTTTTTTGTATTTTGGCTGGGTGCCGATAAGCATTTTTTTGCTTTGGAGTTT
>PFAT01000035.1 GCA_002773575.1 Candidatus Falkowbacteria bacterium CG10_big_fil_rev_8_21_14_0_10_44_15
CTAACTCTTTATCAGCGGCAATCAATTCTTCTGGTTCTTTATCTAATAAACCTTTTACTTCCTGCCAGCTAGCGCTTATGTTTTCCGCGCTACCAATAGTTTCTTCGGGCGAAATATTTCCGGGCGTATCGGCAACACCAACATCACCGAGTTCTTGTGACTCTCGTTTTGCTTGTCTCGCTTGCCTTTCTTGTTTTCTTCTTTCTCTTCTTGCCTTAAGACCTTCAGCGGATGGGATTACTCCCCGCCTTTCATCATCAAACTCTCTTTTTGGGGGAATTTTTTCTGTTGGCATAATTAAAAGTTAAACCTTATGATTTGGCGTGTGATTTTTGAATAATTTCCGCCACCTCTTTCATAAACTCCCCCATTCCGGCTTTAACCTTTTCCTCGTAATCCGGCAAGTACGCTTCCAAAAAGCTTTGCATTTCGCCTGCGGTCGGCAAAGCTCCGCCGGCGGTTAATTGCTCGTACGCCTTTAAGCCCTCCTCGTCCAAATGCTCAATGATAATTAAGCCCAGCCGCCGTAAAATTTGGGCTTCCAAATTTTCCTGAATTAATTCTTTGGCTTCGGCCGGCAAATGTTCGCTGCCCACCGCGGCCATAATTTTGGCCGCGATAGTTTGTACCGCTGCTGGTTGCGCCATATGGTTATGGTTAATTTTTAGGTAATGATTGATTTAAGTCTCGCTCTTTTTTCGCCAAACTATCTTTCAATTTTTCTTCCGCCGGCGACGGGCGTAAGGGGATACTTTCAGCCGCCGCCGTTGGGAGCGGAAATTTCTTCGCTTGCTCCCGCAAACTTTCGGCTTGGTCGCGCGGATAGAATTTTTCTGGCTTAATCCCCGGCATAAATTTTAAACAAACTTATTAAATAATTCTATTTTTTTTCCGCTCAACAAGTTATACAAAAACATGTCCCCTATTTTTTGCCGGTAGTCGTATTCTTCCAGATCCATTACCGCCCAGTTGATTTCCCAGCCGACAGCCGCTTGAAAATCAGCGATTAGTTTTTCTAATTTTTTATTGTCCACCCTGCCGACGATAAGCAGATCAACGCCGCTCGTTGCGTTCCCGACGAATTTGCCCGCCAGCGCCGCATAATTCAGCCGGCCGATGTTTGGTAATTTATGCCGCAAATAATCAAGTTCCAACACCTGCAGCTTGATGAATAAATTTTTTATTTCGGAAAAAAGAGCGAAATCAACATTCGCGCGGTAATGTTTTACTTTGACGACTTTCTTGTTTACCGCCAGCGGCTTTAATTCCTCAACGACCGCCCCGGTTTCCGCCAACTTTCCCATTTCTTTATTGACGCTGCGGACGACCGACTTGGTTTTAGCGGCAATGTCGGCCGCGCTAAAATCAACCGGACTGTGCATAATTAAAAATTTTAAAATTTTTACGCGAACCGGAGAAGAAAAAAGTTTAGTTAACATAAAATAAAATTTCTAATTAACCTAATTATTCTAAATTTTGGCTTGGCACTGCTTGTTCCCTACATCCTGAAGCTGACTTATGCACAGAGAACGACTAATACTTTGTACTCTTTATCTTTTTATATTATAATATACTTGTCATTAGAATTCAAATTGTCCTTCCAGACCATTATGTATTATAAAATTTCCCGCTTGCTGTTAACGCCCACTTCCGGCAAGCCGTCAACCACGGCGGATATTTTTATTGCCAACCCGCAAATTGACCAGGAAGCGATTTTAGGCAAACTGTTTTTGTTAAGCGAAATTGAATCAACCAAACCCGCCGCCCTTAAACTGCTTAATTGGTTCATCTCCGCCCTGCCGGCCCATTACTATCAAAACGAAAAAATCACCTTACGCGACCGGATGGGCACTATTAAAGTCAGTGAAATCTTTGAAGCCGCGCTGGGTAAAATCAACGGCGAATTGGAAAACTTTATCAAAAAAGAAAGGTTAAAAATAGAGCCGAAAGCGATTAATATCGTCGCCGGCGTAATTTATAAAAACGACTTAATTTTTACGTCTGCCGGCAAGATCAAGATATTGCTTATTTATCCGGAAATCGCTAAAGAAAGCGAGAGTCTCCCCGATAGCGGCAAAAAAATTTACAAAATATCCGTTATCGGCGGACAAGAGGCCGGTGAAAAAAAGCCCCATCTCAACAAAATATTTTCTAACCTTACCGAAGGCCGCATTCCGGACGAAGGTTATGTCGTTTTGAGCAATGAAATTCTGCCGGAATACGTAAACAACCGGCATTTGACTAAAATCATCACTACTCTGCCGCCCGTCAGCGCCATTGAACATCTTAAAAGCCAGCTGCATAAAATAAACAGCTACGTTACTTTTCTGGCGCTGATAATTAAAAGCTCGGCGACGCCGGCGATAAAACGCTCTCTGCCGCAAATGCAGATAAACATCACCGCCAACGATTCGCTGGAACGGATGAACGAAACCGAAAATACAACCGAAAAATACCTCTCGCCGATCGGCATTATCCACGCTAACCGCCTGGCGGCTTGGGGCAGAAATATTTTAGCTGCCATCGGCGGCAACCGAGAACAAAAGCTGGCTACGATTATCAGGGACCGGGTCTTTTTAGTAAAAAAGCACCGTTTGAATTGGCTAACCAGATTTAATTATCATCTGAAGAATTTCCTGGCCTACGCTCTCAATATCGCCGTCTTCCTGCTTAAACTTTTGGCCCACCCACAAGAGCTGATTAAACAAACGGGCAGGGCCGCTCGCCGCAGCTCGGCGGCGGTTAAATTTTCGTTGGCCGCCGCCGCGCGCTGGTTTTTTAATTTATCGACTGCCAGCAAAACTTTACTGGTTACTTTTTTGCTTTGCTGCTTATTGTTCACGGCCAGCATTTATCAGCTGACTAAAAATAAAAACGAACAAACCAGCCAGCAAACTTATCAGGAATTAATCCAATCATTAACGCAAAAACAAAATCAAACGGAGGCGAGCCTGCTTTACCGCAACGAAGACAAGGCGCAAGAGTTGATTAGCGAAACTAACGTTTTAATCGGCCGGATGCGGGAGTTTAAAAACGTCGACCAACGCCTGATTGATAAATTTATGGACATTAACGCTTCCCAAATAGCCACCATCAGCCATGTAGTCGCCATTGCCGAGCCGGCCGAGCTGATTAATTTAAAACAATTAAACGCCGGCGCCGAGCCGGCTAAAATGGTGGCGGTTAAAGAGCGTTTGATTATCGCCGACAGCCGGAATAAATCTTTATACCAATTTAATTTAACCGATCAAACCGTTAATTTGCTTAAAAGCGGCCTGAATAATATTGGCTGGGGTACGGTTGGGCAAGCCGACCAGCCGTTATTTGTGGCTGCCGGCGGCGGGATAATCATTGATGATAAAAATAACATTACCGACATTAATAATTTTGCCGCCTTAAACGAAATTACGGAAGCAGCCAGTTATAACAGCCGTCTTTATCTGCTGTCGGCGCCGCAAAATAACATCTGGCGTTATAGCCGCGATTTTTCCGCCCGCGATCCTTGGATCAAAGAAAATTTAGACATTAATAACGCGGTGAGCTTTGACATTGACGGCTATATTTACGTATTAAAAAATAACGGCGAGGTAATCAGGCTGCTTTCCGGCTATGTCAATGAATTTAAGCTGGCGGCGGTTAACCCGCCCTTGGCTAATCCGCAAAAAATCAGATTAGCGGGCGCGAGCGAGCAAGGACAAATATACGTCTTAGAGCCGGCGCAAACGAGATTGGTGGTTTTTGACAAGGGCGGCAAATTTTTGTTGCAGTATAAAATACCGCGCTTAACCAGTCTGCGAGATTTTGCGGTGCGGGAACAAGAACAAAAAATTTTACTGCTTAACGACGCGTCAGTTTATGAAATTAAAATGGAGGAGATAAAATAGAAAACAAATTATTCCCTGCCTACCGGCAGGCAGGCAAAATAAACTCAAAATCTAAAATCTTAAATTTTGACGTTTGGATTTAAAAAGTTCGGAAAAAATCCGAACTTTTTATTTTTAAATTATTGCTTCTAACTTCTTACTTCAAAGTAACCTGTCCGCCGGCCTCTTCAATTTTTTTCTTCATCGTTTCCGCGTCCGCTTTGGGTACGCCCTCTTTAATCACTTTGGGCGCGCCGTCAACCAAATCTTTGGCCTCTTTCAAGCCCAGACCGGTGATTTCCTTGACGACTTTAATGACGGCGATTTTATTGCCGCCGCTCGCGGTTAGTTCAACGTTAAACTCGGTTTTTTCCTCCGCCGCTTCGGCCGCTCCGTTAGCGCCCGGCATCGCCGCCGGCGCCGCCGCCGGCGCCGCCGCGGACACGCCAAATTTTTTCTCTAAAACTTTGACGAGTTCGGCTAAATCTAAAACCGACATTTTGGCAATCTCTTCGACGAGAGAGCTGAATTTTTCCGGGACCTCAACCGCGGTTGTTTCCTCGGCTGTTTTTTGTTCTTCAGACATAAATTTTTTTTATTAATTATTATTAGTTTGATTCCAGAATCTAACGCAACATATTTGGCGCGAAGCGCCAATAATGCTAAGTTAGATTTCTATGAAAAATTATA
>PFAT01000017.1:0-897 GCA_002773575.1 Candidatus Falkowbacteria bacterium CG10_big_fil_rev_8_21_14_0_10_44_15
CTAAAAGATCGAGTGTGCATTTACATAAAACACAAGAGGAAGCTTTGAGAAAATATTACGAGAATTTAAACAAAAAATAGCAGTTTAGGGAGTCCCGCTCGCGATTCCTCTTGTCCTTCGCGGGCGGGGATGTGCGCACACTGGGTGGGAGGGGCAAGCACATATGGCTTCGCGCCTCGGACATTTCCGCTAGGGCGTCCACGCCCTTGGATGAACGCCGCCGTTATCTTGCAATACAGAAACCCAAAGCGGAAGCGACACCACGAAAGATATTTTGAAAACGAGGAAGGGGGTTGTGCGAGGGCGGACTCCGAAGGCACAAACAACGAAGGCAAAGACGCACGCAAACCACTAACCGAAATAAAGCACTGAATAATCTAGCAAACCACTGCGAGGAGGAGACCGAAGCTGGGGGGAGGATTCCTTCCTCCCCCCAAACAGCTGGCATCCGAGCACCCGCTCCGCAGAGCGGGATTGCGAGGAAATGCGCCAAACATAGACATCTAGGCGCGAGTAGCCATAGCGGAAATGTCCGAGGCGGATGCCGAGGATGGACTCCAAGGCGTTGGACGAACCACTAGCGATAACAAATGACACGAGGCTCAATATTGAATTTGTTTTTTGTTTTCTGTCCCCTTGAATTCCCCCAAAACAAAAAGAGGAGCAAATGGAAAAATCCTCCCCAAACCCCTCCTTTTCCATTTGCGACATCCGAATTCAAAAACAAATCAGCCGAAGTTTTGGCAAATCCTTTTCCCAAAAAATAGTTTTGCCAAAACTTCGTCCGCATTGTTCCGCCACCTGCCCGAGACCTTGAGGGCAGGACACCGAAGAAAAATGTCCGTTCCTTTTTCAAGAAAAATTTCACCACCGCCAAATCAAGAAAGCAAGGAACAT
>PFAT01000017.1:954-20128 GCA_002773575.1 Candidatus Falkowbacteria bacterium CG10_big_fil_rev_8_21_14_0_10_44_15
TTCCAAGCCACCACGTACGCGAAGCGTGCGACATCATTTGTTTTGGAAATAGGTGCGAACTTGGTACAATAAATACACTACTATTTGGCCGTTGTAGATCAGCTGGTAGACCTGCCCGCCAGTCGCTTAGCGCGAGGTAGCTCACTTGGTAGAGCAACTCCATGGTAAGGAGTAGGTCAGCGGTTCAAATCCCGGTCTCGGCTCCAGGCGCTTGGCAGGCGGGGCAACTCCCCGCCTGCCTTCGCATCATGCCCGAATAGCTCAGTTGGTAGAGCAACTCCATGGTAAGGAGTAGGTCAGCGGTTCAAATCCGCTTTCGGGCTCAGACATTGCGGGCAGGCATGGTAAGGAGTAGGTCCGCGGTTCAAATCCGCGCAACGGCTCATTTTTTATCTCTAAAAAATTATTTTCAATTATAATACGTTGATGATAATTACTCCGCGCGCTTGCGCTTAACCGCCAAGCCGCCAATGATAATCAAGATAAAAGCGGTCAGCGCCATCATCGGAATGGTAATATATCCGAGCTGGAGGAAAAAATTCTGCGTGCAGGAAGCGGAATAACCTACCGTCGCGCAAGCGACAGCGGCCGTTGGCTGAAGCGCTAATAAATAGTGGTAGGCGGCGATTGCCCCGCCTACAAACGCTAAACTAATGGCGTAATCGGCGATATGCTTTTCTTGTTTCCACCAAGCTATGCCCCAAAGCAACACCTGCGGGTACATAAAAATGCGCTGATACCAGCAGAGCGTGCAGGGCGCAAAGCCGGCTACTTCCGAATAAAATAAACTGCCTAGGGTTGCGATCAGCGCGATAATAAAAGCGAATTTAATTCCCTGCCGGCTGAAAAAATTTAGCCCACGATTGATGTTGCCGCTACTAAAACCCCGCCGCCCTATTAACCAGACAAGCCAAAGTATTATAAATATGTCGCCCAAGAGCGTTAAATAAGAAAGAGCTAAAGTAACTGCCGGCGTAAGTTGAGACATAGTTTCAATAACATTAAATAAAATTATCCTACCTTCATAATAGCATACTTGGTTTATTTTGCTCAAGGTTGCATTTTAATTATTTTATTGTTAAAGTGGTGTTGCCCCTAAAAATTAAAGTTGGGGGCAAATCATTGATCTTTAAAAATAGCATTAGTAGCATTAGTATACATCATAAAATAACCCATAGAAAGTTGAGAAAAAAAGATGAAGACGAGACTGATTGAAGGCATTGACTTTGGCCCGATTTGGGGCGCATCAGGCGTGCAGGGATTTTTTGGGGAGGGCTACTGGTTTCACAAACCTTTTATGAAACTGGGTTTGCTTTCATTTGACGGCATGACGTTTGTCGCCAAAACAACAACGCTGAACTTTCGCAAAGGCAACATGCCGCTGCGCTTCATGCGCGGCTTACGGTTAAACAATGACGGAACGCTCGCCGATGGACAGCACATTGTGATACGCACGCCGCGAGATGTCATGCCGCAGCAGCGGCTTCCGGACTGCGTCTACTGCGACGCAAAAAATGAAGTGGCCATAAACGCGGTTGGACTTTCCGGTCCAGGCGCTGGTTCGCTGCTGGATACGGGATTTTGGCAGGAACGAACGGAACCATTCTGGCTGTCTTTTATGTCAGTTGCGCCGACCGCAAAACAACGCTTTGAAGAACTTCAGGCGTTTGTTGATATGTTCAACGCTTTCCTGCACGGTCTTCAGTTTGCAACGCACGCGGCCAAAACACCGCAGTCACCCGGGGTGGCCAGCATTAGTCAGGTTAAAAAATTTCAAGCGCCCGTTGGATTACAAATTAACTTTTCTTGCCCCAATGTGGGGCTCAATCCAACGGAATTAATAGATGAAATTCACCAAGCGCTTGCCTGCGCCGCCGCGCTAGGCATTCCGTTGGCGCCAAAAATCAATCTCTTGACGCCGCCAGAGGTAGCCAAAAAAATCTGCGAGCACGCTAGCTGTGATGCACTTTGCGTTACCAACACCATTCCCTGGAAAGATGCCTGGCCAACACTGCAGTATGACATGGAAAAAATTGGCCTGAACAAATCACCGCTGGAAAAATACGGCGGCGGCGGCATTTCCGGCGCCTGCCTGCGCGGAAAACTCTTGTTTTGGCTTAGAGACGCGCGCCAAACCGGCATCACCAAACACATTAACGCCGGTGGCGGCATTACCCGCGCCGAGCATGTTGATGAATTTAAAAACCTCGCTGATTCAGTATCTACCGGGTCAGCGGGTATGTTCGCTTGCAAACGGCTTCAACCCGGGCGAGTACAGGACATTATCAGAAGAGCGCATAAAATTTTTGGGAATGAGTGAATTGGAAATTATAACAAGGATGGTATCAACAGTATTACTGAATTAAAAAATAAAAAATAGATGAAATGAGGTAAATGAAAATGAAAGTAAAAGCAGACAGAATTACTCTGAAAAGATGGCATGACTACCACGCGCACTACCGGCAAGGTGAGTTGCTGAAATTTATGGTAAAAATGTTTATGCAACAAGGTTTAGGAAGAGTTTTGGCCATGCCGAATACGGTCCCGCCTATTCTAACAGCGCCGGACGCTCTGCGGTATAAAGGTGAAATTGAAAAGGCGATTAGAATTACGCATGAAGAAACTGGGTGGCCAAAAATTGACCCGGTTATGACTATCCAAATCACGGAGCAAACGACACCCAGTGACATTGACGCCGCGGCAGCCGAAGGTATCCGATTTGCGAAAATTTACCCCAAGAATATGACGACCAATTCAGGAAATGGCGTAGAGGCATACATGAAATTGTATCCGGTCATGGAGCGTGTGGAAAAGTATAACATGATTGTCCTCTTTCACGGTGAATCTCCTAATCCTCAAGTTGAAGGCTTAAAAAAAGAATTGTTTTTCTTAGAAACATTCCGCGATTTTGTTTTAGCATTTCCTGGCACGCGTTTTGTTCTGGAACACATAACAACGGAAGCGGCTGTTTGGTGCATTGCGATTCTGCCTAAAAATGCCGCGGCAACCATAACGCCGCACCACCTGCGGCTGACACTTGACAATGTTATTGGTTATAATGCCGCTTCGGGCTACAAATTAAGACCGCATAACTTTTGTAAACCGATTGCGAAAACAGAAGACGATGCGCGAGCATTAGTAATGGCTGCTGTAGCTAATCAGCCACTGTCTTTAAATTATCCAGTTGGCCAAGACCCTCGGTCATTATGTATATTGAAGCCCTTTAATCCTAATGATACACAATTCACCTCTGAGGTTGCTACGGAAACAAACAACAAGTTCTTTTGCGGCACAGACACCGCACCGCACCGAAGAGAAACCAAGGAATGCGACGGCGGTTGTGCTGGCATATTCAATACGCCAGTCGCGCTTGCTTCCATTGTTGAAATTTTTGAGCAGCAAAACGCGTTGGATCAATTAGAGCCATTTCTTTCAACGCGTGGATCAGATTTCTACGGCTTTGAACAAAGTCCAGATGAAATATCAATAATTAAACAAGAATGGAAAGTGCCGGACAACTATCCAGTGCCAGGTATTGATAGCGTTATCGTCCCTTTTATGGCTGGGAGTGCGTTTCAATGGCAACTAGAAACCACTACTCCATAAAAAACTTGCTTATAGTTATTACATTTCAAAAGCAGGAGATATTATTACTTCCCTGCTTTTTTTTCTTCTCTCTTTTATATTTTGTGCAAAACCTGTTGCTAAATCCAGCTTGCTTTTTGCTACGGCTCTCTATACAATAAAACCATGCCCGAAACCAACGAAATAATCTCCAAACTCCCTCCTCAAAACCTGGAAGCCGAAATCGCGCTGCTGGGCGCTTTGATGATTGATAAAGATGCCATTATCAAGGTGGCCGACATCATCAACGAGGAAGACTTTTATAAAGAGGCCCACGGCAAAATTTACGCGGCCATGCGCGAATTGTTCGCGCGCAACGAGCCGATTGATATTTTAAGCTTGTCTAACCGCTTGGAAGAAAAAAAGCAGCTGGAAATCGTTGGCGGCCGTTCCTATTTGGCAAAATTATCCGCCTCCGTCGCCACCGCCTCCCATGTGGTAAATTACGCCAACATCATACAGCGCAAAGCGACTTTGCGGCGGCTGCTGCATGTCGCCGCGGAAATTTCCGAAGACTCTTTTCAGGAAGAAGACAACGTTGACGATATCTTGGACAAAGCCGAGCAAAAATTATTTAACGTTTCGCAAAGATATTTGCGCAATGTCTTTTTGCCGATTGACACTTTATTGGCCGAAGCCTTTGAACGGATTGACGAATTGCATAAGCAAAGCGGCAAACTGCGCGGCATTCCGACCGGATTTCCCAGCTTAGACAATTTGCTCGCCGGCCTGCAGAAGTCGGACTTGATTGTTTTAGCGGCCCGGCCGAGCGTAGGCAAAACGAGCTTGGCGCTGGATATGGCGCGGCAAGTGGCGACTAAATCCAAAGTGCCGGTGGGAATTTTCAGCTTAGAAATGAGCAAAGAGCAGCTCGTAGACCGGATGCTTTGCGCTGAAGCCGGCGTGGGGTTATGGAAAATGCGCACCGGCAAACTCTCGGACCGCGCCGAAGACGATGATTTTTCCCGCATTGGGCACGCGATGGGAACCTTGTCCGAAGCGCCGATTTTTATTGACGATTCCGCCAGCTTAAACATTATGGAAATAAAAACTAAAGTGCGCCGCTTGCAGCTGGAAAGGGGGCTGGGGCTGGTGGTGGTGGATTACCTGCAACTGATGGAAGGCCGCGGCAAGTACCAAGACAACCGCGTGCAGGAAGTATCCGAAATTACTCGCGCCCTAAAAATCATTGCCCGCGAATTAAATATTCCGGTGATGGCGCTCTCGCAACTTTCGCGCGTCGTGGAACAGAGCCGGCCGGCCATCCCGAAATTATCGCACCTGCGCGAATCCGGCTCGATTGAACAGGATGCCGATGTGGTAATGTTCATTTACCGTAAAGCTTCCGATAGAAACTACCGGGAAGAAGACATCCCCGAGCAGGAGCGGCATATCGCCGAAATCCACATTGCCAAACACCGCAACGGCCCGACCGGCGCCGTGAAATTATTCTTTGATGAAAATACGGTTAGTTTCAAAAATTTGGAGAAAGATAAATTGGAAGCGCCGCCTCAATTTTAGGATTATGTCATTCCCGCAAAAGCGGGAATCCCATATTTTTACAAATTAACTAATAGATTCCCGCTTTCGCGGGAATGACAAAAAAATATGTTTTCCAAATTAAAACAAATCCGCGACCTGCGTTCGCGCGCCAAACAAATGCAGAACCTTCTTTCCGGAGAATCGGCGACGGCGGAACGCAGCGGCATTAAAATAACTATGGACGGGAATATGAATGTTACCGCTTTAACTATTGCCGAAGGCGTGCCCCGAGAAACTTTGGAACGAGAACTGCCGCGCGTTATTAACGAAGTGATTAAAGACATCCAGCGCATTATGGCGCGCAAGATGCAGGAGGCGGGTGGAATCCCCGGATTCAATTAAAAATTATCAACTACGAATTACGTATGAAAGTTATGGTTTTCGGAACATTTGACGGCCTGCATCAGGGACATTTGTCGTATCTTAAGCAAGCGCGGAAATACGGGGATTACCTGATAGCCGTAGTCGCTTTAGATAAAAATGTTTTAAAGTTTAAAGGGCGCTTGCCCAAATTCTCCCAAACGGAACGGCTAAAAAAATTACGGGCGTGCGGCTTAGTTGATAACGCAATTCTCGGCAATAAAAATATTTATAAAGTTTTTAAACAATACCGCCCTGACGTCGCCTGCCTTGGCTATGACCAACAAGCGGACGCTAAAAAACTGCGGACGCTTTTCCCCAAAATGAAAATTATTAGACTAAAAGCTTATCAGCCGGAAATTTATAAATCATCACTGATAAACGCCTAACATAAACTGTCATTCCCGCGAAAGCGGGAATCTCGCCAATAATCGCTAAGTATAATCAATGGGATTCCCGCTTTCGCGGGAATGACAAACAGAACACATGGACTTGCCTTCTTCAATTAAAAATTTAATTGACGCTTTTTCCCAACTTCCCACGGTCGGCCGCAAAACAGCCGAGCGTTTCGTTTTTTATTTATTACAACAAGACCAAAAGACGCTAGATGATTTTTCCCTAGCGGTAAAAAACGTTAAGCAAAAAATAACTAAATGCGAGGTTTGCGGCTGCGTCAGTGAAGCCAGCCCCTGCCCTATTTGCGCGAATGGCCGGCGCGATTCAACTACCGTCTGCGTTGTCAGTAATACGCGCGATTTAATAACAATAGAAAATACCGCCGCTTACCAAGGGCGTTACCATGTCTTGGGCGGATTAATTGATTCAATCAAAGGTATTACTCCCGAACAATTAAACATTAAAGGATTAACCCAGCGCTTGCCGGGTAAAGTGCGGGAAATAATTTTAGCCCTCTCCCCCACTTTTGAAGGAGAAACCACTGCCTTATATTTAACTAAGTTTCTGAAAAATTATAATATAAAAATCACGCGCCTGGCGCGCGGTTTGCCGAGCGGCGCTGACCTGCAATACGCCGATGAAATCACTATCAAAAACGCTTTAGAAAATAGGAAATGAAAAGGAGAAAAGCGATGCCGCCGATAAATAATTATCCTTCCCAGACTAGAAAGGCAAAAATGGATAAATGGGAACTGTTAGGCGTGGTTATGTGCTGGATCTTTATTATTTTGGGATTGGCGATGACTTGCGTAACTTCTGTCATCAGATTATTGCAAGCCTTGATACCAAAACACCATCCCCGCGAATGAGGATGGTGCTGTTTTTTTTAAAACAATTAGGCGATTTTATTAATTTTTATTTTGGTGAACGGCTGGCGATGGCCGATTTTGCGGCGGTAACGCACCTTACTTTTGAATTTTACCACCGTTATTTTTTTGCCTTTGCCAGTCTCAATAATTTCCGCGCTGACTTTTTCGCCCAAAGTGGGCTGTCCCAATTCAATAATTTCGCCGTTTGGTCCGGTGATTAACAATGTTTCCAACTTAATTTCTTTGCCTTGTTCCCCGTCTAACTTTTCCACCCGAATTACTTGTCCCTCCGCCACTTTGTACTGTTTGCCGCCGGTTTTAATAACTGCGATGATAGCCATAACTTTTATTGTTTAATGGTAACTTTATCATATTACACGCCCTTGCTTTCTTTGTCAATTCTGCGCGCCTTGGGTAAAAAAATTGAGGCGAAAGCTATCCCTACCGTCAAGATAGCCAAAACGGCTAACGCTATTAATTTGCCGCGGCTTTGTAAAAATAACGCGGCACTGCCGAAAGCAGCCGCTAAAAAATAATAAAGCAGAACCGTCTGCC
Source organism: Candidatus Falkowbacteria bacterium CG10_big_fil_rev_8_21_14_0_10_44_15 (assembly GCA_002773575.1). Lineage (GTDB taxonomy): Bacteria > Patescibacteriota > Patescibacteriia > Patescibacteriales > XYC2-FULL-47-12 > 2-12-FULL-45-10. The sequence continues at coordinate 8,301 of PFAT01000017.1, forward strand.
GCTGGCTTAAGCCGCTGGCTAATAAACGATGGTGCAGATGCAAACTGTCCGGCATGGTAAAAGGATTTTGGTTGCTAAACAGGCGGCGGAGGATTGTCCAGGCGACATCTAATATCGGAATGCCCATGATCAGCAAGGCGATGGCGATTTTAGCTCCCGAGATGATAGCTAACACCCCGATGATGTAACCGACCAGCAAACTGCCGCTTTCCCCTAAAAATATTTTTGCCGGATAAAAATTAAAAAGTAAAAAACCGCCGCCAGCCGCCGCAAAAATTAACCCCATTAAACCCACGTCCGGCTGATAATACTTTGTGGTCATGGTAAACAAAAAAATAACCAAGCCGCTGATGACTCCCAGCCCGCTCACCAGCCCGTCAACGCCATCTAAAAGTTTGGTCGTGTACATCATTCCCATCAGCCAGGCGATAGTTAGCGCCGCCGCGGTCAGGCCGCTAAAATAAAACAATCCTCCCCAAGGGTTCGTAATTTTCACGATGCCGATGCCGCCGCCAATTACCAATAAACACGCGAGTAAGGGAAAAACAATCTGCTGTTTGGGCGATAAATCAAAAATATCGTCTAAAGCGCCGCCGATTATGATTATTAACGCTCCCAGAAAAAAACTAATTAAATGCGCGGCCGTAAGGCCGCGCGCCAAAATATCAACGCGGTTCAAATAAAGGGCGAGAAAAAAACTAAAACCAATCGCTAATCCGCCCAGGAGCGGAACGGCTTTGTCGTGTATTTTACGGGAAGAATCAGGGTAGTCAACAACATTAAATTTTAACGCTAAATATTTTATTAATAACGTTGAAAATACAGAAATTAAAAAAATTATCAAAAAAATTTGAAACATAATGCTTGCTGTCATTCCCGCGAAAGCGGGAATCTCTCTTTATTTATTCTTAGATTCCCGCTTTCGCGGGAATGACGATACACAATATTTTTCAAAAACTCAATTATTCATCTCTTTCAAAATTTTCGTATATGGCACCCCCACTTCTCCGGAAATTACTTTGGCCGCCGCATCAGCATTGACGGTGCGGTCAGCGGCGCTGGTGTAGCTTTTGGCGACGGTATTCAATAATCTCACTGCTTTTCCTGGCAAAGCCTCGCCGCTGGGGTAATTTTTGGCTGCTTGCGCGGTTACTAAAAGCGCTTCGTAGTTAAAGGTGATTTTATATTCATGCTCGAGCAGTACGGCGTTGCTGGCCAATATTTGAATCAGCGCGCTACTGGTCGGCTCTGATAATTCTATGTTATGCGCGCCGGCTAATTTTTGATCAGCCGCGGCTAAAAGATAAAAGTTTCCTCCATATTTATTTAAAATTATTTCCAACTCTTCCGGGCCGTCAACTACTACTAAAATGCCGTTTGTTTTGATTAACTCCTGTAAAATCACCAGTAGTTTTTTCTCCCAATCAATCCCGCTCGCTTTGTTTTTAATCTTATTTAAGTCCAGCTTTAATAACCGCCGGTTTTTTAAACAAGCCGGCACTTCATCCGCGGCAATTTGCTCCGCTAAATGATTGATTAAAGACTTTTTGCCCGCGCCTTTTTCTCCGGTTAAAATAATCTGGCGCTTTCCTTCGCTAAACGCCTTAAACAATTCTCCCAATTCCGCTTCGCGGTCAACAAAAATCGGTCGCCCGGCAGTTAACGGCTGCCGCGTTAAGTCAAGGCAGAAATGGTTTAAGATCGGCGTCGCCACCGCCGTCGTCGTCATGGATAGCTTTGATTGCCTGTTCGTCTTTTTGTTTTTTTGCCGATAATTTTCCTCCCGACGGGCATAGCGGTCGTTGAGTAAAAGCCATTGCGCCGAATTTTGAATTTGTTCCGGCCGTATTCCTAACTCCGCTAATATCCCTCGCAGTAATCTGCCGGCGCTAATTAAGGGGCCGATTAAATCTGGCATTTCAATGTAGTAGTGCCCGTTGTCTCGCGCCTGGACGTACGACTCAATTAAAGCTTGCCTTAGTTCTTTGCTTAAAATCGGCGTCGTCTCTGGCCCGTCGTTTACGGGAGAAATTTTTTGCAGCGCCTGTTCCAATTTAGGGCCGATTTTCCCTCGATAAACGCCCAGCCGAGCTAAAATCGCGCTGGCTTTCTTTAACTCAACATTTTTGTTGTTCTCGCCATACTCACTGACAATCGTCAGCATCAGGTGCGCCGGAGTTAGCTCCGGATGCCCGAACTGCGTCGCTAACGCGTAAGCTTTCTCAAGTAATTGCAGTAATTCGTAGCGGTAACGGCTGGCAACATTAACTTTGGTAGGAAAAGATTTTAGCTCCTGCCAATTATTGGGAATTATTTGCGGCTGTTTGTTTAGCCACGCTTGTTGGCGATAGGTTAAAATTTTAACCGGCGGGTGTTTTTCTTTCCGGCGCTGGAAGCGATACCAGCTGAAACATAAAAGCAGCAAACCTAACCAAAAGTATAAAATTAAATTATCTTTCGCGCCCCAAAAACTTACTAACGCGCTTAAATAAACTTTATACCCGGCTGCCGCCGCGTTCTGATACAGCCACCAGCCAAGCGACAGGATTCCGGCCGCGCCCAAAATTAAAAAAAATGCGTCCAAGGCATAATCAAAAATAAGCTGGCTTTGGCGCACGATTATTTTTGCCGGCGTCAGATCATAGCCCCAGTATAAAAAATCGTTTTTGATAAAAGTGCCCAAACCAATGCCACCGCAGTTATTGCAGGTAAATTTATTTATTTTGCCGGTACCGTTACAGTTTGGGCAAGTAACGAATTGGGAGGATAAGTTGGACATGAAAAATTATGGTTAACGCGACATCGCTATAAATTATCTTTTACCTGTTTGCTTCTACTTTCCCCATGATGCCTTCTTTGCCTATTAAACCAAACCGCGTGCTGTCTAAGCTGCCTTCCGTTTGGTTGCCTAAAATTAAATAAGCGTTAGCCGGAATTACGCCCTGATAGTCGTTGCTGTAAAGGGCCAACATCTGCTGCCGGCCTTCCGGCAGTTCGTAACTTTGGCCGGCAGAATTTTTGGCTGCCTGGCCGTTAATGACAATATTATAATTTCCGCGATGATTTTTGGCTAAACTAAAACTATCGCCGGGCAGGCCTTGCGCGATTTTAATAATTGGCTCCGGCTGGCCGGAATAACCGTAAACGATAACATCGCCGCGCCGGACCGGATTGCAGTTATAAAAACCCTTTAACATTTTAATCGTCTGCCCTTCCTCAATCAAGCCGCTTAACGACTGGCCGCGCACAATCTGCTCCGCTTCTTCGGTAACGCAACTTAAATCAAAATTATTTTGACCGCTAAAATAAAAAATTGCTCCAATAATAACCACGGCAATAACGCCAAAAATAAAAAATTTCTTCATAAATTGTTTGCTTGTTGCTGAATTCTATTATAACATAAAAAACCTCCACCGACCAACAACAGCGAAGTAAAACAAAAAACAAGCCCAAAATTACTATAGAGCTTGTACTGCGCATTTACAATTTTAGCGGATCACTTATCGCTGGCGCTTACTGCAACTTGATATTAGGATATTTAGATATTGGATATTAAATGCCGATATCTTGAAAGTTTTACCAATATCTTAATATCCAATATCCTGATATCTCAATGACATTAATCCTCTAACTTTCTCAACTCTTCAAACAACCTTCTCTCCCCCCGACTTAATCGTTCCGGTATTTTCACTTTTAACGTTACCAACTGGTCGCCGCGATTACGGCTGTTAAGCGAATAAGAGCCGCGGCCGCGCAGCTTAAATACGGTTCCGGACTGGGTGCCGGCGGGAATTTTTAAAGTTAACTCGCCGTCAACCGTTAATACCGGAATTTTATCGCCCAGCGCCGCCTGCGCAATAGAAATTTCCGCCGTTGATAAAATGTCATCGCCGGCGCGAACGAAATTTTTATCCGGCTTAACTTTTATTCTGATGTACAAATCACCCGCCGCGCCGCCGTTCACCGCCGCCTCTCCTTGGCCGTTTAATCTTATCGTTTGGCCGTTATCAATGCCAGCCGGAATTTTTATTTGCAAATTAACTTTGTCTTTCTGCAAACCATTGCCGCCGCAACGCGAACATTTTTTGCTTGCTTTTTTTCCTTCGCCGCCGCAATCCGGGCAAGTGCTTTGCGCTTGAAAAGTACCCAAAATTGTGCGCTGGGCCTGCGTTACGTAACCGGCGCCTTTGCAGGTTGCGCAGGTTTCAATCGCCGTGCCCGGTTCGGCGCCATTGCCAGAACAATGGGCGCAAATAACGGTTTTATACAAACTAATGTCTTTGGTCGTGCCAAAAACAGCTTCAGCGAATTCTATCGTCAGTTCCGTTTGAATATCAGCGCCACGCCTTCGTCTGCGCCGGCGAGAGTCGCCGCCAAAATCAAAACCGAACATTTCGCCAATATTGCCGAAAATATCGCCAATGTCGCCAAAATCAAACTGTACTCCCCCGCCGCCAAAACCTGCTTGTCCGCCTTGGGCGGATGCCGCGCGCATAAAATCTTCCCAGCTCATGCCGGTGCCGCCGAATCCTTGCCCTTGGAAAACCGCGTCGCCAAACTGGTCGTACTGTTTTCTTTTTTGCTCGGTGCCAAGGATCTGGTACGCTTCGTTGATTTCTTTAAATTTTTCCGCGTTGCCGCCGGCTTTGTCCGGATGGAATTCATGCGCTTTTTTGCGGAACGCTTTTTTAATCTCCTCTTGGCTCGAGCTCTTATCAACTCCTAATACTTTATAGTAATCTTTGGACATAATTTATATAAAAATCAAAAAATAAACTTTTTTTAAATTAAGGGGGAGACAAATAAAGCCGTCTCCCCCGCTAATAAAATCACTCTAAACTCCAATTGCCTGCCGGTAATCGCTCCTCATGTGCTCTATCGGCGTTGGGTATTGGCCGTTAAAGCACGCCTGGCAGAAAGAACTCGCGCACATGCCTGTGCATTTACTGGCAACCGTGCTCTGGCCCTGATTTGACAAATAAACGGTTTGCCGCACGCCTAATCTTCGGCTTAATTTTTCGGTGTCCTGCTCTGCCTGATTATAAGCCAATTCTTCACGGCTGGTAATCCTGATGCCGTAGAAGCAGGGATTGATAATCGGCTCGGATGCAATCAACACTGACAAGTCTTTGATTAAATTTTGGTTGAACTTTTTTAAAAGTCCAACTATGCATCTCATTGTGTTGCCTCTGACGATTGAATCGTCAACTAATCCGGCCCTCCGGTCAATCAAAGCATTCGGCAAAAAACTGAACTTACGTAAGATATGCAGCGCTAACTCTTCCATTTCTCCTTCCGCCGCATTACGAATTACTCCGGTCGGAGCAATAAAAGTTCTAGCTGACCCTTCGTTACGGATAATGGCATTTTCCAGCGGCAACCCAATAGCATTGGCTAACCCTATGCCGTGGACCGTTGCTGAATTTGGAATCGGGCAAAGCGCGTCTATTTGCTGTTCCAACCAAGGATTTTCAGTCGCCAGCATTTTGCCCAGTTCTCGGCGGATTTGCCAAACATATGTTTCACTGCCGTCTGATGTCTCCACCATACTGCAAGGGTGAGCGAAGTATATATATTCAAATATACAAAACTTCCGCGGAAAATTTTGCCACAACGCGGGTCGATATGAACGGAAGCCATCTTCATCCACCACGATAATTTCGCCTGGCTCAACAAATCTTTCAAACTCGCAACCGATTCCACTTAACGCCACGCTTTCCGAAGCAAACACATAACTGCCGTTATACCTCCCAAAACACAAAGGCCGAAATCCGTATGGATCTCGCGCGACTACCAGGCTTATTTTTCCCTGGCCGCCGCGATGAACAAAAAGCAAAGAAAAGGCGCCGTGCAAAGTTCCGAGTGCCTGAAAAATTCGCTCCTCAATCGGCTTATTCTGATCAGTGCCTTCAAAATTTTTTAAAGGCAGCTCGCTGTCGCTGGTAGTTTCCATCATGCCGACTAAAGGATCGGTGAAATTACCGTTATGGGCAATCGTTAAAAATTCAGTGTGTCCGTCATAAACATATCGCCGCGTAAAAGGCTGGCGGTTGGTTTTGTCTTGAGCGCCGCCGGTAGTGGCGTATTTATTCTGTAATACTCCGGTTACGCCTGACATCAATCTTTGGATGCGCGCGTCAGTAAATATTTCCCCGATGCGCCCGCTTTTTGTTACTGACAGCGGTTCCCCTTTCTTTGGATAAACTACTGCCCCGGCGCTGTCATGTCCGCGATTTTGCTGCCGAATCGCTCCGGCGACTAAAGGCAAAATTATTTGGTTGATATTATAACCGCCGATTATTCCGCACATTAATTTTTTCCTTTCTTTTTCCCTGAACCTAAAATATAAAGAATGTTTAAAGAACTTTTTTCCTCCTCTTATCTCCATCTTATCTTAACTTCCGATATTAAGCAATTTAATATCCTAATATCCAATATCTTAATATCTAATTATTTCTTATCGTCTACCACTTCCCCCTCAATCGGCCCTTCTTTATCTTTCTTTTCTCCGCCATTCTGCCCTGCTTGGCTCGCCGAAGCGCCTGGCGCGGAGGCGGCTTGGTACATCGCCGCGCCGATCTTTTGCGCCACAGCGTTTAATTCCTCCATTGCTTTTTTAACTGCTTCAGTATCCGCGCTGTCTTTTATTTTTTTCAGCGCTTCCACTTTTTCTTCCAATTCTTTTTTGTCTTCCGGCTTTATTTTAGTTTCCTGTTCTTTAATTAATTTTTCGGTCGTAAAAATAACCGCGTCCGCCTGATTTTTAATTTCCACTTGCTCTTTTTTCTGCTTGTCTTCGGCCGCGTGCAGTTCCGCTTCTTTACGCATTTTTTCTATTTCTTCTTTGGACAAACCGGAAGAAGAAGTAATAGTGATATGCTGTTCTTTGCCGCTCGCTTTGTCGCGTGCTTTAACGTTTAAAATACCGTTGGCGTCAATGTCAAAAGTTACTTCCACCTGCGGCACTCCCCGCGGCGCCGGCGGAATGCCGTCCAAAATAAATCTGCCTAAAGTTTTATTGTCGCTTGCCATCGGCCGTTCGCCTTGCAAAACGTGAATTTCAACCGAAGTCTGGCTGTCAGCCGCGGTGGAGAATACTTGCGATTTAGATGTAGGAATAGTGGTATTGCGTTCAATCAAAGGCGTGGCCACGCCGCCCAAAGTTTCAATGCCTAAAGTTAAAGGAGTTACGTCCAAGAGTAAAATGTCTTTTACTTCGCCCTGTAAAACGCCGGCTTGCACGGCCGCACCCAAAGCGACCACTTCGTCCGGGTTCACGGAAATATTGGGCTTGCGCTTAAAAAATTCCTCCACTTTTTTTATCACGAGCGGCATTCTGGTCTGCCCGCCGACTAAAATCACCTCTTCAATGTCTTCCACTTTCATCTTCGCGTCCGCGAGCGCCTTGCGGCAGGGCTCCATTGTCTGTTCCACCAAATCCCCCACCAGCTCCTCCAATTTCGCGCGCGTTAATTTCATTACCAGATGCTTCGGCCCTTCCGCGTCCGAGGTGATAAAAGGCTGATTAATTTCCGACTCCGCCGTTGTGGACAGTTCAATTTTGGCTTTTTCCGCCGCTTCTTTTATTCTCTGCAACGCCAAAGTGTCTTTGGACAAATCAATTCCCTGCTCTTTTTTAAATTCCGCCACGATGTAATCAATAATCCGTTTGTCAAAATCTTCGCCGCCCAAATGCGTGTCGCCATTGGTGGCTTTTACTTCCACCGTATCGTCGCCGATATCCAGTACCGATACGTCAAAAGTGCCGCCGCCTAAATCGTAGACCGCGATTTGCTGGCCTTTTTTCTTGTCAAAACCGTAAGCTAAAGCGGCCGCAGTCGGTTCGTTAATAATACGCTTGACATCCAAACCGGCGATGCGCCCGGCGTCTTTAGTGGCTTGTCTTTGCGAGTCGTCAAAATAAGCCGGCACCGTGATAATGGCTTCCGTAATTTTTTCGCCCAATTTTTCTTCCGCGTCGGCTTTTAGTTTTTGTAAAATAAAAGCGGATATTTCCTGCGGGCTGTATTCTTTGCCCTGCATAACTACTTTTACGCCCTCGCCGCTTTGCACGATTTTATAAGGATAAACTTTGATGTCGCGCTGAACTTCCGAGTCGGAAAATTTCCGGCCGATTAAGCGCTTCACGGCGGTAATGGTATTGGCGTGATTGGTTACGGCCTGCCGTTTGGCGATTTGGCCGATTAAGCGTTCGCCGGCTTTGGAAATCGCGACAATGGAAGGAGTAGTTCTCGCCCCTTCTTTATTTTCAATAATTTTCGGCTGGCCGCCTTCCATAATGGCCATGGCGGAATTAGTAGTGCCGAGGTCAATGCCTAAGATTTTGGACATAATTTTAAATTTTTAATTATTAATTTTATAATTTTTAATTTTCAAACGATTTTCAATTATATTCTTCACGGGATTGCTTCTCCCGCAGTATTGCGGGGCGGGAATGACAATTCTAAATATCCTAATATCTAATATCCTAATATCTAATTTGTAATTTTTTCTATATAAACTACTACCTTAGCTGGTTGCACTACCCTCTCTTGCAACTTATACCCTATCTTCACCACCTTCGCAATTTTATTATTTAATTTTTCGTCTTCAGTTTCTGTTTTTTCCACTGCTTCGTGTTCGGCCGGATTAAATTCAGAATCAACCGGATTAATGATTTGCACGCCGTTGTCTTTTAAAATATTTTCAAACTGCTTGATCACATGCTTAATGCCTTTTAGCCAGGCGTCATGATTATTCTCATCGGCATGTTCCAGCGAAGTTTTCAAATTTTCATACACGGGCAAAATCTCCATTAGCAAAGCGCTGTTGGCAAATTTCACGAACTCCGCCTTTTCTTTGGCGGTTTCTTTCTGCAAATTCTGGTAATCCGCCAGCGCGCGCTTCCATTTATACTCCAAATCTTTAATAGTTTCGTTGATTTTTTCTTGTTCTTCGCTGTCTTCAGTTTTGGTATCTTTTTGATTGTCCATAGATATCTATAAAATTTCTAATTAACCTAATTATTCTAATTAGTCTAAATAATGAACAACGCCCAATACATTAATAACTAATTTATTATTAGACATTCATTAGTTGGGATTTATTTAGGTCAATTAGAAATTAGAATAATTAAAATTATTTAAGGTTTTGCCTGATATATTCCACCAACCCCAAACACTTGTCATAATCCATCCGCACCGGACCGATGATGCCGAACATGCCGTACTCGCTGTTGCTTTGGTATTTAGTGATGACCGCTCCGCAAAAAGCGCCGAAAGGGTTGTCGTCGCCGATTAAAATTTGCGGCTCGGCGGTGGTTTGAGGATATAATTCGTTAATAATTTCTTCCATTTGGTCAATGACGTGGGAAACGTCAATCACCTTACTCGCCGGCGCGAACTCCGGTTGCGACAATAAATTGGAAATGCCGGTGTAGTACAAATCGTTGCGGCTGAACGCCCAAAAAACCGCCAGTCCCGCCAGGTCGGCTAAATCTTTCGCCGTCTGTTTTAGGGATACCTCTTCGTCGCCCCGGAAGTCGCTGAAATTTTTCGTATCTTTGGCGGCGGGTTGCTTAGGCGATAAAAAATTACGGATATAAAATTGGTAGGCTTTAATGGTCGGGATGCGGCCGGCGGAAGTATGCGGCTGGTGGATATATCCTTCTTCTTCCAGTTTTACTAATTCATTGCGCACTGTCGCCGGACTGTAAGGCAATCTGAATTTTTCCACTAAAAAACCCGAGCTGATAGGTTCCGCCGTTTTGATGTACTCTTTGATGATAATTTTTAGCAGTTCCTGCTGCCTTAGTTCCATATATTTCCAGTATAAAAAATTAGCACTCCCTTGTCAAGAGTGCTAATTATTGAAAAATTATATTATTTTTTGTTTTCCCTGCCTCGCCGGCAGGCGGGTTGCTTTAATGTTTTAATGGCTTCTTGTCCCAAAATACCACTCCAGCACTCTTTTGGCAACCGGCACGGCGGCCTCGGTCGCTTCCCCGCCTTCTTCCACGATAACAGTAATCACGATTTCAGGGTTCTCAAAGGGCGCAAAACCAGTGAACCAAGAATGTGTTTTCTCGCTTAAATCACTGGACCATTGCGCGCTGCCGGTTTTGCCGGCGGAAGTTACCGGCAGAGAGTCCAAACTAAGGCAGCTGCCGTAAGTAACGCAATCGCGCATTCCCTGCCGGACCAGTTTAAAATTTTCTTCCTCAATAAAATCGTGGCGCAAAATTTTCGGCTCTATTATCTGCGCCGTTTCGTCTTGGCCGTTCAATAATTCTTTGACTAAATGCGGCTGGTACAAAATGCCGCCGTTCGCGAACACCGCCGTGTACGCCGCTACCTGCAGCGGCGTTGCCGTTATGTCTCCTTGGCCGATAGCCAAATGATAAGTGTCGCCGATATACCATATTTCTTTTTTAACGCTCTCTTTCCATTCTTTGGACGGCAGAAAGCCGGCTGCCTCGCCCGGCAAATCTATGCCCAAGGGCTGGCCTAAGCCGAACAGATGGGCGTAATCGGTAATGCGCTGCACTCCCAAACCGGTAAAATCATTGTACCCTCCGCCCAAATAGTAAAAATAAGTGTTTACTGACCAAGCCAGGGCTTTACGGATATCGGTTAGGCCGTGGCCGCCCGCTTTCCAATCGGGAAAAAACCATTCTTTAATCCGCAACCCGCCCGCGCTGTTAATCAAAGTATTGGCAGTTACGACATTTTCCTGCAGCGCGGCGGCCGCCACTATCGGCTTAAAAGTTGAGCCGGTGGGAAATTCTCCGCTGACCGCGCGGTTAAACAACGGCTGATTGGGGTCAGAAATCAGCTGCTGATAAATTTTCGAACTAATTTTTGCCGCAAAATCATTACTGTTAAAACTAGGCAGGCTGACTAAAGCCATTATCTCTCCGTTGGCGGGGTTAAGGGCAACCGCGGCGGCTTTACTCGCTCCCACCGCCGTTAGTTGCGCCGATAATTCTTGCTCTAACTTGGATTGTAAAGCGCTGTTAATCGCTAATAACAAATTATATCCGTCCTCTTTTTTTAATTCATTAATGACGCGTTTTTCTTTTCCTAGAGCGTCTACCTCAATGTATTTTTCTCCGTACCGGCCCCTTAATTGCTTCTCCCAGATTTTTTCTAACCCCGTCTTGCCGACATAATCAGTGAGGGCGTACGCTGGCTGGTACCGTTCATATTCTTCGGGAGTGATAATTCCGGTATAACCTAAAATGTGCGAACTCGACAGACTGGGCAGCCGATATTGCCTTTGGGAAGACAAGCCGACGGTTACTCCGGGCATGTCTTTGGTCGCTAACATCAGTTTCATTGCTTGCGGATAGCCGATTTTATCGGCGACTGTCTGCGGTTGATAAGCCGCTAACGTATTCTGCCGGTACTGCATTAATAAATAATCTAAATCGGTAGCGGCTCCTTCTCCTAAAATATCGCCGATAGCTTTAGTAATCGCCAGGTTATTCATCCCTTTTGGTTCCCGAGCCATTAGGTCGGCGGGGATAACTTGCAGATAAAATACCGGTATGTTATCAACTAAAATATGCCGCTCGGAGTCATAAATCACTCCGCGGTCAGCCATAATTCTTTGCTGGCGAATGCGATTATACTGGGCAAGCTCTTGATAGTAAGGCCCGCGGTATAACTGCAGCCAGGCGGCTCTGCCGAGTAACAATAAAAAACTGGCGGCGATAATTACCAGCAGCCAATTTACTTTGGGCAAAGAGATGTTGCGCCCCATTTTCTCTCCGGCGGTTTCCGCTTCTCGTTCTCCCAGCAGGCCTTCTTCGGTCCAACGCAGGCGAT
>PFAT01000060.1:0-4627 GCA_002773575.1 Candidatus Falkowbacteria bacterium CG10_big_fil_rev_8_21_14_0_10_44_15
AGCCAGCGTTGCGGCAAGCTTTATTGGTGCAATTAAAACTAACCCAGCCGGTCGCATCCGCCCAAGCCCAGCCGCTGATGTTGTGTTCGCTGCCGGCTTGCGCCGTACCAGTTGGCGATGAATTAATGATAAATAGCAAACTGGCAGTTGCCACAATTGCCAACAGAGAGAAAAACAATATAAAATTTGATTTTTTTAGGAAAAACATTGGTTTAATTTTTTAACGCTCCCACCAACTCATTATCTCTTCTCCCCAAAACATTGCTGCTATTGTAGCCGCGCTTAAAAAAGTTCCGAAAGGCAAGCGGGAAGACAGTTGTTTTTTACGCGTCAGCAGCAATCCTACCCCCACGACAGCGCCGCTGACATAAGCCAGTATCAATGCCGCGAAAATCTGCGGCCAGCCCAGCATCAGCCCCATTAAAACCCCCAGCCGGATGTCGCCGCCGCCAATCCAGCGGCCGCGCGAAATTAAATATTGCGCCAAAAAAAATCCGCCGCCGATTCCGGCCGCCGCCAACAAGTTCAGCCAATTCATTCCTAACCATAAATTTAAGCCAAAAGCGACAATTATCGCGGGCGCCGTTACTTTGTCTAAAATCAACTGCCAGCGAAGGTCATAGATGAAAACAACGATCAATATGCAAACAAACAACCAATCGCGGATAACCTTTGAGCAACCAGTAACCAGTAACCAGTAACCAGTAACATTAGTAATATCAATATTAACCTGATATTTTTGCCAAACTACAATAAATAAAACTGCCGTTACTAATTCTACCAATGGATATTGCCAAGATATTTGACGCTTGCAATGCCGGCACTCTCCCTTTAACAACATAAAACTTATGAGCGGAATATTATCGTACCAGGCGATTAGATGTTTGCAATGCGGACAGTACGAACGGCCGAGAACTGTTTGGCGCTCATGTAGGCGGTAAATAAAACAATTAAGGAAACTGCCGAGACAGAGACCCAAGATAAAGATGAAAAAATATAAAAATAACATTAAAAAATTATAATTGTAACTTAAAGTTGTGAATAATAATCACTTTAATTTCTAATTAACCTAATTATTTTCCCGCCGCAGCGGGATCCCGCCATAGCGGTGATAGTTTCTAAATAATGACCAATACCCAATGGATTAACGATTAATTATCATAGTTAAACATTGGACATTTATTAATTGGGATTTATTTAGACATTAGGTCAATTAGAATAATTAGAAATTTTATTCTATCCCTTCCGGCGTCGCCGTGCGCTGCCCCGCGGCCAGCGTCCCGGTTTCTTTTTCTAAAGTAAACGTGAGCGTGTAATTCTTGCCGTCCGCCGAGTTATAAATATAGGAATTGTCCGCCGGCGGGGTCGGCGCCGAAGGCAATTTTTTAAAATAAACGGCGGAACAGCCTTCTTCCGACCCTTGAAAGCCGCTGGCCGTATCGCAGAATACTTCATAATCGGCGCTGCCTAAAACTATTTCCGCCGCGACGGGGAAAGCGTTCTTATTATAAAAATAAAGCTCCAGCGCGCTCTGTAGCTGCCGGACATCCGATACCCGAATAATGTCTCTTGTGGTAGCGCGGCTGTTAGCTAAAGAAGCGACCGTCAGCGTCAGCAGTACGCCCAAAATAAATATCACTACTAACATCTCAATTAAAGTAAAGCCCTGGCGTTGGTAATTTAATAATTTAGCACCCATATTTTTAGTTAATGTTTAATTTAGCCTGCCTTTAGTATACCATAAACCGCCGTAATATAAAAAACTTCTCCTCTTTGGTCTAAGCCGTTAAGGAGAAATTTTTTATAAAAAATTTTAACTTTATGCCTAGTTAGCGCAGGCGCCGGGAGTGATGGTGCCGCCGGCATTAATATGATTCAAGCCCTTAGTCAATCCGCCCACTCCTTCTTCCAGGTAAAAACAAATTTCGTAATCGCTCGTGCTTTCCGCCTTAGTCATGGCATAAGCGCAAGTAGCGGCGCTAGCCGCACTGCAAGCCGCGGTTCCGCTCGAGTCGGCAATTTTGCTCCAATCAACTCCGCCGAATGTGCCGCAAGCGGTCGTTAACTCTCCCACCGCGTCGCATCCGTCCGGCAATATGTTATAGCCGCCGCTCGCCGTGTTAGCCGCTTCCATTTCAATCACGTTGCTCAATTGCTTAACGTCAGAAACGCGCTTGGCGTCGCGCGCTTTGCCGCGGGCGCTGTTGAGCGAAACTACCGCCATCGTGGAAAGCAGGCCGATGATGGCAATCACCACCAGCAATTCAATGAGGGTAAAACCTTTTTGTGTGGTTTTCATATCTCACCTCCTAACTTTATGTGGATACTGTTACGTAACCCACAAAGTTAAATTATAAAATTATGTTATTAAATTAATCTTTAAATTAATTTCATTAGGCTTATCCACATTATACCATAAATAACCGCCCCCTGCTAACTTTGGCTTATTAATAAACTTGCCCCTCAATATCAATGGCGTGCAATCTGGAGGTCCAGCCGGCAATGTTTGTTTCTAAATAAAAATAAATCTGCGCGTTAGCCACATTGGTGCTGCCGATATTCAGCGAGTACTGGCAAGGCGAACTAGCTCCAGCCCGGCAAATAGCGCTCGGGTCATCGGGATTAATTACGCTCGGGTCGCTAAACAGCTTTAAGGCTTTGGCAACGGATTCCGGGCTAGTACAGGAGCGAACGTTCTTTTCGGCCGAGGCGGCATTGCAGCCCGCTAACTCTAACGGCCGCGTGCCTTCCGTAGCGGCAATAGCTAAAACATTAGCCATTTGCCGCACGTCGCTTAAGCGCTTGGCATCGCGCGCTTTAGCGCGGGCGTCGTTTAAGGACACTACTACCATTGACGATAAAATGCCGATGATGCTGATTACTATCAAAAGTTCAATCAGCGTAAAACCTCTAACATCGCGCCTTAATTTTTTCATAATTCTCCTCCCTTTTATTCTTTTATTAATAATTGATAATTTTTAATTGAAAATTGCCGTTAGAATTGATTCGCCAGGTTATACATCGGCATAATAATGGCGGCGACCATAATGCCGACTCCAATGCCCATCAGTACCATAATCAGCGGTTCCATCAAAGTAACTAAATTAGCGACTAAATTATTAACTTCGCGCGCGTAAAAATCCGTGATGCGCTCTAAAATGACGTCTAATTTACCCGTCTTTTCTCCCACGGCTAACATCTGGGCAACCATCGACGGTATTGCCTTGCTGGCGCTAAAAACGCTTGAAATTGAGCTTCCTCCTTCCACTTCCTGTTTAGTCCTTATAATTAAATCGTGGTAAACGCTGTTGCCGACCACATCCGCCGCTATTTTTAAGCTGCTCGCAATCGCTACGCCGCCGGCAATCAGAGTATTCATTGAGCGCGTAAAACGCACGAGAGCGATTTTTTGAAAAAGTTGGCCGAAAATCGGCATTTTCAATTTTAGATAATCAATTTGCCAGCGGCCAACCGCTGTTTTGCCGTAATATTTTACGGCGGCTGCTAATCCGGCGGCTGCTAAAATTACGAGCCACCAATAACTGGCGGCGGCGTCAGAAACGGCCATTAAAATTCTCGTGGCCAAGGGCAACTGCCCGCCCGACTCGGCAATAACGGCCGTCAATTTCGGCACTACCCAGACGACCATCACTCCGCCTACTCCGGTTAAACCGACCAACACGAATACCGGGTAAATCATCGCCCCGCGGATTTTATGCATCATGTCATAGTCTTTTTCCATCTCATCCGCCAAATAATTTAACACTTCGTCTAATTTTCCGCTCGTTTCCCCCGCGCGCACTACGCTCACGTAAAATTCGCTAAATACTTTCGGCCGCGCCGCCAGCGCGTCCGAAAGTTTTGAGCCGCCGTTCACTTCGTCCGCTATTTCCGACACCACTGCCTTTAAAGCCGGGCTGACTGTTTGGTCTATTAATACTTTTAGCGCCTGCACTACCGGGATGCTGGCCGAAATCATCACCGAAAACTGACGGGAAAATATCACCACATCTTTTGCTTTTATCCGGTTTAAAAAGTTTAAATTAAAATTCAACCCTCTTTTTCGTTTAATGGCCACCACTTTAAGATTATGGTCAACCAGCAGACTAACCGCCAATTGTTCGTTGCCGGCGTCAATCATGCCCTGTTTAATATGGCCGTCGGCATCTTTAGCTTGGTAAGTAAAAATTGGCATAAGAAAACGTCCCGCTATTTGATTATTATTTTAAAATCATCTTTGCGCGGAGCGGCGGCTAAAGCGTCTTCCTGGCTCACCTGACCGGCGCGCACTAAATTGACCAGCGCCTGCGTCATGCTAATCATCCCCTGGTCGCCTGAAGTCTGGATAATGGTTTCGATTTGTTTTAATTTTCCTTCGCGGATGACTGATTTTATGGCGGACGCGCCTATCAATACTTCCGTCGCTAATACCGTCCCGCCGCCGTTTTTCGGCAGAAGTTTTTGGATAATGATTCCTTCCAAAACATCGGCTAATAACATCCGCGCCGAATCAATCTTGGCGCTAGCGTAACAATTAAGTATCTTCTCTATCACTCTGGTCGCGGTATCGGCGCTCATCTCCAACAACACTAAACAATTAGTAGAGGCGATTTCTAAAACCAAAGGC
>PFAT01000060.1:4685-8986 GCA_002773575.1 Candidatus Falkowbacteria bacterium CG10_big_fil_rev_8_21_14_0_10_44_15
TTGGCATACTCCAGCATCGCTCCGATAGTGGTGGTTTTACCGCTGCCGTAGGGACCGGCGACTACCACTAAACCAGAGTTTAAAGAGCTAAAGTCAGCTACCGCTTTGGGGACGGCGATAGCGTCTAAGCTGCGAGTTTCTCCCGCAATGAGGCGAAAAGAAACGGCGAGAAGATTTTTTTGGTAATAAATATTTATCTTAAAGCGCCAGTGCCCCCCTAAAGTTTTTACCGTCGTCAACTCCCGCCTGTCCTCCAAAATTTTTTTCTCTTCCTCCTCTAAAAAAGAATTAACTACCTGCGCCAGCAGCTCCTGCTCAATAAGTTTTTCTTCGGCTAGTTTCAGTAAACGGCCGTCTTTGCGAATTACCGGAATACTGCCGACTGACAAATGCAGCTCTGACGCCTGCTGTTTGGCCGTTTCCGCCAGTAAACGATTGAATAAGATGTTATAAACTTCCATAAAAAACCGAGTTATATTTTCAACACTGATTTTACTTTAGCTACCACCTCCTGCGGCATAAAGTGCGCTTTAATCAAAAAATCTTTAGCTCCCAATTCCAGGCCCTTGGTTACCTCTTCTTTCTGGCTTAAGTTAGTCAATAAAATAACCGGGATATTTTTGGCGCGCTGGTCTTTATTAAGCTCTTGCAACACTTCAAACCCGCTCATTTTCGGCAACAGCACGTCTAATAAAATCAAATCCGGCGCTTTTTCTTTCGCTAATTTCAACCCGGTAGCGCCGTTGTCGGCGATAAAAACCTCAAAGCCCTCGACGCGAAATTTATCGGCGTACATGTTAAGCAAAAAGTTATCATCCTCCACTAATAGTATTTTTAGTTGTTTATTCATATGCTTACTCCTACTAATTACTAATCACCTGCTGATATGTCAATAATATTTTATGGGGGCAAAATAAACATTAATATTCAGCGTTGTACTATTATCTAAAATGGGCATTAGTATATTCGTATTTAATTCGTAATTGGTAGGAATTTAGTCGCTCATCACCCGCAACACCTCTTCTATGCTCGTAATGCCTTGTAAGGCCCTAATGATTCCGTCCTGCTTAACGGTGATGAACTTCTGCTTTTTTAAAACTTCCGATTTATAATTTAGTTCCTGGCTGTTGGCGATCTGGCTTTTTATCTCGTCGTTGACGTCCAGCACCTCGGCGATGGAAATTCTGCCTTGGTAGCCGGTGTTGCCGCAACGAGCGCACCCCTTGCCTTTATGCAGCTGCCGGCCGGTTGGCCCCGAGTTTAAAATAGTGGCCTCAAATAATTTTTTAATTTTATCGTCAACCACGTCGTAAATTTTTTTTACTTCCTCCGCGATGTCGTCGCGCACGTCCTGGCTTATTTCTTCCTTGATTTTACAAAAATTGCAAATGCGGCGCACCAGCCGCTGCGCTAAAATTCCGTTTAAGGTCGAAGCCAGCAAGAACGGCTCCACTTTCATGTCAATTAAGCGCGGAATGGTGCCGATGGCGTCGTTAGTGTGCAGGGTGGATAGCACCATATGCCCGGTCAAAGCGGCGTGAATGGCCAATTCCGCCGTTTCGTTATCGCGGATCTCGCCGACCATGATAATATCCGGGTCTTGGCGCAGCAGCGCGCGCAATCCGGTGGCAAAAGTAAACCCCACCTCTCCCCTAATCTGCGACTGGTTAGCCCCGTCCAGATAATATTCCACCGGGTCTTCTAAGGTTGAAATGTTTACTCCCTCTTCGTTTAAGATGGTCATGGCCGCAAACAAGGTGGTTGATTTGCCGCTGCCGGTCGGGCCGGTGACTAAAAACAAGCCGTCGCTTCTTTGGATGTTTTTGTTAATTACCTCTAAATTCCTCCCCTCATAGCCTAAATCCTCTAAAGTAGGCGCGCCCTTGCTGACATCCAGTATTCTCATTACCACTTTTTCGGTTTCAATGAGCGGCAAAATGGAAACGCGAAAATCAATCCTTTTATTGTCAAAACCTAAGCGGATGCGGCCGTCTTGAGGGATTCTCGTTTCGTCTAACTTTAAATTAGCCAGCACTTTAACCCTAGCGACGATGGAGTTATGCACGCTCACCGGCAACACCAAAGAAGTATGCAAAATGCCGTCGATGCGATAGCGGATCCGGCTTTCGTTTTTATACGGCTCAATGTGGATGTCGGAGGCTTTGCCTTCCACCGCGTGTTTTAAAATAACCGAAACGATTTTAGAAATAGGCGCGGCTTTGATTACGCCTTCCGTTTTTTCCTCTTTGTCCATCCCGGCCGCTTCTCTTTTTTCTTCCGCTTCTTCCGCCCGCGCTTTTAAAGCGACCTCCACCTCTTCCGCAATCGTTTGGTATAAATTAATGGCCTTATTAAAACTTTCCGGGGAAATGACGTAGTACTTAGCCTGATAGCCTGATTCCGCCGCTAAAAAATTAACCGCTTCAATGGCTTTCAAGTTGCCGTAATCCAGGATGCCGACATCAATTTGGTTAGCCGCTTTATTAAAACAAATGACTCGGTAATTCTGCGCTACCGGAAAAGAAATTACGTTTAAAACGTCTTTGGGAATGCTTTTGTCCGCCAAATTAACGTAGCTTATCCCCCAAATTTTCGCTTTGCTCGCCGCTAATTTTTCGGCGTCAATAACCTTTTCCTTAATCAAAACTTCTTCAATGTTTGAGCCCCGGGCTTGGGCGATCTTTTTTAATTCCTCCAGCCGCTCCGCGCTGATGACTTTATCCGCCAATAAAATTTCTAAAATATCTTGTTTGCTGTTGTTGGCCATACCAATGTCAATTTTCTTTACTAAAAAGGATTCTTATTGCCTCTAGTTTGAATTTCAATCGCCTCGGCGTTGCTGCGCAAATTTCTCCATTTATCGCTAGTAATAAAATCAAGCTCGCGGCGGACGTCCTCTCCTCCCAAATCGACCGTACTGGCAAGGCCGTCCGTTTGATAATAAGCCTTGACGACTAAAATCGCGCTTTCCTCTGGCGGAGAATACTTGATGGCCTGCGCGTCAATTAAGCGCAAATTATTTTCTAAGCCGGCTAACAAGCTTTTTAAAGCGGGGTAACTGACTCCGCTGACTTCAAAATCAACCGTTACCGCTTCCGCCTTGGCGCTTGGCGCGGACAGAGCCGCCCCTTGATTATTGCCTGCTCCGCTCTCGGTAAGGCCTCTGCCTTTGCCTGCTCCGCTAAGGCCGCTTTCATCTTTTAAACTGATGGATTTCAGCAACATCCCGTTAGCCGCCACAATTTTATTAATTTGAGTTACTAAATCCCTTTCTTCGCTTTGAGCCGGCAACATTTGCCCGATTCTTTCCCGGTCGGCCGGGCTAAGATTAGCGTAGCCTTCTTTTATTTGCCCCAGCTCCTTAATTTGCGCGTTAAGTTTGGCGATTGTGTCCTGTTGGGCTTTATCTTGCGAACTAATGTCCGCCCGGCTGCTAAAGACGGCTTTAATGTTTGGCTTTAATAAGAACCAATAACCGGCCCCGAAAATTATCATCAACTCAATGATAATAAAATAATAAAAATAACGCTGCCATATCATTAAAAAGCGGCTGGTTTGCTCGGCGGCTCGTTCGTCAATCGTCGCGGTTGTTTTTGATTGTGGGAGCGGCTGCTTTTCCATAAACATTACTCTTTAGCCTGAAAAATTTCCGGCTTAACTTTTAAATTGACTTCAAAAGAAATTACCTCCTGTTCGCTCTTTATTTCTCCTATCGTTTGCGTTTCTTTCTTAATAATCGCTCCGCCGGTTTTAGCGGAGAGGGCGTAAGATTGCTCTTCCTGCCAAACTTTCAGCTGCGCGCTAAAATCTTTAAAATTCCGGGCTTTAGCCGGTAAAACATATTCGCCGGTTAATTCGCCTTCAAACTCATCGTAATAAATTCCGGGCAAAGTATTATTTTCCAAATAATTAAAAAAATTAGTCCAATAAACATGGCTGTTTAAAATGTCTTTTGCCGCCGCCACCCGCTGCCGCAGCCGGTTCAGCTCCGCTACCGCCGCCCTTAATCGCTTTAACTCCGCCTCTTGAGCGGAAATCCTCTGGCTGATTGGCGAGGATAGCATCTCTCGTTTGCTTAGCAACCAAAGCATCCCCCAGGCGCCGCCGGTAATCAATACGGCTAAAATAATAACCGCCGCGTTAATCTTTACCGCCCGCCGCCAATTGAAAAAAGCCAGCCCTTGCCCTTTGATTAAATTCGTCCTTAAGACGTCTGGGCCGCTCTTAACTTCCTCTTTTAACTCCGCCGTCAGCCGGGGCTCGTTTTTAGGCGCTGCCGGAGCGGCAAGGGGCGGCGCCGA
>PFAT01000060.1:8995-23835 GCA_002773575.1 Candidatus Falkowbacteria bacterium CG10_big_fil_rev_8_21_14_0_10_44_15
GGTAAACGTCTCGTCGGGCGGCGCCGATCGGACTAATTTTTTAGCCGCCGGCCGCTTTAATTTTTGCATTAAACTTAACCAAGGATGTTTTTCTTTAGCCGCCGGTTCGAGGTTCAAACGCTCACTGCTTAAATTGAACCCGGCGGTTAAACCGTCGGCCGCTTTGGATATTTTGCTCATGGCCTCGCTTGCCGGCCCCTCGCTTTTAAGTTCGGCTCGGCCGTTACCGCCGCCGCCAACGCCCTTGATGTGTTTCAGTAAGCTTTCTCTCGCCGCCTGCATATTAAGATTGCTTCGGCTCAAAGGAACGGCGTCAGTAACCGCCGCGAAACCAGCGCCATCCGCTCCCTCGCTTTTTTTAAACAGCTTAAACAACCTGCTCGCTGCTTTTTTGGCGGGCGAAACGGAGTCTTTGGGGGCAGCCGGGGAAGTTTGGCTCGCGCCGAGCGCCGCCGCCGGATGAGAAAGCTCCACCGCTTCTCTTTCTTTCTTTACGGTCTGCTTTCTTTTTGGACGCTCCTCGGGGGGGAGAAAATTAATGTCGGTAGACATGGGGATGTTTTAGTTAAAAGTCTAAAGTCCTTAAAGTCCGTAAAACCAAACGAATTTTTAGATAGTTTCCCTTAACGCCAGCCCGACCGCAATCGCCATCTTCGTGCCCATTTCATCTAAAGCCGGCTTCAAATCCAGGGGGTAAGACAGCCGCGCGAACGGGTCGCCAATAATAACTTTGGTATCTAAAATAGCGCTTAAATAATTGTCAATGCGGGGTAAGTTCGCTCCCCCGCCGGCCAGTATTACTTTTTCAATCTGCTTGTTATTTTCTTGCTGAAATAAATTCAGCGAATATTTTATTTCATTAACTATCGGCGCAATCGTATTGGTGATGATAGCCGGCAGTGGAGTGGCCGCCTGGTCGTTAAGGGATGAGCCTAAATCCAACTTAAATTGTTCGGCTCGCTTAAAATCCACCTTTAAGCTGTCGCTAATGGCTTTAGTGACCATAATGCCGCCGGAATTTAAACTGCGGCTGAACATCGGCAAACCATTGGCAATAATGGCGATGTCCGTATTCACCGCCCCTAGATCAACCAAGGCGACGACTGAGCGGTCTATCCCCACTAAAGAGCGAATGAGGGAAAATATTTCCGTTTCTAAGCTTAATAAATTTATTTTCGCCTCCTTAAAAATAGCGACGTATTTTTTGACTAATGATTTGGGCGCGCCGGTTAACAGGACTTTGGTGTTGCCGTTAATTTGGCCGTCCGCCTCGTCCCGCGATACTGCGGGAGACTGTTCGGCTGCGGGCGGAGTCTCGGCTAAAACTTTCCAGTCCAAAATCATCTCTTCTAAATCAAGCGGCATCACTTTCTTCGCCTCCCCCATCACCGCCGCCGCTAAATCTTTTTTATCAATACGATTTAAACTTAAAACTGCAGAAAATACCGAAAAACTAGGCAACGCCGCCACGGCATTATTATTTTTTATATTAGAGCGGCTGCAGATTTCGGTAATTAAACGAGCGGCTTTGGCGGTATCAATAGACAAATTTTTTGCCGAAAAATCACTGGCTTCTTCGCTGTAGCCGTAATTCACTAACGTTGCCTGCCCTTTAATCTTTCTGATCTCTACGATTTTGACGCTAGTTTTACCGATGTCCACTCCTAAATAGCTCTGCGGCTTTTTAAAAATATTTTTAAACATAATTCAATTTTGCTAATAACCCCAGTATAGTTTATAATAAATTACAGCTAAGCCCCCGCGAGCGGTTATCAACATAAGGTAATTATATTTATTTTAACATATTTGGCGGTAGTGATGCAACTGTTCTCAAAGCCAAAAATTGTTTTTATGTTTTATGGTCATAAATTATAAAAAAATTATCTTGATAGTCGGATTTTTACTGGGGTGTTTATTCATCGGCTATCTTATTTACGCTTTATTTTTTAAGTCAACTCCGCCCGCCGTTACTACGGAGACGCCGCCGGCCGCTTCATCGCTGGCGCAGCTGCCTAGCGCTAAAGTTGGCGCTTCCGGAGCCGTCGGCGCTGATGCGGGAACCGGGAAACTGCCGAGCGGAGAAAAAGCGGCGCCGTCCGAAACTCCCCGATCCTTGGGCCAAGAAGCGGCCGTCGTCGCCCAAGGCGGCTTAACGCAAACGACTCTGCTTAGTTCGCTCGCTAGCTTTGCGCCGACGCTGGGCGATAACGGCGCGGATATTTATTTCTATAATCGCAACGACGGCCAATTTTACCGCTTAAACGGCAACGGGCAAGCAACCGCCTTAAGCGATAAAAAATTCTTTAACGTGGCGCGCGTCAGTTGGGCCGCCAATAAACAAAAGGCGATGATGGAGTACCCGGACGGAGCCAACATTTTATATAATTTCCAAACCGGGCAACAGCTGACTTTGCCCAAACATTGGCAGGACTTTGACTTTTCTCCCCAAAGCACGCAAATAGTGGCTAAAAGCATCGGACTCAATCCGGAAAATAACTGGCTGATTACCGCCAATGAAGACGGCTCGCAAGCCCGCGCGATTGAAAATTTAGGAGCCAACTACCCCGCGGCGTATTCTTCCTGGTCGCCGAATAATCTCTCGGTAGCTTTATTTACGGAAAGCATTGACTTCAACCGCCAACGGTTATATTTCATTGGCCAAAACGACGAAAATTTCAAATCAACGACCATTGAGGGCCGCGGACCGGAATTTAAATGGACTCCTTCTGGCAGCCGCCTGCTCTATAGCGTTTATAGCGACGCCACTAATTTAAACCCGAGTTTATGGGTGGTGGACGCTCAAGGCGAAAATATCGGCGCTAACCGCCAAAGTTTAGGAATCCGAACTTGGGCTGATAAATGCGCTTTCTCTAGCGAAACAGTTGCTTATTGCGCCGTGCCTGCTAATTTACCGGAAGGAGCGGGCCTGTTCCCGGAACTCGCGCAAAACACGGCTGACAGCATCTATAAAATTGACTTGACTACCGGTTCTTATTCTCTAGCCGCCGTGCCAGACGGCGCTTACAACATCCAAACGATAATTGTTTCTGCGGATGAAAGGCAGCTTTATTTTACCGACGGCGCAACCGGCAATATACATAAAATAAGATTGAAATAAATTTCTAATTCCTAAGGAGTTAAAAAATTGGGCATTAATTAGGTTAATTAGAAATTCTAAATTATGTCTAAATCCAAGGATTCTTTCCCCACGACATTCATCCCCCTTTCTTTGCTATTGTTATTGTTATTTATCGTCTTTTTATTTATCATCTATCCCCTTACTTTCCGCCGTTCCCCGCAACAAGCGCAACTAAAAGCGGCTGATACTTTTTATTTTAATAATGATTACAATGAAACTGACCCCTTACTCACTGCCGTTCCTACTTTAGACAAAATGATTACCGGGCCGATCATTACCGGCCTTGACCCAAGTATTGGCGCAAGCGACGCGCCGGTAAATATCGTTGTTTATACCGATTTTACCTGCTGGTACTGCGGCCAAACTATAGCGGATGCGCGGCAAATACAGCGGCAATTTCCGGCTAAAGTAAGAGTGGTGCATAAAGATTTTCCGAGCGCGGACAAAACTTTTAAATCATACCAAGCCGCCATTGCCGGCCGTTGCGCGCAGGCGCAGAATAAATTTTGGGAGATGAGTAATTTGCTTTATCAAAATTACGACAACTTGAGCCAAGTTTTGTTTAATTCGCTTGCCCGCGAGCTTAAATTAAACCAGCCGCAGTTTGAGCAATGCTTAACTAACGGCGCCACGACCGCTTTAATTAACGACGACATCAAAGAAGCCAACGCCCTGCGCATCAACGGCATCCCAACGGTATATGTTAATAAACAAGAGATTATGGGCAAGGTAACTCATGAGGAGTTAAAGCAGGCGATAGAGGAAGAGCTGAAAAAATAAAATTTTTAAACTAATGTCCAACTTATTAAAAACCGTTATAATTTTTATTTTCACATCCGCCCTCTTTTTTTCTTTTGTTAACTTTGCCTTAGCTACGGAAACCGGTTTAACCCCGCCGCGACTGCAAATTAATATTCCCACTCTAGACCTATCGGAATGGACGGTAAACAACAGCGGCAACTGGCTGGGGCTTTACATTAAAGCAATCTACCAATACGCCATCGGCATCGTGGGAATCTTAGCGGCCGTAGTTTTAATGTTCGGCGGCCTGCTTTGGCTCACGGCCGGCGGCAACACCGGCCAAGTTACCGAAGCCAAAGAATGGATTAAAGCTTCTTTGACCGGCTTGATTTTAGCTTTATCGTCGTATATGATTTTGTATGTCGTTAATCCGGATTTGACGATTTTTCAGCCGCTAAATATACCTTCTATTAAGAGTACGGGCACAAATAACGCTACTAATAATTTAACGCGAAGCGGTGATCCTCTTAATTTAACTGGCGTCACTGACAACCAAAGTTTAACCAAAGCTTATGAAGGCCTAAGATTAGATCCGTACACGGATTCGCTCGGTAACTTAACTATCGGCTACGGGCATAGATTGGGGATAGATGAATCGCGTGACAGCATTACCCAAGAACAGGCGGAAAATTTATTTAATGGTGATTACACTAGAGCTATGCAAATCGCTCAATCAGTATCTGTTAGGGATTATGGCACAGACTTTAATACTCTTACCTCGGCGCAACAGGGAGTGTTAACTGATATGGCTTTTAATATGGGTAGAGGAGGGTTAAATAGCTTTAGCAGAATGTTTGAAGCAATTAATCAACAAAATTGGGTCCAAGCCGGAGCGGAAATAAGAGACAGCACATACGCCGGACAAGTCGGGCAGCGCTCCAACACTAATGCTAACATTATGGCGAGCGGGCAACTACCATAATAATATGCCAAAACTAACAACCATCTACGCGTGCGTTAAATGCGGCGCCCAATCCCCAAAATGGTCTGGGCGCTGTTTAAGCTGTGGCGCTTGGGGCACAATGCAAGAAGAAACAATTGACAAAAAAGAACAAACGCAAACAAACTTGCAAGTTACGGCTGCCCAAACTACTGATTTAGAAAGTATCGCGGTAGAAAAATTAGAGCGGCTCGCAACCGGCATTTCCGAATTTGACCGCGTCTTAGGCGGAGGAATGGCGCCGGGCAGTTTAGTTTTAATCGGCGGCGAGCCGGGCATTGGCAAATCAACTTTGATGCTGCAGGTAGCGGCGAGCGTCTCGGGCGCGCTGTATGTCAGCGGCGAAGAGTCAGCCGCCCAGATAAAATCGCGGCTTATTCGCCTGCAACTCAAAAGCAACTTGCAATTTTCCGCCGAAACCAATGTGGAAAAAATAATCAGCGCCATTTTGAAAATGAAACCGCCGCTGGTTATTATTGATTCAATCCAAACGGCGTATTCTTCCGACGCGCCGGCCGAAACCGGCAGCGTCAACCAAATCCGCGCCTGCGCCGCCAAACTATTGCAAATTGCCAAAGAAAATAATGTCACCATTTTTATCACCGGCCATATTACTAAAGACGGGCTGCTCGCCGGGCCAAAGACGCTGGAACATTTGGTAGACACCGTTATTTATCTGGAACAGCAAAAAAATAAAGACTTCCGTATTTTGCGCACCGTTAAAAACCGCTTTGGTTCAACGGACGAAATCGGTTTGTTTGAAATGACCGGCCTGGGCTTTAAAGAAATAATTAATTCTGCCGGCGTATTTTTAGATGAGCGCGCTAACGCGCAGACCGGCAATGCGGTGTCCTGCGTGATGGAAGGCACGCGGCCGTTTTTGGTAGAAGCGCAGGCGCTCGCGACTAAAACTGTTTTTGGCTATCCCCAGCGCAAATCCGCCGGTTTTGACTTAAACCGCCTGCAAATTTTAATCGCCGTTTTAACCAAACGCGCCGGCGTTAATTTAATGGCGCAAGACGTGCATATCAACATTGTCGGCGGGCTTAGAATAACCGAAACGGCTTTGGATTTAGCGGTTTGCGCCGCCATTGTTTCCAGTCTCTTAAACCAAGTTATAGACGCTAAAACGATTATTTTGGGCGAAGTCGGTTTAGGGGGCGAAGTGCGTTCAGTCCATAAGCTTGAACAACGGCTGGCGGAAGCGGCGAAATTAGGGTTCAACAAAGCGATTATTCCGCCAGTTAACGCGGAAGTTAAATTGGAGTTGGTAAAAATTAACAATGTGGGAGAGCTGGTGAAATACATCACCGGGCGATAATTACTCTGTCATTCCCGCGCAGGCGGGAATCCCGTGAAAACGAGATTAATATGAAAGACTATACCTATTATGTTTACATATTAACCAATCAAAGAAATACAGTATTATATGTAGGAGTTACTAATAATTTAATAGAAAGGGCGCGACAACATAAAGAAAAAATTACTAAAGGGTTTACTCAAAAATACAATGTGGATAAGTTAATATATTATGAGGAGTACGGACAAATCGGTGATGCTCTATATCGGGAAAAATGTTTGAAGAAATGGAATAGAGCGTGGAAAGAAAAATTAATAAATCAATTTAATCCCAAATGGAGAGACTTATTTGAGGAGTTAATCACTTAAACGACGGGATCCCCGCCTACGCGGGGATGACATAATATGCTTCTGCCTCAATCTTTCTACAACCGCCCCACCCTTCAAGTCGCCCGCAATTTATTGGGGGCTGTTTTGTGCCGCGACCTCACCCAAACCTCACCCCAACCCTCTCCTTATAAAGGAGAGGGAGGACATCCAACCTACAAAATGGTTCCCCTCTCCTTGCGAAGGAGAGGGGTTAGGGGTGAGGTAATTCGCTGCCGCATTGTGGAAGTAGAAACTTATTTTGGTTTTAAAGATTTAGCCTCGCACGCAAGCCGCGGCAAAACCCCGCGTAACGCGGTAATGTTCGGCCCGCCCGGCTACACTTATGTTTATTTCACTTACGGCATGCATTACCTGCTGAATATTGTTACTGAGCGGAAAAATTATCCGGCCGCGGTTTTGGTACGGGCGGTAGAACCCACTCCACCCTCTCCCCCGGCCCCTCTTCCCGCAATACTGCTGGACGAGGAGAACTATAGCAAAAAGTTTTACCATAGCTCCCTCCTCCTGCGAGGAACGCAGCGGGAGGAGGGCTGGGGTGGAGGAGGGGTGAGGGTAAACGGTCCGGCCAAACTAACCAAATTCTTGCATATTGATAAATCTCTAAATAGTATTCCTGTTTTTACTAAAAAGCATGGCTTATGGATTGAAGCCGGAAAAGAAACGCCAGCGGCGCAAATTATACGGGCAAAGCGCGTCGGCGTTGATTATGCCGGTGAATATAAAAATAAACTCTGGCGGTTTTATATAAAAGATAATAAGTTTGTTTCAAAAAAATAACGGGACCCATTTCCAATGAATCCCGTGATGGTCTTAAACAAATAACGCTTAAACAGTGACGGTTGCCCGCTTCCGCACGAACCCCACCGCTTTTTCGAAGATTCTCGCTGCCATCTGCAGGCATATGGTAATATCCAGATGCGTGCCCGGCACATCTTTGATAATCCGCCGCACTTCTGACACATCCATCTCCTTCTCAAAAATCAACAAATAAAGGATTTGGATATTGGCGAGTTTTTCTCCTTCATTCCTCTGGAGAAATCCCCCGGCGACGCCTAATATCTGTTCTTTGTCCTCAACTTGGCCATTCCGGAATTGAATGCGCAGGCCAAGTTTCTCGGCAAGAGAACGAATCGTATACTCACGGCAATCTTGACAGATGCCGTGTACTACCACTTCATTCACCTGCAACTTCCCTTTGCAGGTGAATAGAACTTTCTGACCGCAGCCATAACTTCCCTCACCCTTCCTGCTTCCATTGCCGTTGTTTGACATTCTCTTTTCTCCCAATTTCTTCGGCGGCCGACCATTGTCGGCTGCCTGCCTTTTGCCCTCACCGAAATCCTGCGAAAACACTCGCAGGGGCCCCTGTTGATTTTTTTTTATTTATCCTATCCCCCGGTAGTACCTCCTTAGCATTCTAAATTACCTGCAGACAACAACACCTACATTCCACAGACCATCTGCCAGCCCTCTGATGCCAACTGATAGTAGTCCTCCGGCAATCGCGACTGAACATCTTGGAAACTAATGATTTTTTTCTGCTCGCGGTAAACGAGCAAAATCATTACTTCCATAATGTCGGCGATTACCGGCACATCCAACTCTTGGATGTGCATTTTCATTTTCGCGACCATCGCCTTGCAGTGATGGTCAAGGGCCTGCTCGCCCTGCAAAGGCGTTTTGGGGTCCCCGTAATTCATCACGATAATTTTGGGGACGCCTTTAGTTTGCTTCCCCAAGAGACCCCGACATAAAGCGTCCAACCGCTTATTTATTTCTGCGGTCGGGACGCTTCCGCCCTCAACCAGACGACGAACTACATCTACATCTTTCATCGTAACTACTCCCTCTTGCATTGTATGCCTCCTCTTTCGCGTAATTATAAATGAACGACTTTGTATAAATATCTATATACCATAGTAAATGACAGTTGTCAAATTTTATTTTGCCGTTTTAATATCTAAGTTAACGCCGTCACTGATAATTTTTACCCAGCCGTTATTGTCAGTCCGGTAAACTTCGGCTCCCAGTTTTTCTAAACGCTTGATGGTGCGTAAAGAAGGATGGCCAAAAGTATTGTCTTTGCCTACCGAGATAACCGCCGTCTTTGGTTTAACTATTTGTAAAAATTCTTCTGATGTGGCATCGTCACTGCCGTGATGCGCAACCTTTAAAACATCCGTCTCTGATAACCCCCTCTCTCCCTGGGAAAGGAGGCTTGGGGTAAGGGCGTTTTCGGCGTCGCCCATAAACAAAAATTTTTGCTCCTGATAAATTAATTCTAAAACGATTGAACTGTTGTTTAAATTGTCAATCTCTTGATTTAATAAACTCGCTTGCGGCCATAAAATTTCCATTTTTAAATCCGGACCTAAATTAATTTCTTGCGGCCGGTCAATAATTACGAGCGGAATGTTTTTCCGCTTAACTGCTTCCAGCCACGCTAAGTAGGTCGGCGTGTTATGCGCCACGCCGGTAGCTAAAATTTTTTGTACGCGGTAGCGCCCTAATATTTTTACTAAGCCGCCGATATGGTCTTCGTGCGGATGGGTTAAAATCATCAGGTCAATGGTGCGGTCATAAAACGGCAACACTCGCCCCAGTTCAGGCAAAATTTTCTGGCCGTCGCCGCCGTCAATGATGATGTTTTGCCCGAAAGGCGTTTTAATGAAACTGCCGTCTCCCTGCCCGACGTCTAAAAAATTAATCACTAACTTTGGAGACGGATGATAAAAATATATAAAAACAGCCAGCCCTACGCTGGCAAAGATAGCAATGGTTAAAAATATGCCAACAACTTTTTTATTAAAAATCATGGTTCACTCCACGCAACATATAACACGTAACCTGTAACAAAAAACTGCGCGTTTTATTGTATTATGCGTTACTTGTCAAGCGTTATGCGCCTGCCTGTCGGCAGGTTATGCGACATGAGTTACGCGTCACTTACTAAATTTATTATACAGCCAGGCTATAAGCCAACCGCAGATAAACCCGTCCACAAATCCCCAAATCGCGCCGATAATAGCGCCGACAAAACTTGCTCCATACCCTTGGTAGTAAGTGGCGATTAAATTAACTACATCCACGCCCCAGCCAAACCAAGCGGCCGCGAGGCCCATTAAAAAAATATAAGCGGCGGTAATGACGCCAATGGCGAACCCTAGCCCTTTCTCATTAAGCATAATCTCACCCCCTCTTTTGCTTATTATACCACCAAATCCCCCCGCTGGCCAAAACATAAAATAGCATTATCCAGCCGGCCCAAATATATTCAACCTCTAAGTAAGCGAGCGGCAAGCGCACCGCCGTTTGCGCTACCCAAATCATGTACGCCAGCGTAAGATAAGTCGGCGTAAACCAAAGCCAGGCAAGCGACGGCAATAATAAACTGATGAGGGGCGCGATTAAACCGCTGACCATGATAAAAGGCAATAAAAACAATACTAATACGTTCACGAGCGGGGCGACAACGGAAACCTGATGAAAATTTAAAGCAATGACCGGCAAAGTTAAAACTTGGGCGGCTAGAGTTAGTATGATAACGTCAATTACGCCCTTTAGCAAAGGCGCCCGCAAGCGCTTCTCCGCCTTAATAATTTTTCCGAACCAATCTTTAAAAATAGGGTAAACGTAAATAATGCTTAGCAGCGCCAAGAACGATAATTGAAAGCCGACGTCATCGCGCAGCATTTTAGGGTTAACTATTAACATCAGCGCCGCCGCCAATACCAAGCCGTTGGTTAATTTATGCAAACGCCCTAAAAATACCGCCAGCATGGCGATAAAAGCCATAATGCCGGCGCGCACCGCTGATGCCGGCAAGCCAATTAATGTTAAATAAATAAGCAATGCCCCGGCGGATAAAAGTAAGGCAAAGCGGCGGGAAACGCCGATGATGATTAAAAGATTAATGATGATAACCGAGATAATGGCGATGTTCATCCCGGAAATCGCGATAATATGCGTAATGCCGGCTTGGGAAAAAGATTGTTTCAATTCTGCCGGCAACTCTCCCCGGTTATTTAAAATCATGCCCTGTAACAGTGAATTGGCCGGCTCCGGCAAACCGGCGGCCATCGCGCCCGCCAGTTGGGATTTTAATTTTAAAATCGCCGAATAAATTGCGTTCAGGAAAGACGAAGCGCGCCCCGCCTCTCCCTTAAAAATTTCAATTTGCGGGTTATAACATAACGAATAAATATTTTGCATCGCCAAATACCGGTCATAATAAAAATCGTCAATTTGTTCCGGCTGCTTTAATTGACATTTGATTTTCAAGATATCGCCGTAATTATAGCGCGGATATAATTTCGTCGTAATTAAAACATTACCGCTTATGGGCCGGGACGGCTCGCGTTCCGTCCCGATATACCGTGCCCCCACCGTCAGTTTCACGCTATTTTGCCGCGTGTCTAACTCTCGGTTCACCACCCCGATAAACTCCGCCTCCCGCCCGTTGTAAAACCAAATTTTATCCGGGCCGCTTACCGGCAAGCTGATGCCATAACGCCAGAAGCCGAGGAGAAAAAATAACAGGCAAAATAAAAAAAAGGCCCTGATATCGGCCTTCCTATCAAACACGCGCCATAAAATTATAGTAACCGCGCAGCCGACTGCTAAGCCAAAAAACCACAAACCATCGGCTAAAAATACCCCTCCGGAAAACGAAGCGCTGGCGACGCCGACGATAAAAGATACGCAACCGTATAAAAATAATTTTGCTCGCGAAAAATTAGCGCGCATGGAATCTGCTCTTAGTTAACGATCTTATCTCACGGCAAAAAATTTATGCTTAAATAGTATAATCAAAAACTTCAACATCGTCTATGCCGAAATTTTTGATGAGACTAAATTTTTATTGGCGACAAAAATTATCTTACTTATTCATCTTCACTGCCCCGTAAATCATATAGAGCGCCCCCAAACCGACTAAATCGTAAATAATTTTTGATAAAGCTGACATTGAGCCAAAAATTGCCGCGACTAAATCAAAATTAAACAGGCCGATTAGCCCCCAGTTGATGCCGCCGATAATTACCAAAATAACGGCGACCCAGTCTAAACCGTTCATTTTTTGCATATACTCACCCCCTTTCTTATTTTGAGCATAATTGACGCTTTTATTATAGCACATTTTTTCGGTCAATAGCAGTACTGGCTCCGTTGTCCATGTTTAACAAAAATACTTATTACCCGCGTCAGGCGTTGTGGGTTGTGCGTTTTCGCCATCTCAAATAGCTTTCCATAAACTCCTCTAACTTTCCGTCCAACACGCTTTCCACGCCTTGCGTTTCGTAATCAGTGCGATGGTCTTTAACCATTTTATAGGGCTGCATGACATACGAGCGCGCTTGATTGCCCCATTCGGGCGCGAGCGTTTCACCCCGTAACGCCGCTTCGGCGGCGAAACGTTTTTGCTCTTCCAGTTGAAATAATTTTGCTTTTAAAATTTTCAGCGCCGTTTCTTTATTCTGCTGCTGGGAGCGCTCGTTTTGGCAAGTAACCGTAATGCCCGTCGGCGCATGCACGATCCGCACTGCGCTGTCGGTCGTATTGACGCTTTGGCCGCCGGCTCCGGAAGAGCGATAAACATCAACGCGCAAATCCTCGTCTTTAATTTCTACGGCCGCGGTTTCCGGCAATTCCGGCACTACCTCTACCAGCGCAAACGAGGTATGCCTCATTTTCTCCGCGTCAAAGGGCGAGATGCGCACCAGCCGGTGCACGCCCGCCTCCGATTTCAAATATCCGTACGCCCAGCGTCCGGTTATTTTCAGCGTCACGCTTTTAATGCCCGCCTCGCCGCCCACGCTGCGCTCCAGCGCCTCCGCGCTCCATTTCTTACTCTCGCAAAATCGTAAATACATTCGTTCCAGCATCTGCGCCCAATCCTGCGCGTCCGTTCCACCGGTGCCGGCATGAACGGTTAAAACAGCGTTACTAACGTCGTATTTATCATTAAATAAAACAAGGAATTCGAGTTTGTCAAATTCCCCTTCTAATTCTTTAAATCTGCCGACAAGTTCAGACACCAAAGTATCGTCAAGTTTGGTGCCGGTTTTCTCCTCTTTTTGCGCGAGGGCGACTAACGCCTCTAAATCCCTGATTTTTTTTCCTAAATCGTCCCATTTTTTTATTTCTTCGCGCAGTTCCGCCGCCTGTCGGCTAATTTGCTTTGCTTTATTTTGGTCCTGCCAAAACTGCGGCTCCTGCATCTGCCGCTCCAGCCCTTGCAACTCGCTGCGCATTCCTTCCAAACGCAAAAGTTCGGCTGTTTTTTTCACCCGTTCGCGCAAGGATTCTAAATTTTTGAGTAAATTCTCCATCCACTACTAATTACAAATCATTTACAAATATACAAATTATAGTATAATAAATTTTACTTCTTACCTCCCCGCCTCGCCGGCAGGCGGGTTACTTTAAATTTCTTTCCGTGCCCCGGGATAATATAATCCGCCGACTGCAATAACTTCTGCCGGCTTTTTCTTAAAGCCACTTTATCTTTTACGAATTCGTCTGTCAATCGCAGTAATGACTGTTTATCCATTGGCGGCTCTTGGCCGTCTTCCCACCAAAACACGTCTCCCGCAATAGCGCCCTTCCCCTCTTTTGTCTCAACTAACAGCGATGCGTGCTCGTGCGCGTGCCCGGGCGTGGGAACAACTTTGACGGTCGTGCCTGGGATGGTTTTGCCGTCATAAAATATCTCGCGGTCGCCGCGATAAATCGTGTTGCCGTCATAAATATCCGCCTGCGGAAACAAGCGGATGTTTAAAATATGGTCCGGATGATAATGAGTTAAAAAAATAATGTCAATGTTTCCGGGTTTTAGTTTCTCTTTCGCCAACGCCCTTAACAGCAACTTATCGTTCGCGCCCGGATCAACTAAAATTAGTTTGCCTGAATCTTTAATTAAAGTTGTGGTCGGCGAAGCGATATATCCGCCTTTAGCTGGCCGCGCGTAACCTTGGATTAAAATTTTTATCTCACTCATAATTATTCTTCATGGCTTGCTTATTGCCCATACTCTCCCAATTCAACCTTTACCGTCTTCGCTTCGCCTTTATGCCAAATTCTTAAAGTAATTTCCTGCCCCGGCTTATATTTACCGACCTCTTTGGCTAAAATGTTTTTGCCGGTTAACTTCTCGCCGTTAACTTCCAAAATGATGTCGTTTTCCGCTATGCCCGCTTTATCCGCCGGGGAACCGGGGATCACCGCTAAATCCGTGCGCTGTTCGCCGCGGATAATAAGCGCGCCCTCGGTGACGGTTAAATTATTTTGGGTGGCGATATCTTCGGTTAACATTACGTAACGCACCCCGAGCCACGGCCGGACAATTTTACCTTCCTGCTTCACCGTTTCAATGGAATTTTTTACTTCATTGATTGGGATGGCAAAACCAATGCCCTGCGCGCCTTGGGCGACTGCGGTATTAATGCCAATCACTTGGCCGGCGATGTTTAATAGCGGCCCGCCGGAATTGCCCGGATTAATCGCCGCATCCGTCTGAATAATATTAGTCAGCTCTTCCGATATGCCCGCGCCGCCCGCGGTGATGGAACGCGCCAGCCCCGAAATTACGCCCACCGATACGGTATTTCTAAACTCTCCTAAAGCGTTGCCAATCGCAATCACGCTTTGGCCGACCTTAAGATCGCTTGAGTCGCCTAATTCTACCGTCGGCAAATCTTTAGCGTCTATTTTTAAAATGGCTAAATCATTGATGGGATCGCGCGCCAGCGCTTTGGCCGGATATTTTTTTTCGTCGTTCATCAATACGGTGTATTCCGCCTGCTCGTCCGTTACGACATGCTTGTTAGTCACGATCAAACCGTCAGCGGAGATAATAAAACCGGTGCCGCCGCCGACTTCTTGTTTTTGCGTGCCGTTTTGGCGCGTGCCCGGCACTAAAAAGTCATTGCCGAAAAAATCGCGGAAAAACGGATCTTCGCCGAAAGGATTATAATAAAATTGTTCCAATTTCGGCAAATCTTTAGTGATGATGATGCTTACCACCGCCGGATTAACTTTTTCTACGGCATCAACCACGGCGGACTCTTCCTGTACCCGCACGGTGCGCTGTTCCGCGCCGCTACTGCCGCCGGGTAAAATCTTCTGCCAAAAATTTCGTATTTGCCCGGTGGAAACGGCGCCGTTGGAAACGACTAAAAATCCGGCTCCCGCGCCAAAAATTGAGGAAAGTATGACGGCGGTAACCACGACGGTGACGATTAGATTTTTATTGTCTGGCATATGTTTAAAATT
>PFAT01000043.1:0-4093 GCA_002773575.1 Candidatus Falkowbacteria bacterium CG10_big_fil_rev_8_21_14_0_10_44_15
CGCCAAGACATAAAAATCGTGCCCGTCAGCTCCTCGGGCTTAAACTTAGCCGAGCATTTTAAATTCGGGCGAGCGCTGGCGGAAGAAATCTTGGCTGACGCGAAACGGATTGCCGTGATCGCCTCGGCGGAAACTTCCAATAAGCTGTCCAAAGATTCCCCGAACGGGTACGCGGCGGGCGCGAAAAAATTTGACCAAAAATTTATTGAGTTAATTAAACAAAAAAATTATCAGGAAATTACGGCGCTGGAAGAAAAACAGCTGGAAAAAATGGGCTGCCTGGAGTATAAAGCGGTTGCTGTTTTACTGGGCATCATGGCGGAACGCAACTGCCAGCCGCAACTGCTATCCTATGAATATCCTTTTGGCGTCGGACATTTAACGATGGAGTTTGGGGTGTAACGCTTTGACATCCGTCCGTTAAATGCTAAAATAAAGTCGCTTTAATCAGCGGCTTTTTATTTTGTCATTCCCGCGAAAGCGGGAATCTCATGTCTAGCGCAATCTTAATTTGGATTCCCGCCTGCGCGGGAATGACATTAGTATATGTTTGCGAACATTATTCCCCTCACTAAAATTCCTATAGCCAAGCCCCAGATTTATACCTACGAGCTGGGTGATTTAGCTAACGAAATAAAAATCGGGCAGGTGGTGGAAGCGCCGCTTTATTATCGCTCAACTTTTGGCATTGTGGCAGGCATAGCGCCGACAGCGCCAACCAATATAAAATACAAACCAGTAACTAAAATTATTGACCCTTATCCAATCGTGAACGAGCGCGATTTACACCTGGCGCAATTTATCAGCGATTATTATTACGCTCCTTTGGGGCTGGTTTTAAAACAGCTAACGCCAGAATTATTAAAGAAAAAAATAAAAAAATTAACTGCCGGCTTAGCCAAAATAAATTTATCGCTGATTAATCAAACAGCAACGCTCCCGACAACTTTAACTGCCAAACCAGAAGTTATTATTGGCACGCCCACGGAACGTTATCAGCACTATCGGGCAATTATTGCCCAAGTTCTGCGGCAAAAACAGCAAATCCTGTTTTTAGTGCCCGAATTGATACTGTTGCCGCAAACTGAAAATTGGCTGCAACAAACTTTTTCCAGCCAACAAATAACGTTGCTGCATTCTGATTTGTCAAAATCAGATCAGCTCATTAATTGGCGCCAGGCGCAAACGGCCGGCGCCAAAATTTTTTTAGGCACGCGCCGCGCCGTCTTAACCTCTTTTTACAATCTCGGGCTGATTATCGTTGAGGAAGAGCAAAGTTTAAGCTACAAACAATGGGAGATGGCGCCCCGTTACGACGCGCGGACGGCGGCGGAAAAAAAAGCCGCGCTTTATAATTGCCAACTGGTTTTTGGCGCCAGCGCGCCAACGGTTAGAGCTTACTTTAAAGCGCAAAAAGGAGATTATAAATTTGCCGGCAAGCCGTCTCGCCTTCAAAATGTAAATATTATTGACATGCGCGAGGAGTTGCGCAGCGGCAACTACTCTATTTTTTCCGACGCTTTGCAAAGCGCGCTGGCGCAAATTTTAACGACCAAAAAACAGGCGATAATGTTCGTCAACCGGCGCGGCGAATCGACTTTCGTGATGTGCCGCGACTGCGGCCATGTCGTCCGCTGCCCGCGCTGCCAGAGCGCCCTGATGGAACACGCGACCAAAATTTTAAGCTGTAACCACTGCAATTTTAAAACTCCCTCGCCGCTGGTTTGCCCCGCTTGCCGCTCGCCGCGCATTAAGGGGTTCGGCACCGGCGTAGAAAAAGTGGAGCGAGAGTTAAAAAAAATTTTCCCAGCAGCTAACATCAGCCGGCTGGATACTAGCATTACTCCTTCTCTCAAAAACTTAAGTCAGCGGCAGCAAGAATTCGTCAACGGTAAAATTGACATTTTGGTCGGCACGCAAACCGCCTTGCCGTTAACTTCAGCTAAGCTGGAATTAATCGCCGCGATTAATATTGATTATATTCTTAACTTCCCTGGTTGGCAGACGGACGAGCGCGCCTGGCAGATCTTGCGCCAAATCAGCGGCCGCGATGACGCCGGGCAAACCATTATTCAAACTTACAACCCTGACAATAAAATTTTGCGCCAATTGGCGCGCGGTGAATTTAACTCTTTCTACGAAACGGCTCTGCGCGCCCGGGCTGATTTAAAATATCCGCCGGCCGCGAAAATGATAAAATTAATTTGTAAAAGCGACGATTATGATTACTTACAAAAAGCCAGCGCGGCCGTAGCCCAAAAGTTGAACGCGGCCTTGGCGGGGCAGGAAATAATCGGCCCCCTTAAACCTATGCCGGAAAAAATCCGCGATTTCTGGCAGCGCGAAATCATTCTTAAACTTGATTTAAATTACAATCATGCTATACTAAGAAACATCTTGTGCAATCTGTCAAATGAGTGGAGTATTGATGTAGACTCACTCACGTGAGTAAATAACAAATTCCAAATAGCAAATGACAAACGAATTCTAAATCTTAAATTCCAAACAGTTTTTGTCCTTGATATTTATAATTTAAACTTTGTTTGTTTTTTGTTATTTGTTATTTGATATTTAATAAGTATGCCAAAAATACTGCCAATTAAAATCTACCCTGATAAAATATTGCGCCAAAGAGCCGCTACCGTAAAAAAAATAGATAAAGAGATCAAGCGGCTTATTTTAGATATGGGGAAAACTATGCTCGCTAAAGAAGGCGTGGGCTTAGCCGCGCCGCAGGTTGGCTTGAGCATCCGCTTAATCGTCGTTAATACCAAAGACGGGCCGCTCGCGCTGGTTAACCCGAAAATTACGCGCAAATCCTGGAGTAAAGAATTAGGCGAAGAGGGTTGTTTGTCCCTGCCCGACTTTTTAGCCAACGTGAAACGGCACAAAAAAATCAACGCGATTTACGAAGACGCTGCCGGCAAAAAAATAAAAATTAAAGCCGAAGGCCTGCTCGCGCGCGTGATTCAGCACGAAGTTGACCATTTAAACGGCGTGTTGATTATTGATTATTTAAAAAAGAAAGATTTGCCGGAAGAATATAAAAAGTGAAGTATGTACAAAATAATTTTTATTGGCACGCCTGAATATTCTGTGCCAACCTTGCAAGCGCTCATCGCTGATGAGCGTTTTAATGTTGCCGCGGTTATTACCGCGCCGGACGCGCCGGTAGGACGCAAACAAATTTTAACTCCCCCGCCGGTAAAAGTAATGGCGCAAAAATTTAACTTACCAGTTCTGCAGCCTCGTAATATCAAAGCAATGGCAACCGGAATAAAAAAGATGGCATCGGACGCAATTATCGTCATCGCCTATGGCCAAATTATTCCGCCGGAAATTTTATCCCTTCCTAAATTTGGCTGCCTGAACTTGCACGCCTCGCTTTTGCCTAAACATCGCGGCGCTTCGCCGATTCAGACCGCTATTGCCGCGGGCGACAAAACTACCGGCGTTACTTTAATGAAAATGGATAGCGGCCTTGACACCGGTCCAATTATCGCCCAAAAAAAAATCAAAATTAACAACTGTCATTTCCTTGAAAACGGGGATCCAACCGATAATAGACGAGATTCCCGCCTACGCGGGAATGACAATTTAGATACTGGCGCCTCTCTGCATGATAAACTGGCTCGCCTAAGCGCGGAAACTTTGCTACAATATCTACCCGGGTATTTAGCCGGAAAGTTGCAGCCAAAGCCGCAAACTGAACGCCAAGCTACTTACGCGCCAAAACTTACGCGCCAAAGCGGCCGGATTGATTGGCGCAAGCCAGCCGAAGAAATTGAACGGCTGGTGCGCGCTTATTACCCTTGGCCCGGAACTTGGACGAAATGGCAGGAAAAAATTTTAAAAATTATTGAAGTGGATAAAAATATTTTAAAAATCAATAAAGATAAAGTTGGCCAAATTTTTTTGCATAACGGCCGACCAGCAATCCAGTGCGGCCATAGTTCTTTAATAATAAATCGCTTGCAATTAGCCGGTAAGCAAGTGGTGAAGGGGCAGGAATTTATCAGCGGATACGGACAAAAAATAAACAATTGTTAAAATTTTTAAGACGAGGAGGAAAGGAAAATGAAAAAAACTAGGC
>PFAT01000043.1:4113-4255 GCA_002773575.1 Candidatus Falkowbacteria bacterium CG10_big_fil_rev_8_21_14_0_10_44_15
TTGGCAACTTTCATTTTAGTACCAGGAAGAAAATCAATTTATGAGGAAGAAAGATTTACCTGCCAAGTATTAGTAGTTGGTGGCCACAACAGTAAAGTGCAAATAATGTCGCCTGTCCGCCAAGGGGAGCAAATGTGGATAA
>PFAT01000042.1 GCA_002773575.1 Candidatus Falkowbacteria bacterium CG10_big_fil_rev_8_21_14_0_10_44_15
CATCCGCCGTTAATTTATCATCCTTTAGCGTTTCCCAAAGCACCGCCAGCGCTTGCGGGATATTATCGTCGTCTTCAATCGCCGCGATAAATTGGCCGCGGTAATGCTCGTTGATGTCCGTTGCTTCAATTTTTTCCGCCGATAATTTTACCGTTTCTTTTAATTCCTTAATTTTATTTTGCATTTTTTTTAAACTAGCGGCGGAGGCGGCTAACGCCTCCCAACTGAAATTTTGTTTGGAGCGATAATGCGCGCTTAAAAAGAAACAGCGCAAAGCGAGCGGTTCGTATCTTTTGGCTTTTACTTCGGCTAAAGAGTAAGCGGTGCCGGCGGACTTTGCCATTTTAACGTCATTAGCGAGCAAATGTTCGTTATGCAGCCAATAATTGACGAATTTAACGCCGTTAGCCGCTTCCGACTGGGCGATTTCGTTCGTATGATGGACCGGGACGTGCTCAATCCCGCCCATGTGGATATCTACGGTATCGCCTAAATATTTTTTCGCCATTGCCGAGCATTCAATGTGCCAGCCGGGAAAGCCTTTTCCCCAGGGAGACTCCCAGGTTTGCATCGCGTTTTTATGCTTGCCGGTTTTAAAAAACCACAGAGCAAAGTCGGCTGGATTTTTTTTGTCCGGGTCGCTGGCTTCGCCCTTCCCGGCCTCGGCAATATTTTTAGCTAAATTTTGTCCGGATAATTTCGTGTAGTCCTTAGCTTTCAGAACGCTAAAATAAATCGCCAAGTCCGTTTGGTAGGCATAGCCCTTATCCAGCAATATTCGGATCATGCCGATTATTTCTTTGATGTTGTCCGTAGCTTGCGGCTTGAGGTCTGCCGGCCGAGTGTTCAAGGCCGTAACATCCCGCTCAAATATTTTTATATATTTTTCCGCTGTTTGTTGGGGAGTTTTGCTTTCGCGTTTCGCGCCTTTTTC
Organism: Candidatus Falkowbacteria bacterium CG10_big_fil_rev_8_21_14_0_10_44_15; assembly: GCA_002773575.1. Lineage (GTDB taxonomy): Bacteria > Patescibacteriota > Patescibacteriia > Patescibacteriales > XYC2-FULL-47-12 > 2-12-FULL-45-10. Next base: position 935 of record PFAT01000042.1, read on the forward strand.
CAACTTATCTTCGCCTTCGTCTTCATCGCTCGTCAAATGCCCGACATCGGTATAGTTGCGCGCTAATTTTACTTTATAGCCCAGATATTCAAGCGTGCGCACGATTAAATCATTCATTACCACTCCGCGCATGTTGCCGATATGCTGCGTCCAATATACCGTCGGGCCGCAATGGTAAAAAGTTACCTCATCTTCCGAGATGGGTTTAAATACTTCTTTTTTGCGAGTTAGGGTATTATAAAATTTAAGCATATTGCATATTTATTTGTGCTATTCGTGGCGATTTGTTGATTTGTGGATAATTGCCTTTATTCTCCTCACTCCCGCTGACGAACTTTCTTCTTTAATAATTTTGAATTTTCCGTCCAGTTCGCCGGTATGGCTAACATGCGGGCCGCCGCAAATTTCTTTGCTGAAATTTTTATCGCCATCGCCGATGAAATATACTTTCACTTGCTCGCCGTATTTATGTTCAAACACGCCGGTGGCGCCGATTTCTTTCGCTTTAGCTACCGGCATTTCTTCCCAATGCACCGGCAAATCTGCTTTAATCTGCTCGTTGACGAGCTCTTCAATTTGTTTAATCTGCTCGGGCGTAATTTTTTCCGGATGCGACACGTCAAAACGCAGACGCTCGGGCGTGATGTTGCTTCCTTTTTGCTGGATATGCGGCCCCAAAACGCGCCGCAGGGCTTCCAGCATTAAATGCGCGGCCGTGTGCAGCCGTTTGGTTTCTTCGCTTGCGTCAGCGAGCCCGCCTTTGAACATGCCGGCGGAAGCTGTTTTAGATAGTTCAGCATGCTTTTCCATTTCTTCTTCAAATTCAGTTACTTTCACTTCATAACCTTGTTCTTGGGCAAGTTCTTGCGTCAACTCCAGCGGGAAACCATAAGTGGAAAATAAAATAAACGCTTCACTGCCGGAAATTTGCCTGTCTTGGGAAAACTTGGCAAACATCTTTTCTCCTTTTTCCAAAGTTTGTCTAAATTTTTCCTCCTCTTTGTTTAATTCATCAAAAATAAATTTTTTATTTTCTTCAACTTCCGGATAAACTTCCTGATAAATTTTAATAGCTACTTTCGCCAACTCGGCTGTGAAATTTTGCGTAATGCCCAATTGTTTGCCGTAGCGCACGGCGCGCCGGATCAGGCGGCGTAGCACATAGCCCGCGCCGGTATTTGACGGCGCCACTCCCCTGTCATCTCCTAAAATCATCGTCGCCGCTTTAATATGATCGGCGATAATGCGCATCGGTTTTTCGTTCCCTTCATACTCTTTGCCAGAAAGCTTTTTAATTTGCTCAATAATCGGCCAGAATAGTTCCGTGCGATAGTTGTCGTCAAAACCGTTGATAACCGCGAGGGTGCGCTCCAGACCCATTCCGGTGTCAACATTTTTTTGGGCTAAAGGTTTAAATCGCCCGTCTTTAGTTTTGTCATACTGCATAAATACGTCATTCCAGCTTTCCACCCATCCCGAGCTCTCGGGATTATCTTTCGGGTCAAATTTTGCCGGCGCTTTTTCTTTTCCGACCCAGTAAAACATTTCCGTATCCGGGCCGCAAGGGCCGGTTTGTCCGGCCGGTCCCCACCAGTTGTCATCTTTGCCTAATTCGGCAACGCGCGCGGCCGGAATACCAAGCTCAAGCCATATTTTTTTTGCCTCTTCGTCTTTTGGCGAGTCGCCGTCGCCTTTAAAAATTGAGATGGCAATTTTATTTTTGTCTAAATTCAACCATTCAGGCGAAGTTAAAAATTCCCAGCTCATTTTTATCGCTTCTTCTTTAAAGTAGCCGCCTAAAGACCAATTACCAAGCATCTCAAAAAAAGTATGGTGCGTCGCGTCCCCTACTTCGTCAATGTCGCCGGTGCGCACGCATTTTTGCGCGCTGGTTAAACGATTCCCGGCCGGATGTTTTTCTCCCATTAAATACGGCACCAGCGGATGCATGCCTGCGGTGGTAAATAATACCGTCGGGTCATTTTCCGGAATTAAAGAGGCGCTCGGAATTTCCGAGTGTCCTTTGGCTTTAAAAAAGTCTAAATATTTTTGGCGCAGTTCATTGGCAGTCATAATGTCTTTATCATAGTAAAAAAATCGTACTTCCACAAGCGTTAATTTTTAAACCTTGACAAATTATTAAAAGTAGTTTATAGTGCTATGTTCGTTCATTACAATCTTTTTTAGCAACCGGAGGGTAAAATCATGATAGATGTAATCTATACTTGGTTGGTAGTAATTATTACAATATCATTTGTCGTCTTTGTAGTTTTGCCAGTGGGTATTGCTTGTCTGCAATATCACAATGCCAGTCGTTTGGCGCGGCAACGCGATGAGGAGATGATTGCCAAAGCTGCAGCCGCTGGTTTTGGGTTGAAAGGAGGAAGAAGTAGACCGTAATATTTCGGTAAAAGTTGACAAATCGTTATTTTTACTTTATCCTACAAAGTAGCTTTATAGCTCTTTGTAAAAATAATCTACTTTACCTTAGAGGTAAAATCATGAACATGAATAATAATAATAACACAGAAGAATTGCTTACTGTCGTTTCTCTGGCTCATTACCAGAGAGTAGCTATGCAGAAATTGGGTGATGATAAGTATAAGTATCCAGAGGTAGAATGGATACTTCATCTACCAAAAACTATCATCGCCTTGAATTAGGAGGAAATTATGTTAAGAGGCTATACGCAAGAAGTAGATCGGTTGCTCCGACCCTCCCGGTTCGCACTAGCCGTGAGGTTTTTGTGGAGATGTGTTACACTCTTATTTCGTAACCCTACCCGGTCGGAGTTTGATTTGGACATCGAGCCTGCTTTAAGGGCACAGAAGAAGGTTCGATGGTAAAATAAGAAAATGACCATCCTCGAGTCGCGTAGATAGTTAAATTACGCGGCTCTTTTTTTTATTTCTCTAAATTCTCTAGGATAAATTCAATTAATTCTTGCTTGCTAATTTGCCCCTTTTTACGCGCGAATTCCCTGCCTTCTTTGTCCAAAAAAATAAAAACTGGAATTTCGTCGCCGATCCCCCAATGCTTTGCTTCAGTAGAATTTTCATCAATGTCAAAATAATCGGTTTTTAGTTCCGGCATTTCTGCTTCCATCTCTTCCCAAATTGGTTTCATGATAATACAACCCGGGCACCAGACGGCGCCAAACTTTAGAACTTTCATATCTTACAAATTACAAATTATTTACAAATATACAAATGGCCTATTTATATTTAAGGGTCTTGCCTAGCAGATTGTGCTACACTGTTAGAAAAGACCTATGAAATATAGTAAATTAAGCGATTACAAGATAAAAAGGAT
>PFAT01000050.1:0-8126 GCA_002773575.1 Candidatus Falkowbacteria bacterium CG10_big_fil_rev_8_21_14_0_10_44_15
AGAACTTCAGCAAACTGAAAGCAAACGCGCCGAAGTGATAAAAAAAGCAAAACAGGAAGCTAACGAACTTTTAGCCGAAGTGGAGCGCCAAGGCGAAACGCGCCGGCACGAGATGACAGCCAAAGCCAAAGAAGAAATTGCTAAAATCGTCGCTAAAACCAAAGCCGATTTAGCGATTGACAAAGCAATAATGCTCAAGCACGTTAAGGAAGAGGCGGCGGAAATGGTAGTGAGCGCGGTAGAAAAAGTTTTGGGTAAACAAATTACTAACGCCGATGACAAAAAATTTATAGAAGAGGCGGTGAAGGAAGTTAAGAAATAAAATAGATTGTCAAATTATGAAAGTCAGTTTTAAACAATACGCTCAATCACTGTACGCCGTTGTCAGGGAAGCGGAATCCGACGGCGATATTAAGGCGGCAGTTGAAAATTTCGTTAAAATAATTGCGGCGCGAAGAGATTTAGGCAAAACGATGAGAATTATTGCGGAGTTTGAAAAAATTTGGAATGAGGAACGGGGGATAACGGAGGGCGAGTTAATCAGCGCCAGAGAATTAGATAAAGAAATCGTTGCCTTGTTGCATAATTACATCGTTAAATTGCTGTCCGTGAAAAAAGAGGTTAAATTAGAGAACAAAATTGATAAAAGTATTTTAGGCGGATTTGTGGCAAAAGTTGGCGATACGGTGGTTGACGGCAGTGTTAAACGGCAATTAGAAAGTTTAAAAAATGAATTAGCAAGTTAAATAAGCACTCCTACTAATTACTAATCACTATGTTTTGATATAATTAGTAAGGGATGAAAGTAATCATATATGCGAACCAAAGAATTCATCGTCGAACAATTAAAGCAACAAATCAGTGATTTTAAAAGCGAAATTAAGGCAGAAAAAGTCGGCACGGTCGTAGAAGTCGGGGATGGCATCGCGCGCATTAGCGGTTTATCAGAAGTAATGTCCAGCGAAATGTTGGAGTTTTATTCTGGCGGAGAAAAAATTTACGGCGTGGCGCTCAACTTGGAAGAAGACACGGTGGGAGCGATTATTTTGGGCGATTATTTGAAAATAAAAGAAGGGGATACGGTAAAATGCACTAATAAAATTTTGCAGGTGCCGGTAGGGGAAGCGGTCGTGGGGCGCGTAGTTAATCCGTTAGGGCAGCCGTTAGACGGCAAAGGGGAGATAAAATCCGATAAATTTTATCCGATTGAAAAAATCGCGCCCGGCGTAATTACCCGCGAATCAGTCAAACAGCCGGTGCAAACCGGCATCAAGGCGATTGACGCGATGATTCCGATCGGCCGCGGGCAGCGCGAGTTAATTATCGGCGACCGCCAAACCGGAAAAACCGCGATTGCAGTTGACGCCATTGTTAATCAACAAGGGCAAGGAATCAAATGCATTTATGTGGCTATCGGCCAAAAAGAAAGCAAGGTCGCGCGCATTGTGGCCGAATTGGAACAGCGCGGAGCGCTTGCCTATACGACGGTTGTTTTGGCTGGCGCCTCCACGCCCGCATCGTTAGCCTATATCGCCCCTTACGCCGGCTGCGCCATGGGCGAATATTTTATGGATAAGGGCGAGGACGTTTTAGTGGTGTATGACGATTTGTCAAAGCACGCCGTCGCTTACCGCCAGATTTCGTTGCTCTTGCGCCGGCCGCCCGGGCGCGAAGCTTATCCGGGCGACGTATTTTATTTGCATTCAAGGTTGCTTGAGCGCGCGGCGAAGTTAAATAAAGATTACGGCGGCGGCTCGTTAACGGCGTTGCCGATTATTGAAACGCAAGCCGGCGACGTATCGGCCTATATTCCCACTAACGTCATTTCCATTACCGACGGGCAGATTTTTCTGGAAACCGATTTGTTTTATCAAGGCATCCGGCCGGCGCTGAACGTCGGCATTTCAGTTTCGCGCGTCGGCTCCAGCGCGCAGATTAAAGCGATGAAAAAGGTGGCGGGCAAAATGAAATTGGACTTTGCCCAGTACCGCGAATTGGCCGCCTTTGCCCAGTTTGGCTCGGACTTAGACGAAGAAACCAAGAAAAAATTAGAGCGCGGCAAACGGCTGACGGAAATATTCAAGCAGGGCCAGTACGCGCCGGTACCGGTCGCCAATCAAGTGTTGATATTTTTCGCGGCTAACGAGGGACTGCTGGATGACTTGCCGGTAAATAAAATTCGTGAGTTTGAACAGGGTTTGTATAAATACGCCGACGCGCACGCTAAAGCAGTTCTTAGTGAAGTTGAAAAAACGGGAGAGTTGAATGATAAAATAATTGAGAAAATGAAGAAGTTAATTATTAAGTATAAAGAAGGATTTATGACAGATTAACTTGGATATTAGGATATAACAAAGCAGGAATTTAACTGTTGGGGGTGTCTCTATCAATAGCAAGCGCCGATCCCCCGCTAATCACGACGAGACTGGCATAGAATATAATTGGGAAATCGTTCGGAAGAAAATAAGTTGCAATTACTCCTCCCAAGATGCCTACTAACCAAGATGCTAACACGATTTTTTTGTTTATCACGGCGATTATCATGGCGTCTCTTTCTCCTTTGCAAATGAAATGGTGGACACTAATCAATTTTTTTCCATCCCATATCATCGAGATAGAAGCGGTAACTACTTATAGAGGTTAACATTCTAAAGAACAACATTTTTGCGCAAAGACCAATCTTTTCTCTCATTATTTTATCCATTATCTTATCACCTTTCCTATCGTTTTGTTTCTTATATTTTATTTTTAGCATATTATTTATATTTTGTCAATATGGCATCTACGCGCGACATCACCCGACGAATAAAATCAGTCAAAAACACCAAAAAAGTTACCAAAGCGATGGAGCTGGTTTCGGCTGCCAAAATGCGAAAAGCCGTGGAAGCCGTGTTGAAAACCAGAAGCTACGCTAATTTAAGCTGGCTGACCGTAATAAATTTGGCTAAAATAGCGCAGAAAGACAACGGCCTGCACGAACTGTTAAATCAGCGCCGAGAGGTAAAAAAAATCGGCATTATTTTAATTACCTCCAACCGCGGGCTTTGCGGCGGTTTTAATGCCAATATTATTAATAAGGCCGTAAATGACCCCGCCCTAACCCCCGGTGATCCCGCAGTACTGCGGGATGGGGCAGGTCTCTCCTTACTAAGAGGAGGGGAAAAACCGGAAGTTGAATTTGTGATACTGGGGAAAAAAGGCGCAGCGGCGCACCGCCGTTTCGGTTTTAATTTAGCGGCTGAATTTGCCAAGCCGGATGTGGTTACGCAAGTAGCCGAAGTATTGCCCGTAGCGAAGATGATTATCAAAGATTATTTAGCCGGCAAATATGACAAAATTATGTTGGCTTATACCGATTTTGTTTCTACCATTAAGCAAGCGCCGCGGGTTAAGCAGCTTTTACCCATAAATTTAAGCGAGGCGGATGAGCGTTTGGGCACAGTCGGCAAAGGCGATGAAGCGGGCAAGGCCAAAGAAATTATCGCCCAAAAGCAGGAAAAATATTTTGCCGGACAAGAATATATTTTTGAACCAAATCCAAGAGAAGTTTTAAACGAAATGATCCCCCGCTTGCTGGAAATACAAATGTTCCAAGCGCTGCTGGAATCAAACGCGTCCGAACACAGCGCGCGGATGGTAGCGATGCGTAATGCCAGTGACGCGGCGGACGACATGGTTGATGACCTGACGCTCTACTACAACAAAGCGCGGCAGGCGAATATTACGCGCGAGATTGCGGAAGTAGTGGGTGGCGCTCAAGCTTTGCAACGTTAATTACGCGAATCGAATAATAAACGAATTTTCACTAATCACTAATCAAAGAAATAATATGTCAAATGTCGGAAAAATAAAACAAATCATCGGCGCGGTCGTTGACGTTGAATTTGACGGCGAACTGCCAAAACTTTACAGCGCGCTGGAAGTGAAAAACAAAGAAAAAAAGTTAGTGCTGGAAGTGGAACAGCATATCGGCCAAAACCGAGTGCGCACGGTAGCCATGGGCTCAACCGACGGGCTGAAGCGCAATTTGGAAGTTACTGATACCGGCGCGCCCATTTCCATTCCGGTAGGCGAAGAAACTTTAGGGCGAATTTTTAATGTTTTAGGCGAGGCAGTGGACGGCGGCAAACCGGTAACCGTCGGCAAGCGATACCCGATTCATCGCCCCGCGCCTGCATTTACCGAACAATCAACCAAAACGGAAATTTTAGAAACCGGCATTAAAGTCATTGACTTGATTTGCCCGATCGTCAAAGGCGGGAAAGTCGGACTTTTCGGCGGCGCCGGCGTAGGCAAAACGGTCATTATCCAGGAGTTAATTCATAATATTGCCCAAGAACACGGCGGATATTCGGTATTTGCCGGCGTGGGCGAACGCACTCGCGAAGGCAATGACTTATACCACGAAATGAAGAATTCCGGAGTTTTAAACAAAGTAGCGATGGTTTTTGGCCAAATGAACGAGCCGCCGGGAGCGCGTTTGCGCGTCGGTTTAGCCGGGCTGGCAGTCGCCGAATATTTTCGCGATGAAAAAAATCAGGACGTTTTAATGTTTATTGATAATATTTTTCGTTTTACGCAGGCAGGAAGCGAAGTATCGGCGTTGCTCGGACGGATGCCGTCAGCGGTCGGCTATCAGCCGACTTTAGCGACTGAAATGGGCGAATTGCAGGAGCGCATTACTTCCACCAGCAAGGGCTCCATCACCTCGGTGCAAGCGGTGTATGTGCCGGCGGACGACTTGACTGACCCGGCGCCGGCGACCACTTTCGGCCACCTTGATTCAACGGTGGTGTTATCGCGCGCTTTGTCGGAACTGGGAATTTATCCGGCGGTAGATCCGCTTGATTCTTCCTCCACTATTTTAGACCCCAATATCGTCGGCGCCGAACATTACCGCGCGGCGCGCGAAGTGCAAAGAGTATTGCAGCGTTATAAAGATTTGCAGGACATTATCGCGATTTTAGGAATGGAAGAGCTCTCCGACGAAGATAAATTAATCGTGGCGCGCGCCCGTAAAATCCAGAAATTTTTAAGCCAGCCGTTTTTTGTGGCGGAAGTTTTTACCGGACACGCCGGCGCTTATGTCAAGTTAGCCGATACGATAAAAGGCTTGGCGGCGATTTTAGCCGGAGAGTATGATAATGCCAGTGAAGATAAATTTTACATGCGCGGGGATATTAAGGAAGTAAGAAGTTAGAAATTGTCATTGCGAGCGGAACGAAGTGGAGCGAGCGACGAAGCAATCCCCTGAAAATATGAAAATAATTTTTACTGTCAGCTTTGGCGATTTTGCCAGCCAATCAGATAGAAGATGAACTTAAGGTGATTTGATGAATTTTTGTGGAGCGATAGAAAATTTTTGAAAATAAAAAAGGCCAGGTAAATTGTATATAATATAAATTATGTCAACCATTCACTTTGAAATCGTTACCCCGGAAAAAGTAGTTCTGAAAGAAGAAGTGTTGCAGTTAACCGTGCCTACTAAAATGGGCGAAATTACCATTCTGCCGCACCACATACCATTGGTGGCGAGTTTAATACCGGGCGTAATTGAAGTTAAAAAAACAAACAATGAGCTGGAAACGGTTGCCTTGTCCGGCGGCTTTATTGAGGTTTTACCGACCAAAGTAGTGATACTGGCGGACACGGCTGAACGGGCGGCGGACATTGACGAAGCGCGGGCGGAAGAAGCGCGCCAGCGCGCGGAAAAGTTGATGACGGAAAAAAGAGAAGAAGTTGATTTCTCCGCCGTGCAAGCCAAAATCGCTAAAGAGCTGGCGCGCGTCAAAGCGGTGCGGCGGCATCGCAACCGGCATATAATAAAAACTGATTAGAAATAAAAAAGCGGCAATTTTAAGCAATACCTTAACTGTCGCTTTTTTGATAAATAATTTTATCTATTTTAGGCGTGGCTTGATTTATTTAATTAAGTATGCTAATATAAAAAGCTTTAAATCGTTAAAACAAAATAAAGGGGGAGGAAAAAATTTATGGCTCATTGTTGTGACAACCTGATAATTCGTTGCATGGATTTTCGACTTGAGGACAAACTGCACGCTTGGCTTAAAGCCAACGGTTATGTCGGCAATTGCGACATAATTTCAGTTGCCGGTGCGGCTAAGGATTTAGTTAAGCCGGGTCCTGACCGAGATTATCTGCTGCGCCATATCGGCATCGGGGTTAATCTGCATCAGGTCAAGCGCGTAATTTTTGCTCAGCATTCAACCTGCGGGGCGTACGCGCAGGAAAATGATTTCGCCAGCGTGGAGGAGGAAAAAGCCAAGCAGATGGAAGACATGCAAGCGGCCGTCGCGGCCGTTAAAGGCCGTTTTCCGGAAGTGGAAACACAGGTTCTTTGGGTTGAGTTAAAAGACCATGAAGGCAGGGAACTGGAGATTTCCGCCTTGCCGATAGCGGCGTAAAAAGTTCATTTGCAAGTTGCAAATTCCCCATACCAGAACGGTTTTCGTTTCGGGTATTTTTTTAAGTTAGGGGCCTTTTTTTTATATTTAAATCTTGTATACTGCAAGTATAATATTTAGCGTAAGGTATGAAGATATGTATAATCTCAATGAACAACAAAAACAAGCCGTAGAACGCACCGGCAGCCCGCTGCTCATCATTGCCGGCGCGGGCACCGGAAAAACGACCGTGATTACGCAAAAAATCGGCTGGCTGGTGGAGCAAGGATTAGCCAAAGCGGATGAAATTTTAGCGCTGACCTTTACCGAAAAAGCCGCCGGCGAAATGGCCGAGCGGGCAGACATGCTTTTGCCGTACGGTTACTTTGATTTATGGATAATGACCTTTCATTCCTTCGCCGAAAAAATTTTGCAGCAGCACGGGCTGGACATCGGCTTGCCGACGAATTTTAAAATTTTAAACGAATTTCAGCAGTGGGCGTTAGTGAAAAAGAATTTAGACAAGTTTGATCTGGATTATTACCGCCCCTTGGGGAATCCGACAAAATTCATCAGCGCCCTGCTGCAACATTTTTCGCGCGCCAAAGACGAAGACATCCATCCGGCGCAATACTTGGAATACGCGGCAGACTTGAAGCAAAATCTAGACACGATGTTAAGCGGTGGAGGGAAACGTAAAAATATCAAAGCTCAAATGTCAAATGTCAAATCAATATCCAATATCCAATATCCAATATCCAATTTTATAGATGCAGATGGGGAGTTTGATAAAGTTATCGCGGAGCAAGAAGTATTGCGTATTAACGAAGTAGCTAATGCGTATCACGTTTATCAGCAAGTATTGTTAGACAACAGCGCTTTGGATTTCGGCGATTTAATAAATTATACTTTGCGGCTATTCCGCGAGCGGCCGCTCATTTTGGCAAAGTTTCAAAAGCAGTTTAAATATGTTTTAGTAGACGAGTTTCAAGACACTAATTGGGCGCAGTACGAGCTAATAAAATTGTTAACAGGATGTCAGGATGTTTCTGCAAAGAATGGCGCGAATTTAACCGTTGTCGGCGACGACGACCAATCAATTTTTAGATTTAGAGGGGCGTCAATGAGTAATATTTTGCAGTTTAAGCGGGATTATCCGCAGGCGCAGGAAATCGTGCTGACGCAAAATTATCGCAGCACGCAAAATATTTTGAATACGGCTTATGAATTCATAAAGTTGAATAATCCTAATCGTCTCGAGTATCAGCTCAACCAGGACGGTGAAGAGCGGGATGCTAATAAAAAAGTTGACAAACGGCTGCAAGCGCAGGCCAAGGATGCCGGCGTAATTGAAGTTATTCAAGGGAAAAATTTACCGGACGAAGTAAATAAAGTTATTGCCAAAATTGCCGAATTAAAAATTAAAGATAAAGAGGCGAGTTGGAATGACTTTGCGATTTTGGTGCGGGCGAACGCGAGCGCGAAAGAATTTACATCCGCTTTGGAAATCGCGGGATTGCCGCATGTCTTTTTAGCCTCGCGCGGTTTGTACAGCCGGCCGGTAATTATGGACCTTATCGCCTATCTTAATTTGCTGGACAATTACCATGAAAGCACGGCCATGTATCGCGTGTTAAATATCCCGGTGTTTAAATTCAGCCACGAAGAAATCATCAGTTTTTTAAATTTGGCTAGAAAAAAGGCCTGGTCGCTGTACGAAAC
>PFAT01000050.1:8183-27314 GCA_002773575.1 Candidatus Falkowbacteria bacterium CG10_big_fil_rev_8_21_14_0_10_44_15
GGCCTGATAAATAAGCACGCGGTTTTGGCGCGGGAAAAGAAAGCAAGCGAAATAATTTTCGCGTTTTTAGGCGACAGCGGCTATTTGAAATATTTAAGCGCGCAAGCACCTCTGCCGGTCAAAGAAACAATGCGGGAGTTAAACGCATTTTTAAAACGCGTGCAAGAATTTGAAGCCGAAGACGCTATCGGTTCAGTAAAAAATTTTTTGTCAGAACTCGGGCTGGAGTTGGAATCGGGCGCAGAGGGCAGTTTGGCGCAGGATCCGGAAGCCGGCCCGGAGATGATTAAAATTTTAACCGTGCACGCGGCCAAGGGTTTGGAATTCAAATATGTTTTTATCGTTAATATGGTAGAGCTGCGTTTTCCCACTACGGAACGCTCGGATCCGATTGAGCTGCCGGACGCGTTAGTAAAAGAAATTTTGCCGGAAGGCGACAGCCATTTGGAAGAGGAGCGGCGGCTGTTTTATGTGGCGATGACGCGCGCGAAACAAGGTTTGTATTTTTCCTGGGCGCCGGATTACGGCGGCACGCGGAAGAAAAAGCCGTCGCGGTTTTTAGTAGAAGCAAAATTAGTTGAAAGTTCAAAAGTTAATAAAGTTTATAAAGTTGAAAGTCAGGAAGCGAAGAGTTTAGTGGTAAAAAAAATCAATCCTGACATTACCAACGCCAGCGCGCCCAAATATGAATTGCCGCGGTTTTATTCCTACACGCAGCTACAGTCCTATGACAAGTGTCCGCATCAGTATTTTATTGATCACGTGTTAAAAATTCCCAAACCGGGAAAGCATTTTTTCAGCTTCGGCCAAGCCATGCATTTAACTTTGCAGAAATTTTTTGGCTTATTAATATCAAGCCAAAACGCCGTCCAGTCCGATTTGTTCGGCCGGACCAAGAGCCAAGACCAGTTAAAAAATAATTTAACATTGGCGACATTATTGAAATTATACGAAGAGTCGTGGATTGACGACTGGTACGAAGATAAAAAGCATAAAGAAGAATACTATAAAAAAGGCAAAGAAATTTTAAAGGAATTTTTTGCCAAACATGAAGGCGGCTGGCCGAAAGTTATCGGGCTGGAGCAGGGCTTCAAGCTGCGAATCGGCGGCCAGTTATTGTACGGAAAAATTGACCGGGTTGATGAACTGCAAAACGGGATACAGATAGTTGATTATAAAACCGGCCAGGTAAAAGACGAGGACAAAATAACCAATGATCAAAAATACCAGTTGCTGCTGTATCAGCTGGCGGCGGAAGAAGTTTTAAGAAAAAAGCCGGCTAATTTGCAATTTTACTATTTAGAAAATAATAGCGAGCTTAATTTTTTGGGCAGCTCAAATGATATCACCAAAATGCAGGAGTGGGTGATGGCGACGATTAAAAAAATAGAGGAAAGTATCAAGCATAATTATTTCCCGCACTCCTCCGACCCCTGCCGCTACTGCCGTAAGCAGGATGAAGTGGGAGAATTCTCTGACATCGCGGATTTTAGGTTTTAGATTCAGAATTCGTGGCATTCGCATAGCTGCAGGCAGATTTAAGTCCGTACGCAGGATTCGTATTAAAGGTTCGCAAACAAATAAAGTCCGTAACTACTATTTGAACTTATGTTCCATGATTTAAAACATTTGATCGCCAATGCCGTGCAGCGCGCCGGCGTCAGCCGACAGGTGGAAGCGGCGAGCGTGGTTGAGTTATTTAATCGGCTGGCGCCGGAAATGTTGGGTAAGACAATCGCGCGCGAGGCTAAAGCGGTGTACGTGAGAAATAATATCTTAACGGTGGAATGCGGCTCCTCGCTCATTATGCAGGAACTGCGCTACCGCGAGCCGAAAATTATTCAGGCAATCAACCAACAGGCCGGCGGCCGGGCGGTGGAAAAAATAAGGTTTATAAGTTAGACAAAGACTTTTTATACTGTCATTCCCGCGAAAGCCATGCCTACCCTGCCTACCGGCAGGCAGGCAGGCGGCAGGCAGGCGGGAATCTAATGTTTATCCATACACCTTCCAGAATACCCCCACACCAAATTTTGGTGTGGGGGATGAATGGAAAGTGTGGATCTTCCCGCCGGGTTTACCCCTACACCAAAATTGGTGTTGGGGTTTAATACCCGGCGGTGGAGGTGTTTGGATTTATTGAGTAAAGTTCGGGATCCCCGCTTTCGCGGGGATGACACAACAGCGAGTCGCTTGTGGCAACTAATAATTTTTGTTAAAGTATAAGTAGCTAACTAATTAACAAATGACCCTCAAAACATATTTAACCATCATGCTGTTAGCAACTGCCATTTGCTGGGCGGCTTGGGTAGTGGTGATAAACAGCATTGACCCGGAAACAACGAACCTCGTCGGTTTGCTGTTATTTTATGCCAGTTTATTTTTAGCCATCGTCGGCGCGAGCGCCATTTTAGGTTTTTTAGTGCGCTTTATTTTATTGCGCCAGGAGTTGGTTTTCCGCCAGGTAGTGAGAGCTTTCCGGCAATCTTTTTTGTTTGCCGCCGTTATTGTCGCTTCTTTAATTCTGCAATCATTCCAGCTTTTTACCTGGTATAACGCCCTGTTTTTAATTATCGGCTTAACCGTGCTGGAATTTTTTTTAATCAGTTATAAAAGAATTTAACCCTCACCCCAACCCTCTCCCGGATGGCGAGGGTGTATTATGAGAAAAAAACTGCCGAAATTTTTAACCATTTTTTTTGCCGTTGTTTTTATCTTGCAAATAACAGCCCTATTATTTTTATTGATTAGTCCCGCCGCCGCCATTGAATTCACGCCGCAGGTCGGCATTGGCAATGATTTTACCGCCGGACAGGCAGTTACGGTCAGCGGCGACACTGTTGCCAAATACATTAAAGCAATTTACCAATACGGCATTGGCGTAGTCGGAATTTTGTCGGCAGTAGTTTTGATGTTCGGCGGCCTGCTCTGGCTTACGGCCGGCGGCAACACCGGCCAGGTGACGGAAGCGAAAGAATGGATTAAAGCGGCTTTAACCGGCTTGATTATTGCCTTGTTTTCCTATATTATTCTATTAACCATTAATCCGGATTTAGTGCAGTTTAAGACGCTGAACATAACGCCGATTCAAAAGACATCGGAAGAAATTGCGTCAGCTTGCGGCGGTCTCGGACAAGCGTGGGGCTATTATACAGACGAAAGTGACTGCGCGGCGTGCGGCGGCGTGGATGCGTGCGAAATACAAACGGCTAACGATGTGCAGTGTTATAAATGCAAATTCACTTCTTGCCCAGCCGGTTACCAGGATTTAGGGGAGGAAATGACACAGCAACAGGCTCAGTCCGCATGCGAAAACACTAGCGGCGGGGCGGCAACAGCATCATTATATAACATAGACGGCCATGGATGCATAAAATGTTTATGTCGAAGTACACAAGATCCTAAACTTGCTTGTGGGCAAGAGGGTAGTTGTACGCCTTCCAGTGGAGCCGGGTCGCGGATAAGCACGATTGGTACTTTGTGCCCTGACCCAAACTACCCCTTATGTAATGTTGAAAGAAGGGCGTGTTATGCCCGTACTATTAATACTTGGCCCCCTGACCCAAATGTGGTAGGTATATATACCAATCAAGTTGAAAACATAAACAGCCAGGAGGAATGCAATAATCAGTACAGCAGCATACTTGTTAATTTACAAAATTACAGCACCAGCAATCCCAATGCGAGATTGGACATTAACATATCATGGGATTCAAATACAAAAGTTTGTAGCGCCAGAATAGTGGTACAATAAGTAAACTCCAATGAAAAATAAACTCCAAAATTTAAAACAAGAAATTTTAACACAGTTAGAAAAAGTAGTCGATGTTTTGATGCTGCCAGAGTTAGAAAATAAATATTTGACATTGTAATATATTTGTAATACAATATGATTATTATCTATATAATTTAAATAATATGCGCAGTGTTTTAAGTTTGTCGTTAGACAGCGCGACAATCCAAATGGTAAAGAAACAAAGCAAGCGCTATGGTTTTAACAGCGTGAGCCAGTATTTAAGAAGATTAATCACAGATAATGACGATTTAATTAATGCGGATGAAATATTAAAAGCGGGAAAGGAGGCAAAGAAAGAATACCGGGAAGGGAAAACTATTAAAGCTAATTCAATAGCCGATCTTTTATGATTGTTAAAGATATAGAGTATAGTAAGAGCTTTTGCAAAGATTTAAAAAAATTACCGATAGAAATAAAAGAGCGAGCTATAAAAATAGAGCGGATATTCAAAGCCAATCCCTTGCATCCAAGTTTGCGTTTGCATAAATTGCACGGAAAACTTAAGGATTTTTGGTATATTTCGGTGGCAATGGATTACCGGATAATTTTTGTAAGAACAGACAACGGCGTTATTATTTTTTTTTCGATAGGCAAGCATGACATTTATGAAAAATAAACTCCAAAATTTAAAACAAGAAATTTTAAATCAGCTAGATAAAGCAGCTGATGGTTTGGCATTGCAGGCATTGGAAAAAAAATATTTAGGCCGCAAGGGCGAGCTGACTTTATTGTTGAAAGATATTGGTAATTTGCCGGCGGAAGAAAAAAAAGCCGTAGGGAAAGTAGCTAATGGAATCAGGGCAGAAATTCAAGCAAAATTAGCGGCCGTTAAACAGCGATTGGGAGTTAGTCAAGCTGATAAATTTTTTGACGCTACTTTGCCCGGCGTCAAAGTTGAAGTCGGGCATTTGCATCCTTTAACGCAAGTCCAGCGCGAACTGGAAAAAATTTTTACTTCAATGGGTTTTATGGTTTTGGACGGGCCGGAACTGGAAAGCGATTATTATAATTTTGAGGCGCTGAACATCCCCGCCCATCATCCGGCGCGCGACTTGCAAGACACTTTTTATATTGACCATAAAAATCAACAAGGCGAATACGATCTGGTAATGCGCACCCACACCTCTTCGGTGCAGGTGCGGGCAATGGAAAAATACGGCGCGCCGCTGCGTTGCGCGGTGTTAGGCAAAATTTACCGCCAGGAAGCGACTGACCAGCGGCACGAACACACTTTTTACCAAATAGAAGGTTTAATGGTGGATAAAGACATTTCAGCGGCAAATTTAATGGCCGTACTGCAAACAATGTTCGCACGGCTTTTTGGCCCGGGAGTAACCATCCGTTTACGGACCGGGTATTTCTCTTTTGTTGAGCCGGGCGTAGAAGTGGAGATGAGCTGCCTGCTTTGCCAAGGGAAAGGCTGCCCGGTATGCAAGCAAACCGGCTGGGTGGAAATGTTAGGCGCCGGTTTGGTGCATCCCAATGTTTTGCGTTTTGGCGGCATTGACCCTAAAATTTACTCCGGCTTTGCCTTTGGCACCGGCATTGAGCGGCTGGCGATGATGAAGTACGGCATTGACGACATCCGGTTATTCCACTCCGGCGATTTACATTTTTTGCAACAATTTTAATTTTTAATTTAACGCCGTATGCCGGAATTAAATTTAGGCCCCAAAATAGAAAAAACTCCTCCCCGGACTGAAGGTAAATTAGTGGACCTTAAATTAACAGAGTTAGAAAAAACATACGAAGCCATTGATAGAGACGAAAGTAAGCAACGTAAAATAGCCGTAGCCGCCTTATTGCAAGCAGTCGCTGATTATCTTAAAAAAATTTACCCTAATGATTGGCAGTACGCAGCCGTTCAAAATTTTTACCAAACGGTTTGGCGAGAATATAAACAAATTAGCCAAGACGAACAAAATGATTATCAGGAAGCTTTGGCAGACGCCGGCCAAGCCGTAAAAGAATCACGCTCCCTTCCCGCCGAAACAGAAGACGACTTTGAGCCTACGGAGAAAGTATAAAATTAAAAAACAAAAGGAGATTGGAATTATGTTAATATCGTTGAATTGGCTGAAAGATTTTATTAATGTTCCCCCGCAGATAACTCCAGACAAACTGGGGGAGCTTTTAACTTTGCATACGGTTGAGGTGGAAGCGGTAAGAAAGTTAGGCGGAAATTTAGCTAAAGTGGTAGTCGGCGAAATTATAAAGTTAGAGCCGCATCCTAACGCGGACCGGCTAAAACTGGCTACCGTTAACATCGGCAAAGAAACCAAACGCGTGGTTTGCGGCGGCGGCAACTTATCCGTAGGCATGAAAGTTGCTTTTGCCCAAATCGGCGCGCGGATAAAATGGCACGGCCAGGGAGAGTTGGTTGAATTGCAGCCGGCTGAAATTCGGGGCGTTAAATCAGCCGGGATGATTTGCGCGGCAGCAGAGTTAGGTTTGGAAAGTTTATTTCCGGTAAAAGAAGAACGAGAAGTAATTGACTTGACCCCCTCTATGTCTCCCCCTGATAAAGGGGGAGAGAAAATTCTTGGCAAACCACTAGCGGATGTTTTAGGTTTAGACGATGTAGTATACGAAATTGACAATAAGTCAATCACTCATCGTCCGGATTTATGGAGTCATTACGGTATGGCGCGGGACTTGGCGGCAGTATTGCCCTCACCCCTAACCCCTCTCCCACTTCAGCCGCTCGGGCGGCTTCGCGGGCGAGGGAAAATTAAGTTGGAGGTAAAAGTGGAAGATAGTAAATTATGCCCGCGGTATATGGCAGTAGCAGTGGATAACATAGAAATCAAACCATCGCCAGAATGGATGCGGAAACGGCTGGCAGCCTGCGGCCAGCGGCCGATCAATAATATTGTAGACGTCAGTAATTACGTGATGTTAGAGCTGGGGCAGCCGACCCATGCTTTTGATTTATCACGAATAGCCACGCAGACAGTCACGAATAGCCACCCCACAGGACAAGCCTACGGGGCAGGCGAATGTAATATTGTGGTGCGGCGAGCGAAGAGGGGCGAAACCATCACGACTTTGGACGGGCAGGAAAGGAAGTTAGACGCAGAAATGCTCTTAATCACTGACGGCAAAAATCCGGTAGCAATCGCGGGCGTGATGGGCGGTCGCGTATCCGAAGTTGATTCTAATACTACCGGCATCGTAATTGAATCGGCTAATTTTAATCCGGTTTCCATTCGCCGCACTTCCCAAAAGCTTGGTTTGCGCAGCGAGGCGTCAATGCGTTTTGAAAAATCGCTTGACCCGAATTTATGCGCCGTAGCGTTGCAGCGCATCGTTAGCTTAATTAAAATCAGTTGCCCGCAAGCGGCCATTACGAGCAACTTAGCCGATATTAAAAATTTTAAATTAAATCAGGGGCCGATCAAGCTTGATTTAAACTGGTTAAACAAAAAGGTAGGCGCCGAAATTCCCAAAGCAAAAACGATAAAAATTCTAAAAGATTTAGGATTTGAGACCTCACCCTCAACCCCTCTCCTTAGTAAGGAGAGGGGTAAAAGGGGAGAGGTAATAAACGTAAAAGCTCCGACTTGGCGCGCGACTAAGGATATTTCCATTCCGGAGGATTTAGCGGAAGAGGCGGCGCGGATTTACGGCTATCAAAACATCAAACCAGCCGCTCCTCAAGTTTTAATGCAGGCGCCGGCAGCGAACGCCGAGCGGGAATTCATCAATCGGCTAAGAGACGTTTTATCCGGCCCGGCGGCGATGACTGAAGTTTACAACTATTCTTTCGTTAACGCCGGGCAGTTAGCCAAGCTGGGGATAGAGGCTCGCTCGCACATTAAATTGGCTAATCCGTTGACGCAAGATCATACTTTACTGCGGCAAAGTTTGATTCCGGCTTTATTGCAAAATGTGGCCGCCAACCAGCGTCAGACGGCCGAAATAAAAATTTACGAAGTGGGCAGAGTATTTTTGCCGGCGGCGGGAGAATTAACCAAAGGCGGGGGCAAGCAAGAGAAATTACCGCAGCAGCCGATAAAATTAGGATTAGTTTGCGCGGGCAAAGAAGAACGGGAGCACGCCAATTACTTCAAACTGAAAGGCATCGCGGAGCATTTGGCGGGCAGTTTAGGCCTTAAGTTTGAGTTTAGCCCATACTCGCAACCCGGAGGCGGCGCCGCGGCCAAGATAACATCAGAAAATAAAATAATCAGCGCTGTTTATTGGCATAACGACGCTTCCTTGAGGGAAGCGGGCATTAAAGTAAATACGGCCGTTTGCGAGTTTGATGTTGCCGAATTATTTAAGGTCTGTCAGCCAATGGGAATTAAAAAACATCAAGCAAAAGATAAGTTTCCTTATGTGCGGCGCGACATGGCTTTTGCGGTAAACGAAAAAATATTATATAATGATTTCAGGCGGACGCTGTTAGCCGCCCATTCCTTAATTAAAGAGGTCGAACTGTTTGACGTTTATCAAGGCGGCCAATTAGGCCCGGGGGAAAAGAGCTGGGCTTTCAATTTAACTTTCGGCCATTCCCAAAAAACCCTGACCGGCGCGGAAGTTGACCAAGCGCAAAAAGAGATAGCTGATAAAATGGCAAAAAAGTACGGCGCACAACTAAGAGATTTTTGATTTTGATAAAAATAATTTGTGATTAGTGTAGATTCGTCTTAAATTAGTGGCAATTAGTGATAGCCAACGTTGTCACGAATTTACACTAATAATTAACGAATAGCCACAAGCCACGAATAAACCAAGGAGAATATTATGCAAACTGTCACTAAATTTAACCCGAAGTCAGTCGCTAATATTTACGGATTTTTTTTAGCGTTGAGCGCCTTTTTAACCGGTTTAGGAATTTCCATCGTCAATATCGTGAACCGCTTGCTTGCCGGCGGCAATACTTTCGTGTCCGCTTTGCTCGCGATTTTATTTAACCTGCTGTACGGAGTTTTAATCGGCCTCATCAGCGCGCTGGCGGCGGCGGTAATTGGCTACCTAAGCGGCTGGATTTTTGCTTGGCTTTATAATCTGTGCGTCAGAATTAAATTTATCGGCGGGGTAAAGGTTGAATTAGAATAATACCAATAATAATTATATGTTCCAAACGTCACTTGACATCTTATGGTTAACCATCGCGGCTGGCATAGCTCTGCTGACTGTTTTTTTCTGTTGGGGAATTTTTTATGTCGTGCAGATTATCCGGCGTTCAGCCAAAATGTTTAAGGGGGTAGAGCAGATGATTGAAAACATCAACGAAGTAATCAAGGCCACCAAAGAAAAGATAGAGCACGGCGCGGCCTATGTCAGCGTCATTGCCGATGGGATAAAAAAAGTGATGGATATTACGCAGGAGAGTAAAAAAGTAAAAAGTAAAAAGTGAAAAGAATTAAAAGTTATATATAAATTATAAACGTGCTTAAAGAGCGCGTTTTTTGTATGTAAAGTTGATTTGCCAAGTTTGAATCAAGGCACTATAATACTTTAATATAAGACGATAGATAATAATTTGTAGGAGTTTATGAAATTCACCCATCTCCACCTGCATACGCACTATTCTTTGCTTGATGGTTTGATCAAGCCTAAAGAGCTGGTGCAGAAAATAAAAGCGGACGGCGGCGACGCGGTCGCCATTACCGACCATGGCGTAATGTACGGCGTGATTGAATTTTATCAAATTTGCCGCAAAGAAGGCATCAAGCCGATTATCGGCGTGGAAGCATACGTTGCCCCCAACGGGCGGCACAATAAGCGCGCTAAAGCGGACGAAAAAAATTATCATCTGCTGCTGTTGGCGAAAAATAATGCCGGCTATCATAATTTAATTCAGTTGGTGAGCCAGGCGCACCTGGAGGGATTTTACTACAAACCGCGGATTGACGATGAACTCCTGCGGCAATACCACGGCGGTTTAATCGCTTTAAGCGCCTGTCTGCACGGCGAAATCCCGACTCTTATTTTATCCGGGCAGGAGCAAGCGGCGAGAGACAAAATCTTATATTATCGAGAGCTGTTTGGGCCGGATAATTTTTACTTAGAGTTGCAGCATAACCCCAACGTCCGGGGCCAAGAATACGTTAATCAAGCTTTGCTGAAACTGGGGAAAGAATTAGACGTTGGCTTGGTGGCGACTAACGACGCTCATTATTTAAACAAAGAAGACGACGAGCCGCACGACGTGTTGCTGTGCCTCCAAACGAAGCGCAAGAAAAAAGAGGTGAATCGGATGAATATGCTCGGCGAGGATTTTTCCGTTAAGACCATGCGGCAGATGATAGATGATTTTAAAGACATTCCGGAGGCGATTGACAACACGAACAAAATCGCCGACAGGTGCAGCGTTGACATTCCCCTCGGTCAGTACCAGTTGCCGGCGTTTATCGTGCCGGCGGGGTATAATGAAGCAAGTTACCTGGAAAAATTATGCCGGGAAGGTTTGCAAAAACGCTACGGAGTCGATTATGAGCGGCTGTCGGCGGATAAGCGGGGGCGTTTGGATTACGAGTTGGCCGTTATTAATAAAATGGGGTTTGCTTCTTACTTTTTAATCGTAGCCGATTTTGTCAATTGGGCGAAAAATAACGGCATTGTCGTGGGGCCGGGGCGGGGCAGCGCGGCCGGGTCTTTTGTCTCCTACGTATTGGGAATCACCAACTTAGATCCTCTGCAATACGATCTGCTTTTTGAACGGTTCCTCAACCCGGAGCGCATCTCGATGCCGGACATTGATTTGGACTTCACTGACACGCGGCGCGACGAAGTCATCCGTTACGTGGAAGGCAATTACGGCAAGGATCATGTGGCGCAAATCATCACTTTTTCTACCATGGCCGCCCGGGCGGCCGTGCGTGACGTCGGCCGCGTGCTTGATTACCCTTATGATTACTGCGATAAAATCGCTAAACTCATCCCCATGTTTTCTTCCATTGAAGCCGCGCTGCATCTGCCGGAATTGCGCGAATTATATCGGCAGGAAGAAGGGGTGCGCGTTATTATTGATAACGCGCGCCGCATTGAAAACGTCATCCGCCATGCTTCCGTCCACGCCTGCGGCGTATTAATCACTAAAGAACCGGTAACGGCGTACGCGCCCGTGCAGTATGTTTCTTCTTCGGATAAAGACACCATCGTGTCTCAATATTCTTTGCACCCGGTGGAAGATTTGGGCCTGTTGAAAATGGATTTTTTAGGCTTAAAGAATTTAACTATTATTGAATCGGCGCTCAAAATAATCAAAAATACGCGCGGCGTGCTGTTGGACATAGACACTATTCCTCTTGATGACCAGAGGACTTTTGCCCTGCTGCAACGCGGGGAAACGACCGGGGTGTTTCAGTTGGAATCAAGCGGCATGAAGCGGTATTTAAAGGAATTAAAGCCGACGGTTTTTGAAGACATTATCGCCATGGTAGCGCTGTACCGCCCTGGTCCGATGGAGTGGATTCCGGATTACATCGCGGGCAAGCACGGCCTAAAAAAGCCCAAGTATCTGCACTCCAAACTGGAGCCGATTTTGAATAAGACTTACGGGGTGGCCATTTATCAGGAGCAAATCATGGAAACGGCGCGCAGCTTAGCGGGGTTTACCATGGGCGAGGCGGACGTGTTGCGCCGGGCGATAGGCAAAAAAATTCCTAAACTTCTCGCCGAGCAGAAAACTAAATTTATTGAGGGCTGCGTGAAGAACGGCATCGCGGCCGAATTGGCGGCGGAAATTTTTGCTTTTATCGAGCCGTTTGCCGGTTACGGCTTTAACCGTTCGCACGCCGCCTGCTACGCTTTGATCGGCTATCAGACCGCTTATTTGAAAGCAAACTATCCGACGGAATTCATGGCCGCGCTGATGACGAGCGACCAAGAAGACATTGACCGGATTCCGATTGAAATTGAAGAATGCCGTCAGATGGGAATTGAAGTTTTGCCTCCCGATCTTAACGAATCGTTCTCTGATTTTACGGTAGTCACCAGCGGCACGGCGCAAAACATCGCGGTTACCGGGCAGGAATCTACCACCATCCGTTTTGGATTGCGGGCGGTTAAAAACGTCGGCGCCCACATCACCGCCGTGATTATTCAAGAACGCAAAGAGAACGGTCCGTATAAAGACATCGCCGATTTTTTACAGCGGGCGCAAGACAAGGATTTAAATAAAAAGTCTTTAGAAAGTTTAATAATGGCCGGCGCTTTTGATAAAATAGAGGAACGAGGAAAATTATTGGCTAACGTGGAAAAGATGCTGGAGTACAGCCGTAACCTGACGGCGGCTAAAAACAGGGGGCAGGACAGTTTATTTTCCGTAGCGCCGGAATTAGATCTGCGCTCAACCATCACTTTGGATGACGCGCCGCCGGCCGAGAAACGCGATATTTTGAACTGGGAACGGACATTGCTTGGGCTGTATCTGTCCGACCATCCCTTTAACGAATATGAAAAAATTTTAGGGGCAAGCATCTTGCCTTTAAGCCAGCTCAATAAATCACTGGAGGGGAAATTCGTCAATGTGGGCGGAGTGATTACGACTATCAAAAAAATAGTCACTAAAAGTAACGACAGCATGCTGTTCGTTAAAATTGAGGATAAAATCGCCAATATTGAGCTGCTGGTTTTTCCTTCTTTGCTCAAAGAATCCGCCGCCGTTTGGCAGGAGGGCAACGCGGTCATTTGCCGCGGCCGCGTTTCTAATAAAGAAAACGAGCTGAAATTGCTTTGCGAGAGAGCCAAAAGACTAGAGCCGGAAAACGCTCTTGCTGGCGCGGCTGAATTTTTAGCGCTTAATAAATCAAACGGCTTTAAAAATAATAATTATAACGTGGCGCCGTTGTCCGCGGCTGCCGCCAAAAATTTAAAAATAAAGATTAATGATTTTAATGACCAAAATCTGTTAAAGAAATTAAAGGAGGAGTTGTCCGCCAGCCACGGCGAAAGCAAAGTTTATTTTTACGTTCCGGGCCAAAACGGCCTGCAAATAATTGAAACCGGTTTTAAGGTTAAGGATAGCCGGGATTTGAGGCAGAAATTAACTGAATTAGTGGGGGAGCAAGCGGTAAAATAAGTAAGAAGTAAGAAAATCATTAAAACATTAAAACATTCACCCCGTGTAGTAGCTTTATATACTGCACAGGGTAAAGCATTAAAACACTAAAACAATACTGTCATTGCGAGGATCCTTGATTCGTTCGGAAAGACGAAGCAATCTCGCAATAATTTTAAGATAAAAAATTCCTCTTTTGTCAATTTAGACAAAGGCAAGGAAGTTTGCTAAGATGAAGATGGTAAAATCGTTTAAATACCAAAACTAAATTTAAACATATGGCAAGCTCTCGACCAATCAGCATTTACCGCAAAATCGCTATTACTTTTATCGTCTTGACTTTGCTCTTAGCGGCGGTGGTAGTGTACTTTTCAATCGTCAGCGTTAAAATCGTTATTATTCCCAACAAAGAGCGGACAGCCGCTAACTTTTTAGCTACCGTTAAAGACGCCAAAAGCCAGGCGAGCCCGAGCGGCGCCGTGATTAACGGTTTAGTGGAAAAAATTTCCCTGTCAGCGGAAGAATCCTTTGGCGCTCTGGGCAAAGAAGTCAACAGCGCCGAAGTAGTCGGCACCGTCACTATTTATAATAAAACTAACAGCGACCAGCCGCTGATTAAAACCACGCGCCTGCTTTCTCCCGATGACAAACTTTTTCGCTTAAAGCAGACGGTGCGCGTGCCGGCTAACTCTCAACTAGACAAAGTGGAAGTGTACGCCGACCAAGCGGCTAAAGAAATGGCGATTGCGCCGACCAAATTTATCATTCCCGGACTAAATAAAACAAAGCAAGATTTAATTTACGCCGAAAGCGCTTCCCCCTTTGAATACCGAGAATTAGGCGAAACTTTAATTTCGGCCGAAGACTTGCAAAAAGCCAAAGAGAGTCTAACCAAGCAATTAGCCGATAAGTTGCAAGCCATGACGGCAGCGCCAAAATACCAAAATTACGACAACGCCATCTCTAAAGTTAACGAGAACGCGATTATTTTTAATACGGCGGCTAAGTTAGGGGATAAAGTAGAAGAGTTTAAAATGTCCGCGGCGACGGAGGCGGCGATAGTGGCCTTTAACACGAACGAAGTGGCGGAACTGGCCAGGCAAAAAGTGGCGGCCAGTTTGCCGGACGACAAGCAGCTGGAAAGTTTTGATAAAAATAATTTTCAGTACGGCGTTGATAAGTACGACGTAAATCGAGGCACGGCCGACCTAAAGATTGAAGTAGCGGCGCAAATGGTGCTGAAAGAAGGCACCGAAATTATTAAAGCCGACCGCTTAATAGGTTTAAATCGGCAGCAATTAGACGATTATTTGTCTTCCCTGCGCGAAGTGGCCGGCTATGAAGTGAAATTTACTCCTAACTGGATAAATAAGGTGCCGAGCTTGCTTGACCACATCAAAGTGGAAGTAGCGAAATAGGATTATGCCTAAAAAAATTACCCCGCAAAGTTTGGAAGCGATGCGCCACTCACTGGCGCACGTATTGATGCAGGCGCTGGAGCGTTTGTATGGCGCAATCCCCGGAGTCGGGCCGGAGATTGATAACGGCTTTTACCATGATTTTGACACTAAGCATCAGGTGGCAGAGGCCGATTTGCCGACCATTGAAGCAGAGATGAAAAAAATTATTAAAGATAATTTAGCCGTCAAAAAAAAGACGATGCCTATTGCCGCCGGCATTAAATTGCTGCGGGCGAAAAAATATCAGTACACGCTGGCATTGGCGCAAGATTTAAAAACTGAAGGCGCAACCGAAATATCTTTCTACGAACAGGGCGATTTCATTAATATGTGCAAGGGTCCGCATGTCAGTTCAACCGGCGATATCAATGCGGCGGCTTTTAAATTAACCAAAATCGCCGGCGCCTATTGGAAGGGAGACGAAAAAAATAAAATGATCCAGCGCATTTACGGCGTCGCGTTTGCGTCCAAAAAAGAGTTGGACGAACATTTGGCGATGCTCGCGGAAGCGGCCAAGCGCGACCACCGCAAAATAGGAAAAGAGCAGGAAATTTTTTACATTGATGAACTGGTGGGCAAGGGCTTGCCAATTTGGCTGCCCAACGGCACTATTATTAAAGATGAGATAGAAAAATTTGCCAAAGAAATGGAAAATAAATACGGCTATAGCCGCGTTTCTACCCCTCATGTCGCTAAAAAAGAATTGTACCTGACTTCCGGGCACTTGCCGTACTATGAGTATGATATGTACCCGGCCATGGAGATGGACGACGGCACCTACTATCTCAAGGCCATGAATTGCCCGCACCATCACTTGATTTACAAATCAAAGCCGCGCAGTTACCGCGAGTTGCCGGTACGGCTGGCGGAGTACGGCACGGTCTACCGCAATGAGCTCTCGGGCACTTTAGCGGGCTTACTGCGCGTGCGTTCGCTGCAGATGAACGACGCCCATATTTATTGCCGCCCCGACCAACTGCAGCAGGAAATAAAAAGCGTGTTGGAATTAATTTTATATTATTTTAAAGTTTTTGGGTTTAAAAAGTATCGGTTTCGGCTTTCCAAATGGAATCCCAAGCGCGGAGACAAATATATTGCGGAACCGGCTAATTGGGAATTTGCCGAAAAAATTTTGCGGGCAGTATTACGGGAGAGTAAGGTGGAATTTACGGAGGCGGAAGACGAAGCGGCTTTTTACGGCCCAAAAATTGACGTCCAATTCACTTCCATTATCGGTCGCGAAGAAACCATGTCTACCATCCAACTTGATTTTGCCGCTAAATCAAGGTTTAATTTGGCTTATATTGATGCTAAGGGCAAAGAAAACAACGAGGTTTTTGTCATCCATCGCGCGCCTTTGTCAATTCATGAGCGCTTGATGGCGTTTTTAATCGAGCATTATGCCGGCAACTGGCCGGTTTGGCTGGCGCCGGCGCAAGTTAAATTAGTGGCGGTCGGCGAAAAACACGTTTCTCATTGCGAGCGACTAGCCGTTGAATTGCGTGCCCATAACATCCGCGCGGAAGTTGACGCTAGCGACGAAACCGTCGGCAATAAAATCCGCAAAGCGGTGGCGGAAAAAGTGCCGTATATGCTCGTCATTGGCGATAAAGAAATGAACAGCAACCAATTAAATGTACGGGACAGAGGCAGTAAAGAAACAAGGAACATTGAAAAGGGAAAATTTATAGAGGAGGTGCTGGAGAAAGTAAGAAGTAAAAAGTGAAGCAGCATCTAAGTTGAAAGAAAAATACAACAAGTTTTTAAATTTTTTATTTTATGTTATACTGTATTTGAACTTTTTACTTTCAACTTGATAACTTTTAACTTGTTCATATGCCTATTGATGAAAAAAAACTTTTTCAAAAACTAAAAGATAAAGATCGCGAAATTAATGAATTAAAGCAGCTGTTAGCCGAAGCGGAGCACGAAATTAAAGAGTTGAATGATTTTCACGGCTTTCAGCGGCCGCGCCCCAGTATTTTAGAAAGCGCTTGGTTAAATAAGCTGATTAAACGGACCGCTTTTTTGCTAATTATAGTGGTGATAATTTTTATCGGCATTTATCCTTGGTTGTTTAAAGATAAAATTTTAGGCGGTAAAGACAACGGGCAGCCGGCAGCGGCCGATAAAACCGACAGTCAGAGCGATAGCCCCGCCGCCGTTGTTGACCAGCCGTCCGCTAACCAACCAGCGACTACCACGCCTGCTTCGCCGCCGGAGAGCGAGCAGGCGGCTGCCGGACAAAACGTTTCTAAGCCGTCCCAGCTCTTAATAGTAAAATCAGATTTAGGCTGGCTGAATGTCCGCACCGAACCGAGCGTGGAAACAGGAAAAATTATTAAGAAAATAAATAGCGACGAGGAGGTAGAATGGCTGGAAAAAACTGATAATAATTGGTACAAAGTAAAGCTGGACCAACAAGGGCATACGGGGTATGTGTCCGGAGAATATGTGGAAGTAAAGTAAAAAAAATCATTAAAACATAAAAACAATAAAGACGGTTTTAGATAGCCGTCTTTTTGTTGATAATTTAATAGAGATGTGATAGGGTTTTTATATGAAAAATAAAAACAATAACAAACTTTTGGTGATTTTAGGGCCGACGGCTGCGGGAAAAACCAAGCTGGCGGTTAAGCTGGCGCATAAATTTAACGGCGAAATCGTCAGCGCGGACAGCCGTCAGGTTTACCGCGGCATGGATGTGGGGACGGGGAAAGATTTGCAAGACTACGTCTTGCCAGTCAGAAAGTCCATAAAGTCAAAAGTCCATAAAGTCAATACAGCAAAGATTCCACATCACTGCATTGATGTGGCGTCGCCTAAAACCGAGTTTAATCTTGCTAAATACGTAAAATTGGCGCATCGGGCTATTAGTGATATCCAGCGCAAGGGGAAACTACCGATTCTGGTTGGCGGCACCGGGCTGTACGCGCAGGCGGTGGTGGAGGGCTATAATTTAGGCGGGGCACACCCCCACACCATTAAGGGTGTGGGGGTAAAGCCGGATAAAAAGTTGCGCGCGAGTTTAGCCAAAAAATCGGTCGCTGAACTGCGTAAAATACTGAAAAAATTAGATCCGCAGTCTAAAACAAAGTTAGACAATAAACGTTATTTAATCCGCTACATTGAGATGGTAAAACAAACAAAATTGCCGCTAAAAAAATTATTAACTGCGAGCGATAGCAATTATGATTGTTTAATTTTAGGAATTAATTTGCCGCGCGCAGAAATTGTCAAACTCATTGACAAGCGCTTAATTGAGCGCATTGAAAAACAAGGTATGATTGAAGAAGTTGAAAAATTACATAAAGCAGGCGTGAGCTGGAAAAGATTGGAAAGTTTTGGTTTGGAGTATAAATTTGTCAGCCAGTATTTGCGAGGGAGAGCGGATAAAGACGAGATGATCGTTAAATTATCTATCGCCATCCATCAATTTGCCAAGCGGCAAATGACTTGGTGGCGGCGCTGGGAGCGGCAGGGGAGAGAGATAAGATGGATAGATAACTATAAAATAGCAAAAGAATTAATTAAACATTGGTTAAAAAAATCAACGGGTTCAAATATGTGAACCCGTTTGGCGCTCTCAAGAAAGGATTATTCGCATTCGTCACATGCCCGGTTGACAATTTTGCAACGGCCGTCACGTCGCATGTCTTGGATAATGTGGCGCTTGTACGTCTCCCATTTTTTTATTGCCTCGTTCCATACTCGGGAACAGGAGGGACATATGGGAAGATCGTAGATGCTAAACTCGGCGATACAACTATGTTCGGTAACTACCGCGCAGACTTGCAGTAGCGGCAATAAACCGTTCTCTCGCAGTTCTGGCGGTAGCCCGATGCCAATTTTATCATCGGCTAACAAAACTGTTTTCCTCTGTTTGGCGTTTGTCTGCACTTGTTGCCTTTGCGAGTCATTCAATCCCACCATCAATACCAGGTCTGTTTCACTTTCCTCATCTTCAGGCAGTACCAGGAAGAAGCAGCCTTTGAGAAAATAAGGCGCTTCTTGATACCCGGCGTCTCGTAATTCACCCACAACCGCTACGGAGTCCGCCCCAGGTTTATTAGTTGACATTTATATTCTCCTTCCTCAACCTGCATTTATTTATATAAAACCAGCCATTGGCTGGATTTATATCGTTTTAAAGAGCTTACAATGAACTACTTAAAAAAATACCCCTCCGTTTAGGAGAGGTATTTTTTTGAATAGCCATTCAAGGGAAAAAATAAAACAGCACGATTTTTGTTGTTTATTCTATGGTAGTGGTTTTGTTTTTTTCGGTTCATAGCTTCTGCTTCTTATTCTAAGGCATCAGCGGCTATTCTGTCAAACACAGTTTTTTTATCTAATATTAAACAAAATTTTTGATTGTGTATAAGTAGTTCAATCAGCTTTAATACCGGCCTTATTAAGTTAGCGAACCATTAATACGAACGCGCTATGCGGACTTAACACTTTCTGCAACTATACTAAAGTTACTCACTTAATATTTTTAGTAATAACTCCTGCGCTTTTTGCGGGTTGGCTTTGCCCCTGCTCGCGGCCATTACCTTGCCAACCAAAAATTGCAAAGCATTTTGTTTGCCGGCCTTATATTCAGCAACCGCTTTTTCATTGCCGGAGATAACTTTAGTAACAACACCTTTCAATTCGCTTGCGTCTTCCATTTGCGCTAATCCTTTTGCCTCCATAATGTTTGACGGGTCGCCGCCGCGCGCAAACATTTCTTTAAAGATAATTTGGGCGGCAGTGGAGTTTACTTTGTCGCCGTAAACGAGCGCGATAAACTCGCCAAAATTCTCCGGCGTTATTTTTAGTTTGGCGATGTCAGTTTTAGTGGCGTTGAAATATTTAAA
>PFAT01000045.1:0-3987 GCA_002773575.1 Candidatus Falkowbacteria bacterium CG10_big_fil_rev_8_21_14_0_10_44_15
CTTTTTATTTTCTTTCATATGGATAAAGCCGCGGGAAATGATGTCCGGATTGCCGACCAGGTTGCCGGTCTGGCTGTAAATAGTCGCAATCACCACAATCATGCCGTCCTCGGACATTACTTGCCGGTCGCGCAGAACGATTTCGGAAATATCCCCTATCCCCAGCCCGTCTACCATCACGTAATCGGTGTTCGCTTTTTCTTTCAATAACTTCGGTTTGTCCCCTTTAAACTCCAGCGCCTCGCCGTTGGCGAGCACAAAAATTTGGTTGGGCGAAAAACCCATCCGCAAGGCAATTTTTTTTGCCTCTACCAGCATGTAATAGTTAGCGTAAACCGGCAAAAAATAATCCGGCTTGACTTGCTGCAGAACGGTTTTAATGTCTTCGGCGGTGCTGTGGCCGCTGGAATGCACGTCCATAATTTCGGTATGAAAAACGTTTTCCGTTAAGCGGTAAATCTGGTCTTTTAGTTTTTGGATAGTGGCTTCATTGCCGGGGATAACGGAAGAAGAAAAAACAACCGTGTCGTTAGGCTGAATTTTAAGGTGGCGGTGGTTGTTGTTGACGATGCGCGCAAAGGAAGCGTTATTTTCTCCCTGCGCGCCGGTGCAGATGACGATTATTTTATTGTCCGGATAGCGGTGGATTTGCTCAATGCCGATGATGGTTGATTTATGCGCCTTGATGTAGCCCAGCTCTTTAGCGATTTCAATATTCATTTTCATGCTGTAGCCGTCAAGCGCCACTTTTTTGCCTATGTTTTCCGCATATTCCAAAATATATTTAATGCGCTCAATTTGAGAAGAAAAAGTGCCGATGATAATTCTGCCCGGCGCTTCTTCAATGAGTTTTTGAATATTAGCCATTGTTACTTTCGCTGGCACCCGTTCTTTGGTAACCGTCGCGCCCAAACTTTCCAGCATCAATACGCGCGGCGAAGGAAGTTTTCCTAATTGTTCGTAAGTGACGGCTTTCCCGGTTACGGGGTTTTGTTCCAACGCCCAGTCGCCGGGGTGGATAATTGTTGCCTGGGGCGTTTGGATAATAACGCCGACAGCATCCATAATGGAGTGGTCTACCGGGAAAAAAGCGACTTTAAATTTGCCTAAAGTTATTTTTTGCTCCAGCGATTGGATGGTGACGGTTTTGAGTTTATTGGCGGTGCCGCGCTTATAGTCTTCTTGGCGGTTTTTGATTAAAGCGAGCGTTAGCTGCCGGCCGATAATGAGCGGGTTGCCGAGCCGCTCTAACAGCATGGGCGCGGCGCCGATATGGTCAAGGTGGCCGTGGCTAAAAATCACGCCGCGGATGTTGCGCTTTTTATTTTCCAGCGAGCTTACGTTCGGGATGATATAGTCAATGCCGGGCATGTCTTCGTCCGGAAATTGAATCCCCATGTCCAAAATAATAATATCGCTGCCGTACTCAAACACCGTGCAGTTGCGCCCGACTTCTTCCTGCCCCCCTAAGCAGTAAATTTTTAAGCTGTCGCCGCCGTCTTTTATCCGTCGCGGCCTAGCCGTCGTTACTCTCGGCTGATTAACAGGCGGCAGCGGGCCGCGCGGCGCGGCGGTAAATTTAGCGGCGCTGCCTTTGGTTTGCGGTTTGCCCAAGCGGCGGCGCATAAAACCAACCGGCTTAGATGACGCGGCCATTGCCGAATTAACATTAACAGCCGTGCGAGCCGTGTCGTTTGCTCGCCGAGCTAACGGTTTGCGAATAAACATAAAAAAGAGTTTAAGGTTAGAAAGCCATAAAGTTCGTAAAGTTTAAATTTTGCCTTTAAACTTTATAACTTTATAAACTTTTAACTAAAGTTGTGCCGATGGTGGGACTTGAACCCACAAGCCTTGCGGCACACGGCTCTGAACCGTGCGTGTTTGCCAATTTCACCACATCGGCGTAACCCAAACGGACATTAAAGCGTAAAAACATAAAAGCAAACAATACAAATATTTATCCATCAGCCACATTTACTGCTTTAATGTTCTAGTGTTTTAATGTTTTTCACCAGACTATTTTTTTTCTGGTATTGATGTACCAATTAACGATATTAGAGAAGCGGTCGCTGGGGATAGTAATCGCTTGCGTATCAAAGCCTTTGATTTTATTATTTTGCAGATAAGGGTAGCTTTGGCTGTAGAGGAAAATAGCCGGCAGATCGCGCGCGATAATTTCCTGTAATTTGTTGTATTTTTCTTGCCGGGTGCTTTTATTGGTGGTGATGCGGCCGTCTTCCAAAAGAATGTCCACCTCTTTATTGGCGTAGTTGGCTAAATTCAATCCGCTGGGGCCAATTTGGGAGGAGTGCCAGAAAGGATACTGGTCAGGGTCAGCCCCCAAGACTATGCCGTATAAAAGCACTTGATAATTCCTGGGCCGGGTAACCTCGGCTTGAATTAATTGGGCGGGCACGGCATTAACGGTTACTTTAACATTTATTGCCTCCCAAGCTTTTTTTATAAATTCAGCGACTTGAACGGTATCCGGCTGGTCAATGGTGGTGATCGTCAGCGTTAGCCACTCATCCCCCTTTTTTTGCCACTTGTCTCCGGGCAGTAAATCAGTAGTGGTGGCGCCCTCGCTCGCGTTTGCCGTCGGCACTTCGGTTGCCTGCCAGCCGGCTTCATTTAACAAAGAAAGCGCTTGGTCGACGTTAAAATTATATTTGGCGATGCTTTCATTATAGAATTCGGTAAACATCGGTAAAATCGGACTGTCAATGATTTGCGTATGAGGAAACAGCGCCGCTAAAGATGTTTTATCTAAGGCAAAAGCGAGCGCTTGCCGTACCCGCGCGTCTTTAAGCGCCCCTAAATTATTTTGATTGAAAAAGAGAGCGGTAAACTGGGGTTGCGTTAAGTAGTATTGGTTCAAGTTGTTTTTATTGGTAATTTTATTTTCATACTCTTGGGGCAGGTAATCAATTCCCTCCACCTTTCCCTCATTAAGGGCGTTCACGCCGTCTCCGAACAGGGGGAAAAATTTAAAAATTACGGCGCTGACATACGGCTTTTCCCTAAAATATTGTTTATTCGCTTCCAGCTCGTACGACTTAATGTTGCCTGCTTTGTCTTTCGTGAGCGATTTAAAGGCGTAGGGGCCGCTGCCCAGAGGTTTGAGGTTTAATTCAGCTAAGTTAGCCGCCGCGGGCACTATCGGCTCCCACGCGCTCGCGGGCAAAACGCCGAACGTCAGTAACTCCAAAAAAGCGGCGTAAGGTTCGGTCAGGATGAATTTAACGGTTCGCTCGTCTACTTTTTCTATTTCCACGCCCGTGAAACTGACGCGCAGCGGGCTTTTGTATTCCGGATTTTTAATCGCCTGAAAAGTGAAAACGACATCGTTGGCGGTTAAGGGAGTTTTATCATGCCAGACGGCGTTTTCTTTTAAATAAAAAGTATAAATTTTGCCGTCCTCGCTGACGGTAAATTTTTCCGCCAGATCCGGCGCTAAACCGCCGTTTTTATCTCGGGTTAATAAGCTGGAATAAATAAGGGCGGCTAAGTCACTGTCGACGTTATTGATAGCCGAATATAAAGGATTAATGAATTTAGGGGCGCCGGTGATGGCTTCCGTGTAGCTGCCCCCGCTGGCGGGGGCTAATTTAACGTTATTTTTATAAAAGATGAATCCTAAAAAAATAAAATTGATAATGATAACCGCTGAACAAACTTGAATGATTTTTTTTTCCTGATTAGACAAAAATTGCCCGATATATTTTAACTGACCCCAGTTTGGTAATTGGGAGCGGCGCAGAGAAAAAATTAACTTTTTATCTATCGCCCCCCCTAATTCCCTTTTGAGAGGCAGCCTTTTTTTAAACCACAAAAATATTCTGTTGCGGTAAACGGAAAATATATTTTTTGCTTTTTGCCAAAAAGATAAATTGTTGGGCTTGAGTTCAGGCACAGGCAAGATTTTACGCAAAGAAGAAAACTAAAATGAATAAAAGCATTAGAGATGATTTATCCAGACACCTTCCA
>PFAT01000045.1:4044-6976 GCA_002773575.1 Candidatus Falkowbacteria bacterium CG10_big_fil_rev_8_21_14_0_10_44_15
GCCATTAAAGCGACGGCCACGACAGTTTGAAGAATAGTTAAAATTTTCATGAGCGAAATTTATTTATTAACCCGGGAGATGATATTAGCCAACGCGGTTTTATTATTGACGGCTAAATCGGCCAGAATTTTCCGGTCAAGCGCAACCTTATTTTTTTTCAGTAAATTCATCAGGCGGGAGTAGGTTAAATTATGTTCACGCGCGAAAGCGTTTATTTTTATCTGCCACAGGCGGCGGAAGTCAGCTTTCTTGCGGCGCCGGTCGGCAAAAGCGTGCTGTCCGGCTTTGAGCGTTGCCGTGCGCGCCGCTTTGATTAACTTTTTTCTGCCCCATTTATAACCCTTAACCTGCCGCAGCAGATTTCGTCTTCGTTTGGCGTGCATGGTCCCCCGTTTTACTCTGGACATAAGAAATAATGAAAAAATTAAAATGTAAAATGAAAAATTAAGGCAAAAATTATCCTGTTTTAATTATAGGGCGTTAACATTCTAATCGTTTTAATTTCCGCTCCGGCCATTGCCACATCCCGCCGCTTAGAGCGCGTCACCTGGCCGCGGTCGCGGCTGTTAAAATGGTCCTGGCCGCACCGGCGCTTAATTATTTTATTGGTTCTGGTCTGCTTAAAGCGCTTGGCGGTCGCTTGGTGAGTTTTTATTTTTGGCATAAGTTACCCTTTTTTATTAATGACTATCATATTAAAGCTATTCATCTGCCTTGTCAACCCTTGTTCTTCCGCCACCTTAAGCCCGTCAGCGTCTTTTAACTTATTAACGAAGTTTTTTATAATCTCAACCCCTTTGCCGGAGAGTTGTTTTTCCCGCCCTTTTAAAATGATTTCAATTTTTAGCTTGTCTCCCCGCTCCAAAAATTTAACCGCCTGCTGCAGCCGTAAGTCTAAATCATGCGGGCTGATGCGCAAAGAAAGGCGGATGTCTTTGACCTCAGTTTTTTTCTGTTTCGCTTTTTGTTTTTGCAGCTGTTTTTCTTTTTGGTAGCGCATCCGGCCGTAATCGGTAATTTTGGCTACCGGCGGTTGGGCTTTCGGAAACACCTCCACTAAATCCAGCTCTTGTTCGCGCGCCAACGCGATTGCTTTAGCTACGGGCATAATGCCGAGCATCCCTCCCGCATCGTCAATAACCCTCACCTCCGGAACTCTAATTTGTTCGTTGGTGCGGTAGAATTCAATTTGGGGCTTTGGTTTTGGTCGGCGGAATGTCCGGCGCATATTTTATGACATTTAACACTTAACCATTGACATTTGTTTATCCAGACGCTTTCCAGAATACCCTGCAGTGAAGGTGTTTGGATTCATTTAACTTCTGTGGAAGTGGCGGGAATTGTCCCGTCCCGCAACACTGCGGGACGGGATCCGCCCTGGGCGGAAACCCGGCCATCTATATTTTACAAAATAAATTTTATTTTTAAGTTTTATTTTTAAGTTTAATCTTGGTGGAGATGAGGGGAATTGAACCCCTGTCTGGCAAGCAAGTCATACCGCGTGTACAGGCTTAGTTTTTGTTAAATTTTCACTTAAGCAATAAAAACAAAAACAAAATTTGCCTAAGCTAGCATTCTTTTGTTTCGATTTATCCCGGAATGCAAGCGGGATAAATCTAACCTACTAAATAACACCCGAGTACAGCTAGTAGGCATTACTGGTCGGATGGCTACTGCCTAAATTAGGCAATAGCAGGAGCAAAAGCTAAATTGGCAAAAGCCAGTCTCGCTTTGCTGAATAAGTTTTTGACACTTATGTTTGCCGCTGACTAGTTTTACGAGATTAAAGCGGCTTGGCTCGGCCTGCGTTGTTATAAAATGATCATGCCATCGATTCCTAACACCCCCAAACAAAAATATCCCATTGCTTTGGGATTGAGAAAGAGAAGTTAGTATTGCTTTTTTAAACGTTGTATTTTTCTCTCCATCTCCCGCTTTTTAAGCGTTTCGCGTTTGTCAATTTTACTTTTCCCTTTACCTACGCCAAATTCTAACTTTATCAAGCTGCCTTTATTATACACCTTAATTGGCACTAATGTCAATCCTTGTTCTTTTATTTTGCCGATTAGGCGCTTTATTTCAGATTTTTTTAATAAAAGCTTGCGGGATTGAGTTGGCTCATATCCTGGGATAATACCGGCATGCTGGTATGGAGGGATGTGGCAATTGGTTAAGTAAAGCTCGGGATGAGCGCCGCTTTTAAGCGTAACAAAAGAATTATTTAAATTAATATGGCCGGTTTTAATGGATTTAACCTCCTGCCCGGATAAAACCAGCCCGGCCTCAAAGGTGTCGAGTATTTGGTAGTCAAAGTGGGATTTTTTATTAACGGCGTAAATTGACATAGTGATTTATTTACTATAACATATTACTATTCTTGTCAAAATAGAGGTATCCAGTATAATAAAATAGGCGTCTATCGCTATTTGTATTTGGCGGGCTTGCCTGCCGCAGCGAAGCGTAGGCGGGTGTCGTATAATGGTTATTATATTACCTTGCCAAGGTAGAGACGGCGGTTCGATTCCGCTCACCCGCTCCCAGATTAATTTTAAGAAGCCGCGGTGGCGAAATTGGTAGACGCGCAGGACTTAAAATCCTGTTTCCGAAAGGAAATGAGGGTTCGATTCCCTCCCGCGGCACGTTTTTTCGGGGCGTGGCCCAGTTGGTTTAAGGCGCCTGCTTTGGGAGCAGGAGACCCCGAGTTCGAATCTCGGCGCCCCGACAAATTCAATTATCAATTACCTGTCTCGCCGTAGCGGAGCCGAGGCGGACGAATTATCAATTACCAATGGTATTTTTTTAGCTCGTAATTTTGAATTGTTAATTGAAGATTGACTTTGGGATGGTAGTTCAGTTGGTTAGAACGTCCCGCAGTACTGCGGGAAGGTCGCGAGTAGTAGTTATGTATATTGTTTATATAATACAAAGCCAG
>PFAT01000045.1:6993-7205 GCA_002773575.1 Candidatus Falkowbacteria bacterium CG10_big_fil_rev_8_21_14_0_10_44_15
ATACTAATGATTTAGATGACAGAATGGCGAGGCATAATCAAGGCAAAAGTCAGTATACTAAAAGTAGAGTTCCTTGGTATTTGGTATATGCCGAAAGACATGAAACCAGAGGCGAAGCCATGAAGCGCGAATATGAGATTAAAAAGAAAAAAAGCAAAAACTACATTAAGTGGCTGATTAACAATAGAAAATAATTTTGGGATGGTAGTTCA
>PFAT01000045.1:7223-8539 GCA_002773575.1 Candidatus Falkowbacteria bacterium CG10_big_fil_rev_8_21_14_0_10_44_15
GATGGTAGTTCAGTTGGTTAGAACGCTGCCCTGTCACGGCAGAGGTCGCGGGTTCGAGTCCCGTCCATCCCGCAAAGTTTGGTTAGAACGTCCCGCAGTACTGCGGGAAGATCGCGGGTTTTTACCCCGTTTGCCGAAGGCATAACTGGGGCGAGTCCCGTCTATCCAATTTTTATTTAATATTAGCTAAAAATTCATCTTTTGCCATTGACTTTTTTTGTCGATCTGCTATAATAAAAATACAGTCAATCAAACAATACTCCCTTCATCCAAATAATGAAGGGTTTTTTATAAAAAATACAAAAATACTAAAAAAAACAAAAACACAAATAAAATATGGAAAATATCCAATATAAAATAAACAACAAAAAGAAAAAAGCGCCATTTTTAAACTTTTTGCCTAAAATTAGCAAAAAAGGTTTAATTTTACCTATTTGGAGAAAGAAAACAGAGGTGTCGATTGATGCCTTTTTTTATGAAAAAAAGTTAAAATTTCCTAAAAAAATAGTATTAGGGCTAATTTTAGCTATCTTTTTTCAATTGATTGGTTACCCCGTGCCGATTTTAGCGGCCAAGGCCGTAGAAGAAGCTGCGGCACAGCCAGTAATTACCGCCAATGGCGCTGTTTTAAGCGAAACTGAAGTTGAATTAATGCAAGAAAATTTAGTAGTTATTGAGCATTTGCCTAGTACGGACGAATTAAATTTTACTGACATGAGCATTCGTACTATTACCGCTTATAATTCCGAACCCGGCCAAACCGATGGCAGCCCGTGTATAACAGCGAATGGCTTTAATGTATGTGAGCATGGTATTGAGGATACGGTTGCGGCTAACTTCTTAAAATTTGGCACAAAAGTCCGCATTCCGGAACTTTTTGGTGATAAAATATTCATTGTCCGGGATCGAATGAACCCGCGTTTTCCGGAAAGGGTTGATGTTTGGATGGTTAACAAAATTGACGCTAAAAACTTTGGCGTTAAACGGGTTAAAGTTGAGGCTGTTTTAGAGTAATTAAAATATAAAAATTTAGCTGTAATTTAGCTATTTAAATAAAAAAGACTATCCTCATTAAGGCGGTAGTCTTTTTTTATGACAATTTATAGGTTATAATAGACAAGTATCTTAATTGGCCTGATAGCCAAGTGGTAAGGCAGGAGTCTGCAAAACTCCTATCGCGGGTTCGATTCCCGCTCAGGCCTCAAATATCTTTTTAATAAAGTCCACAATTTTTTAGACTCTCGCTATATTTATTAATTTTAAATAAATTATTAGAGTTAGTGGTTTAATGTCTAAATATTAGTGGACTTTAGTGT
>PFAT01000025.1:0-966 GCA_002773575.1 Candidatus Falkowbacteria bacterium CG10_big_fil_rev_8_21_14_0_10_44_15
GTAAAAGAAAGATGAATTTTCTTCGCCGTTTCACCAACAGAAACCTCCTTTGTGTGGCTTAGCAAGCGCAAAATCATAAGCCTCCTCTGATTTGTGGCTCCTTTGAAAATCGCCTCAAGCTGTTTTATCGGCGTTTTCTCCATATTTTCCTTTATTCTACCACATTCCTCTTCTGCTCTCCCTCCATTTTCTTATTCGCGCGAATAAGAAAATGGAGGGAAATATAAGGAGGGGGGATTATAAAAAGAAGGAAAAATGCGAGATAATACTCCTCACTTCTTTTTCCACTGTTGTGGTTTTAATTCCTCCGGAGAGTATTCCATTCATCAACCGCGCGATCTGTTTCATGTCTTTTTCTTTTGCCCCGCGCGTCGTCAAGGCCGCCGTACCGATGCGAATACCGGAGGGATCGGACGGCTTTCGCACATCGTAGGGAATTATGTTTTTGTTTGTCACAATGCCCGCCTTCTCGAGTATATCACTTGCGGTTTTACCTCCCACGCCGTTTACTGCCGTATCCACAAGGAAAAGATGCGTATCCGTACCGTTCGAGATAATCCTCCACCCCAGACGAGTGAGTTCATCGGAGAAAACCCGAGTATTTCGTATTACTTGCGTGGCATATTTTTTGAATGCGGGTTTTCTCGCTTCTTCAAGCGCCACTGCAATTCCGGCGATCGTGTTCAGATGCGGACCTCCTTGTAAGCCGGGGAAGACTGACCTATCGATCGCCTCTGCGATTGTTTGTCTTTTAGATTTGAAATTTCGGTTATTGGAATTTATTTGGGATTTGGCGCTTGAAATTTGTAATTTCCGCGCGAATATGATCGCCGCGCGGGGACCACGGAGCGTCTTATGCGTCGTCGTCGTTACAACGTCCGCATACAGGAAGGGTGAGGGATAAACACCACCCGCTACAAGTCCCGCAAAATGGGACATATCCACGAGAAGCGGGGCGCGGACCGC
>PFAT01000025.1:1003-3555 GCA_002773575.1 Candidatus Falkowbacteria bacterium CG10_big_fil_rev_8_21_14_0_10_44_15
CACACCATACGGAACCTGTTTCCAAAGTTTTCCTGTAACACTCGCGGGATAACCGTGTGTGAGGTGACCGCCCATGTCGAGCGCCATTCCCATAATCTTCTCTCCCTTCGGCACAAGTGCGTGCAATACAGCAAGGTTAGCGGGAGAACCGGAATAGGGCTGTACGTTCACGCTCCATTTCCGGCGATCCGCCGGTCGTCGAATAAAGAGCTTTAATGCGCGCGATTGTGTAAGCTTTTCAAGCTTGTCGACAATTGCATTCCCCGCATAATACCGCGCACTCGGATATCCTTCCGCGTACTTGTTGGTAAAAACGCTCCCGAGCGCCTCGCACACATCTTTCGAAATATAGTTCTCGGACGCGATAAGATTCAGCGTCTCTTTTTGGCGCTTTTCCTCCTCGCGTATAAGCTTTTGTATTTCTTTATCTTTCATCCCGTTAGAAGCCCGCCTGAACGGGAAATACCGTTCTTTCGGGCAGGCAGATCGCGATCGCTTAACCGCGCCCACCGATATATTTCCTCTATTCACCAATGCGACTTTCTTTGTCCCGAATTGAACACGCGATCGAGGCTTCTAACGGGATATGTCTTCTTTAATCTACATCAGATGTAAAAAAATCGCCACCGCATTTGCGGTGGCACTTATGAAAGCTAAACAGTAAAGTTTAGTTCCTTTTAAAAGAAGATTGGAGTGTAAACGAGAATGGTTGCGATTGCGATGAAGATGACCACGATAATCACGAATATGCGATTTTTCTTTGGATTGAACATATGCGTAAAAAATTTTCAATGATCAATTTCCAATTTTCAGTGAATTTTAAAATTGGGAAAATAATTGATTATTGATAATTCTTACTGGTTACAGCAAGCGCGTTTGCGACTGCTTTTCCTCCTTGTAGACAAGTTCGACCTTCGCCATCTCGGGGTTGTGGCGCTGTGGAATCCAGAGATACCTTTGTTTCTTGATGAGATCAAATATTTCCTTTGTTATCTTTACGTCCTGCTTGCAATATTCCTTCAGTTTTTCCATCTCGCCATTGCGATACCAGTCAATGGCATCGAGTCCATGACCCGTTTTTTTGATGCCGAGATTCGCCTCGCCAAGCAGATCCAAGCTGATTCTCCTGCCGAATGATTTTTCAATTTCCTCCAAAATATCATAGTGGGGAATGGCCGCAAGATTGAACGGGAAATATTTATTCAGCACCGGCACGTCAAAACGCTTACTCGAAAAACCTATAAGCATGCTCGCATTCTGAAATATTTTTGCGAGCACATCAAACTCACTCTCTTCAAAACAATAATATTTGTCCTCGTTGTAGGAATACACGCCCACCACTGAAACATCGAGCTTGTCAGTATTCCTGTCGCCACCCACATCCTGAAATGTGTTTTTTGTCTCGATGTCAAATACGATTTTGTCCATGATAGTAAAATTTTCTAATCCGTCATTTCCTACTTCACGTGTTTGTCTGCGACCTTGCTCGCGGCGTAGCTTTCGGGTTTCGTTCGCGCCTCGAAATTATTTGCGCGAATCATACCGACTACTTCCTGAATTAGTACTTTGGTATTACCGTTTTCACCGACGTCCGCGTGTATCTCAAATGACCAA
This sequence comes from Candidatus Falkowbacteria bacterium CG10_big_fil_rev_8_21_14_0_10_44_15, assembly GCA_002773575.1. Classification (GTDB taxonomy): domain Bacteria; phylum Patescibacteriota; class Patescibacteriia; order Patescibacteriales; family XYC2-FULL-47-12; genus 2-12-FULL-45-10. Next base: position 2,618 of record PFAT01000025.1, read on the forward strand.
TCGGGAAGCGACGGATTTTTTTTCAATTCTTCCAAAACCTCTTTCGCTGTCTCGATCGAAAAGAGCACTTCCTGAATGATGCGGTCGCGGAGGGTGTAAAACTTACCGAGTTCGAACCGGCGCCAAAAATACCTCCCCCCGTTCCCCACACGATACACCACGATTGCCGTAACAAAATCAGCGGCTTTTGTGGGAAGTCGCGCCGAGTCGGTACCGATGATAATTTTGTATGTGGCATTTGGATTACTTTTTAGGAATCCGATTATCTCGCGCACCACGGAAGGCACATCGATGCCGAAACCGAACGAATTTTTGAACAGCAATTGCATTTAATTACGATATGCCCCGCTTGCGATGTTGTCAATAAAAAAGCGGGGTTTATGGTCAAATATTTGCATTATACCCAACACCCTTATTCGCGCGAATAAGGATGTTGGGTATCTGCTTTATTTTTTATATGTGCGGGAGTTGAGAAATTTAAACCCCCTCCGCCAACCGGCGGACTATTTGGCGTCCTGCACAAAGTGGGCGCACCAGGATTCAAACCTGGGACCTACCGCGTGTAAGGCGGTCGCTCTAATCAGCTGAGCTATGCGCTCACTTTATGCGGGATTGCGATTTGCCACTAAAAATTTTACGCCGACTTAAACTTTTAGACAAATCAAATAAACGAAGTACTCTGCTCCCGATATTCTCAAAATCTTCGATTTTGCAAGAATATTGGGACAACTCGGCTAACCGTACAGAAATTATCTCCATTCCTCTTTGATTAATTTCTCCTTCTTCTCTCTTCTCCTCGTTTCATGTTTACACTGATCGAGTAAAGTGAGTTGAAGTGTGGGTGAGGAAGGACTCTCCTCCGACTCTCAAACTCGCCGTCGCTCGTTTGAGGTCTAGGCGCCGCCTCGCATGTTTTTCTGCTGAAAAACATATGCTCC
>PFAT01000025.1:3566-7492 GCA_002773575.1 Candidatus Falkowbacteria bacterium CG10_big_fil_rev_8_21_14_0_10_44_15
CATGTTTTTCTGCTGAAAAACATATGCTCCGGCGTTCGACTCTTTCACGAAACGAAGTTTCTCCTTCGGGACCCGCCCTCGCTTTCCGCCGGCACTTTTTTCGGCGGGCTTATGATCCTTTTGAAATTATCATAACATAATTTTCAAATTTAATACTGAAAACACCCACGCTAGCGTAGGTGTTTTCTAAAATGAAGGTTAAAAATTATTCTACACCTTCAAATTGGTGATCAACATTGGCACCATCTTGGTCTTGGTGCCCGCCACCGGGAAGATTCTCGTTGGCCTCAATGCCATTTTTCGCTTCATTGCCTTTTTCCTGTTCAGCAACTGCCGCCGATTGGCTTTGAACCTGCGCGATTGGAGTTAGGGCAGGATTTTGCTGTGCATGAACTATTCCCGATCCTAACACTCCCACGCCACCAAGTAATAGAGATAGCGCCGCAAGCATAGACGCTGATTTTTTATTCAATTTCTCTGAATTACGAAAAGCAATAAATCTACTTTTCCACAGGCACAACAAATTCTATGAGCATATATTTCTTTAAAAGTTATTCTATCTGGTCTAGATCTTGCAGCGCTTGGTCAAGATTGTCGTTGGTGTCAATCACTGCTGCTGGAGAGGAAGAAGGCTGGGCTGGCGCCTCGACAGATTTTTGCGGCGCCGATTGAACTGACTCGCGCTTCACGGATTTTTGGACGACAAAAACATAACCGGCGAGTCCCAAAAGGATAATTATTATTGCGATGAGAATGCCCTTTTTCATATTCTTACTTTATCTGGTCCTTTACTTTGCTTATAAATTCTTGCCATGCCTTGCGAACATCAAGGATAATTTGGCGGCGCTCGGCATTGATTGACGCTTTGTCAAAGGCCTGTTTTTTCAACTCCACGATTGTCTCAAAATCAGCAATCGCGTTTAAGTCGGCGCCGCGGTTTCCCAGCTCTTCGGCTCTGGTTTCCAAGTCATAAAAACGGAATGCGATCATGTACAGTACCTTTTCTTTGAGCGCAATTTTGCAGGCGACCTGGTCTCGTCCCTTCTTGCCTTGGCATGTTTTTACTTCATCAGAAACCAATGGCCCAAGCTTCAATACATTTCTCGCGCAGGAAAATCTCTCGTCTCCTTCTTTGGCGTTCCAGCAGGGCTGAAAAGATTTATAACGCCCTACACATTCTTTTTGTTCAGCGCCTGTTTTCACTCGGCAGGCCTCTGGCAAATATTGAATTTCCAAATCTCTGGCCGCGCCGGCCGGAGCAAGATTTAAGCGACAGGAAACTCTATCGCGGAGCGTGGATTTATTGCCGCATTGTAACTTCTCACACGCTTGCGATTCTGGGGGCGGCGGCGTTTCAATATTAGGGCAGTCAAAAGATAGCTGACAAGTTCGTTGTTCCCTGCCATAGATGTCGCAACTTTGAGACCAAGTGCTGCATGTCCAAGTGTCTTTGGTGCAAGACGGAGTTTTCGGTTCTGTTTGTTGAGGCTGTGGTTTGGCGGATGGCTTTGGGGCGGGCGGCGTACAGGATTGACTCTCGGAAGGTTTGGGCGTACTCACGGTAGGACAATCATAGGTAAGACTACAGATTCTCGTTTGAGTTCCGTTTGAACCGCACTGGCTCCAGCCGGTGCAGTCCCAGTTATCAGCGTTGCAAGAAGGCACTGAGCCACCGCCTCCGCCACCAACGGCAAATACAGTCGGGGAAGCCAAAAGTCCCGCTCCAATCAAAACAAAAGTGAAAATAAAAATGAAAATTTCTTTGCGCATAATATAAACTATTCTACCACGATCGTCCCTGTATCGCCCGGATTCAAATGATTGTGATATTTCCAAGTACCGGCAATATCAAACTTGAATGACCAGCTATTGCCCGGCTGAATACCTACGCAGGCGTCAAAAGTGCTGCCGAGACACCCGCCAGTTGTTGGGTATCCTCGATGAGTAGGGTGTACTGCCGAAGCTGTCCACATTGAATTTGAACTCTGGTTTTTAAAGGTTACCGTTTCGCCCTTTTTTATCGTCAGAGTACTCGGTGAATAACCAGAATTGGTATAGGTTACCACATTTTCTTTCACTACCGGCGCTTGCGATACTGGTGGTTGTTGAGACGGTTGCTCCGAGGTTGACAGCTCTGAAGCTGGCGGTTCTGTGATTGGCTGTTGGCTTGATGTTTCTGAAACCAATGGGGTTGTTTGTGATGTTCCCTTAAAAAGGATATATCCTCCAAATATAACAACTGCGACGATAACAATGGTGATTATAGTTTTGTTCACCCCGTTAGACATTTTTTGTTCTTGCTCTGACATATTTTTTTGAACTCCCGCGAGACATATCTAATAATTCTAGAAATAATTAGTTAGAATGTCTAACGGGGTTCATATTAATTGTTGGTTAAGTTAATAATTATTTTTAATTTCCGAAGATCGACTTTGATTTGTCTCCGGTGTTAATTTTTTCAGAAAATTGATTCGGTTTATTATTGATTGTGGCAGAGAATCAATTACGATGGCGAGCGCCGCAACTAAAAGTCCTATATCCCGTACCGTTATATCGGTAATTCCGCTTACCGTCAGCACAATAAGTATGTGGATGGCGCCAACAAGCGCCGCGAGCCACGGCAGAAAATCAATAAGCAGGAAGGCGCCAATCGTAATATCTAAAATCGCCGTGCCAATCATTGCTTGCGTTAAAGGAATCGGCAGTAGTCCGGCGGTCCACGGCTGAAGATATCCTCCCCAAGCCTCCGGATTTTTGAAAATCAAAACACCAATCCACAAAAAAGTGATGGCTAATCCGACTCGCAAAAAATGAAATGAAGTTTTTTTCACCCCGTTAGAAGCAGATCGCGATCAAAAAATCGTAGTCTGCTTTTATATTTTATTTAAACAATTCTGCCGTAGAGACACCGAGGGCTTTGGCTAGTTTTTCTAATGTGTCCACGGTTGGATTGGGACTTTTGCCGGTTTCTATCTTTACCACGGTATTTAACGCTAAATCAGCGTCTTTTGAGAGGCGATCTTGCGAGATTCCTTTTTTGATTCGCAATTTGCGGATATTTTTGCTTACTGAATTTGCCATATTGTTTTGACTTTAATAAACTATTACAATACACTATTTATATTGAGTGTATATCAACTTGCTTAATACAATGATATCAAAAATATTAAAATTTGGCAAACAAAAAGGGAGTTCCAAAAACTTGTCCGCACACGGATGGTGGGGTAAGGAAAAGAATTTGAAGCCCGCCGAAAATTCCATCCGTCCCCGCAAGAACACGGCGGGGTGGGGGGAATTTTCCATTTGCGACATCCGACATTCAAAAACAAATGAGCGTACGATTTAGTTTCAAGCCACCACGCGCTCCGCGCGTGGCACATTGTCAGCGATTTTGAAAATAGGTTCGGACTTGGTACGATAAGGACACCAATACAGAACGAAGCGGCTTTGAAAGAGCCGCTTCGTTCTGTATTGGTGGGCGGCATAGGATTCGAACCTATGACCTTCTCGGTGTAAACGAGATGCTCTAACCAACTGAGCTAGCCGCCCATTTTTCTGCTAGATATTTTTTATATTTCTTGTTTTTCTTTTTCAGCAATTTTTCATGTTTCCTCACTTCTCCATATGAATTATGTCTTTTTTTGTACACCAATTTCCATGGTCTTCTAACCGCAGTGTAAGACAATTTTCCTCGATTATGCTCAGTAACACGCTTAGATGGACTATTTGAAATACCCGTGTAAAAAGTTTCATTGTTAAGACTTTGAATTATATAGGTAAAGATTTCTATAATCCCGCCTCCCCACCAGATAAAATCTGGACGGGGTAAAGTGGGCCAGGAAGGACTCTCCTCCGACTCTCAAACTCGCCGTCGCTCGTTTGAGGTCTAGGCGCCGCCTCGCATGTTTTTCTGCTGAAAAACATAT
>PFAT01000014.1:0-3954 GCA_002773575.1 Candidatus Falkowbacteria bacterium CG10_big_fil_rev_8_21_14_0_10_44_15
CGGCGACTAATTTGTATTGGATTTTCGGGGCAAAAACGAATTGGCGATTTTCTAAAACATGGTTCGAGCCGATTGTTTTCAGAAATGTTGTCATTACCTCCTTGTTTTCAGTTTCAATCAAATTCGCGGCTTTATTCAAGGATAAAACGAACTCTCGAGCCGGTTCGAGCCAAGACAATCCTTTTTGTTCAAAATCTCTGATTTGCTCGCCAAGCTCGACTTTTCGGGTAATCAAACTTTCTTTTCTTGCTTTGTAATCCTCGGCAGAAATAACCTCGCCAAGATAAGCGTCAAGTAGTTTTTCGAGCTTGGCTTCAGTTTCGGTTAATTCTACTTTGAGATTTTGAACAGTAGTTTTAGCTTCTACTTTTGCTCGCTCTTCGTCTTTCTGCAATTCGGCTAAAACTTTCTCGGTGTCTTGGCTCGACAAAGAAACTTTTTGAAGATAAGAAGTGATCTGTTCGGTTAGTACTTCCTCGCGAAGATAATGCTTTTCTTGGCATAAACCTTTCTTTTTCGTGCAGTGGTAGTAGTGATGACCTTTTTGAATTTCGGCGCTATTATCAAAGAAGAGATGAAAGACCCGGAGTTCAAAAAAGGGGTTGAAGTTGAGATGAAGAAATTGGACACCGCCATTGCCATCAACGAATTGCGCAAGCGCAAAAAAATCAGTCAGGCGCAACTGGCCGCCAAAGTCGGTATGAAGCAGAGCGCTATCGGTCGTATTGAGTCCGGTGAGCAAAATTTGACGCTTGAAACTCTCTTCAAAATCGCCCACGCGCTGGGCAAGGAGTTGGAGGTGAAGTTTGTTTAGTTTTAGGTATCCCTTATTAAAAGATTAAAATGGGTCTTTTTGGATTTTTTTTGCACTATTGACATAATCAATAGACTATGCGTAAATACAAATGTAAGTACAAAATAAAGGAGGCACGTTATGTACGCGCTAAGTAATTTCAGGAAGTTTGTTGAGGACAATGCCGCCCGGTTGGGCGACAAAGCAGAAGGGATTCTTGAACGAGCCGTTCAAGTATCAAACGGTGAGGTTATCCCCGCCACTCACGTTAAGGAAATCATGGGTGATGACGATCTCGAAAGAGATTTCTGTGTTGTTGTTCTGACTCCGGAGCATTTGGAGATCGGCATGTCAGCCTTACGTGCAAGTGGCGAAAATCGCAACATCGACGAAGATCTCTTGCCGCAGGCGCCAGCTGGAAAGTTCCGCATCATAGGTGTTGACACATTCGACTACCAGACATGGTTAGTGGGAGATTGTGACACTCTCTTAGAAGCCCAGGAGCTCGCCGAAAAGAAAGTCGGCGACATGACCGTGATGCACATTTTCAACGATCATGGCCGTAGGGTCTGGTTCACAGGAACTCCCTAGCAGCGCTCTGCAGTCAAATCAAGCCTGTTCACACATTAACACTTTGCGTGACCAGGCTTTCTTTTTGTCAAAAAATTTCAAAAAAGGGCTATTAAGCCTTGAGTACGAAAAATGGCGTTTCGTAATTCAATGTATTAAAATTGTAAAGGATATTTGTGATTTGCTTTTCTGTGAAACCAGATATTTGGTGTTGGACGACGTATTGCCGATTTTATACAAACGACAAGTTGTAATCATTTAAGCTCGTTATAAAAAGTGTCTAATAAGTTGACACTTTTTTTGTGGCGTGGTACACTACAGCATCTCGTTCATTTCAAAAGGAGGCGGAGAAGAAGATGAGAAAGGGATTTACCCTGATTGAATTACTCATTGTCGTTGCCATCGTCGGCATTCTGGCGGCCATTGCCGTACCCAATTTTGTGAACGCTTTGGTGCGGGCAAAAATTGCCCGGGTGCAAGGCGATTTGAGTAGTATTGCTACCGCGTTGGCAATGTACCACGCGGATAGCAATAACTATCCGCTTTCGGTAGATGTCCAGACTGGGGCAATTTTGCCCCACACACTGCGCCTCAAGCCGTTGACAACGCCAACGGCTTATATGGCGATGTTGCCGCCGGATATCTTTCGTCCGGAAGTGCCACCCAGTTATTTAGAGAACTATGGCTGGTTGCGGTCGGGACGATATGGAGTTGATTTTCCCGGCGGCCTGGATATTAATTTTTTCCAGCACGACAGCTGGATTTTATCTTCAGTGGGACCGGCCGCCGGTCGTCCGGACGTTTCCGACGGCTACGGACAGGAAGATAGCTATGCCCCGTCTAACGGTCTCCATTCTTTGGGGGCCATTATACGGAGCGGCGGGTAGTGTAGCAACTATCCGTTTTTTTTGTCATTCATATATTGTTCATGATATACTAACGCAACCGACAACTACGTTATGACACCGAGACAAATTTTACAAAAATTGGAAAAATTTGGTTTTACCCCGCCCCAGGCACGTTTGTATCTATGTGGTTTACAGTTGGGACCGGTATTGATGAAGCCGCTTGCCCAGACAGCGCAGGTGAGCCGGAGCACCGCCTATTATTTAATGGCAGAGCTGGAACGGAGAAATTTTTTTACGTCGCGCAAAGTTGGTAAACGCGTATACTATCAGGCAGCCTTGCCGGCAAAACTTTTAGCAATGACACAGGATCGGGAGCGGCTCATCACAGATTTGCTACCAACCTTACAAACTATCACGAGATCATAGAGATACTACGTTACTCACACAAAATCTATGCCAAGTGTAACCATCTACACCACGCCGACATGCACCTACTGCCACACAGCCAAGGAGTATTTTAAGCAAAATAATATCGCCTACATTGAAAAAGACGTGACGCAAGATGTAGCCGCCCAGCAGGAGATGATTGCCCGCTCCGGTCAGATGGGCGTGCCGGTCATTGACGTCGGCGGTACCATTGTCGTGGGCTTTGCTCAGCCCAAGCTAAAGGCCCTGCTCGGTCTAAAATAATCTCATGTCCGAAGTTTTTACGCTCACTATTCCCGCCTTCATTGCCGGTGTTCTTACCTTTTTGGCGCCTTGTACGCTACCGCTGGTACCCGGCTATATTACGTTTATCAGCGGCGTGCCAGCGGGGGACATCAATAATCCCGAGCGCATGATGAATGTGCGCGGCAAGATTTTTTTTAACGGCGTTGCTTTCGTTATCGGTTTCAGCGTTATTTTTATATTGCTAGGCTTGTTAGCCGGTTTGGGTGGCGGTTTTTTAATTCAGTATCGCCTGTGGCTGGCACGCATTGGAGGTATCTTTGTCATACTCTTCGGTCTTTTTATGCTCAACGTGTTCAAGTTTGACTGGCTACAGCGTGAATACCGTTTCAAAGCGCCTAGAGTGTTTCAGTCCGGAAGCCCGTTCAACGCGGTCGTGCTTGGCGCTACCTTTGCGCTGGGGTGGACGCCCTGCATCGGGCCAATTTTGGGCTCTATACTTTTCTTAGCCTCAACGACAGCAACCATCGGTCAGGGAGCATGGCTGCTGTTTATATTTTCTGTCGGTCTCGCCTTGCCATTTTTGGTGGTGGCCGCCGGCGTGGGCGCGGCCATGCGTGTTATCAGCCGGTATCAATATCTTTTTAAGGCGATAAATGTTATCGGCGGGCTGTTTTTGATATTGATGGGGGTGTTGATGTTGAGTGATAACATGGCGCTTTTGATTACGTACGGCTACGGATTGTTTAATTTTTTGGAGTACGAGCGGTTGCTGGATTATTTGTAGTCATTTTTTTGCAGTAACCACTCACGCCCCCACACTAACCCTCACCCCGCAACTCTCTTAATTTAGGCAAGATAACCTCCATAAAAGATTTGTTCGGTTCTCGCATCATCAGAGTATCAATCACTGAAGTGTTCGTTTCCATGACTTTGGCCGAGCTTACCGAACGCGAACAGCCGAAGATTTTTCTCATCACCACATTGTTTCGCAACGCCCGCTCGGCGGTATTGTTCTCCGGCCGGATGTCAGTATGTTTCAAGCACTCCAAAAGCTGTACTCTGGTTTTAGAG
>PFAT01000014.1:3970-4943 GCA_002773575.1 Candidatus Falkowbacteria bacterium CG10_big_fil_rev_8_21_14_0_10_44_15
AGTGGTTATGTTGAATTTTTTCTAACAGCCGATCCAGCCTGTCGTAACCCCTCTTTTTAACATCTTTAGCCAGTTCTCTTTTGAGCTCTTCGTAGACTGCTTTCAAATCATCGTGAAACCGGCTTTCAGTCAGCTTGCTGTCCCGCAACAGATGCACCCAGCAGTACTGGTTTTTGCCGGACAAGTTTTTGTAGGCGGCGTAGAAGTCGGATATTAAAACTCTATCCTCATTTACTCCCAACGCATCCTCGGGCACGCCCCGCCCGCGGGTGTCCTCAATTACATACCTAACTTCATGGCCGGTAACAAATACCCAAATCCAGAAATTTTCTCCTCTAATCCGCCAGCCGGTCTCGTCGCAGTAGACTTTATCGGCTATTTTGATTAATTCCTTGACCGCTTCGTAGTCGTGTTTAAACAGCTCCCCGGCTTTTTCCAATTGGTTGCTGATTTCGCCTTCGGACAGTTTGAAATCGTGCAGGTCGGTCAGACTCTGTTTGATTAAGTGGAATGGCAGACGCAGGCGGTAGCGGGCGTAGAGAATGTAGGCCATGGTATTGGGGCCGATTCTGTCCAAGTTAGACGGCACTTTGTCTGAACGGACATACTCCCGGCAGTTGGAGCACCAGTGCTTGGTAATCGTATACTGCTTCACTATTTTTTCCGGAATAATGACGATATCTTCAAAATACTTGACGATTGTTTCTTTGGCCTCTCCCAAACAACCTCTTTTTTTGCAGTAGGGGCACCGGGTGGGGGTGAATGTTATCTTTTCAGTAATATCTTCAGCTTTGGGTGTGGGACGCTGATAGCCCCGCTCCCCGGCTTTCTTACCCAGTGGTTTTGACTCGCCAGCTTTATTGGGTTTGTAAAATTTGGCCAACAGATTCTTTCGCTGTAATTCTTTATCCTCTAATTTTAACTCTAATTCCTTTACCTGGCTACGCAAGGTTTTATTTTCCAGACGCAGTTT
>PFAT01000006.1:0-549 GCA_002773575.1 Candidatus Falkowbacteria bacterium CG10_big_fil_rev_8_21_14_0_10_44_15
CGCGGCTGGATTTTAAGATAAAAATATTGGTTCGGATTAGAAATAACCTGATGCATAAAAAAGTTGTAGGACAAATTCAGCCGGCGCAGTTTTATTAAAATCTTTTTTAATATTTTCGCCAAGGATTTTAAATCGGCTGCCGTTAGCTCGGTGACGTTGTCAACCAGCCGCCGCGGGAAAATCCAAGCTTCATAATGAAATCGCGATGCGTAAGGGCAAAAGGCGGCTGTGAGCTTATCGGCGTAAATTCGGCGCGGCCCTTTAATTTCTTTAGCGATAATGTCGGCGTAAGCGTTGCGCCGGTGCTTTGTTTGATAATGAATGGCAGCCGTGATTTCTTCTTGCACGTCCGGCGGAATAATGTTAGTGGCAAAAACCTGCGAATGGGCGTGCGCGATGGAGGCGCCGGCGCGTGCGCCGTTATTTTTAAAAACTAAAACATAATCCAGTCCCTTGATTTTGCTTAAGGCCGCCGTGCGCCGCTGGTACATTTTTAGTACATTCAAAATTTCACCCTCGCTTAATTCTCCCAATTCAACCCCATGCCGG
>PFAT01000006.1:587-774 GCA_002773575.1 Candidatus Falkowbacteria bacterium CG10_big_fil_rev_8_21_14_0_10_44_15
GCCGTTGGTTAGACTAACCGCCGGGTAATTATTAGGCAAAGATAAAATTTGCCCATTTCCGTTATTGATTTTATCAATAACCGTTTTTGGCTTAACGGCGGCCGGGCAAAAAGGGCAGGGCGCGTTGCGGCGCACGACCGTTTCTTCGGAAATATCGCGCGGACGGCGGGAGCGGCTAGGAGTGATG
>PFAT01000006.1:786-3142 GCA_002773575.1 Candidatus Falkowbacteria bacterium CG10_big_fil_rev_8_21_14_0_10_44_15
TTTACGAAATTCGGAGTTCATAAAATCATAATTAAAAAGTAATTTAACAATAATTGAACAGTCATTAAATAATAATTAGATGGTAAAAATTATTGTCAAATTACCGTATAATTACCGTTCAATTATCTCTATATAATATCAAAATTATCACCCCTTGACAACTAGTGGGCGTTCGCTCTACAATATAGGGATATAAAATAGTTAGCACTCTCCAGATTAAAGTGCTAAAAAATTATTATTTACTAATTTTTAAGCTTATGCAGATTAAACCACTCAACGACAAAGTTGTCGTTAAGGCTTCTTCCAAGGAGGAAAAAACCCGTTCCGGCATAGTATTGCCGGACACGGCGGATAAGGAACGGCCGGAGCAGGGAGAAGTGATCGCAGTCGGCCCGGGAAAGCTGCTGGATAACGGCAGCCGCGCGCCAATGAGCGTTAAGCCGGGCGATAAGGTTTTATTTAAAAAATACAGCCCGGATGAGTTTAAAATAGAGCAAGAGGAGTTTTTGGTTTTGAGCGAAGGGGAAATAATTGGAATCATCACCAATTAGCGCTAATTAATATACGAATTCACACGAATCACTAATTATCACAGATAGATTAAAGTCGTTATTGTAAATATTCGTGATTGGTGGATATTCGTCCCGAGTTCTCGGGATTCGTGGTAATTTGTGAGTAAAGGCTGAAAATGAGACAAAACACAAGAATTATAAAAATATTATAAACATAAACTAAACGTGAACAATATGCCAAAACAAATAATCTACGATGAAGAGGCGCGCAAAGCGCTCAAACGCGGCGTGGATAAATTAGCCAACGCCGTCAAAGTAACCTTAGGCCCTAAGGGCCGCAACGTGGTGCTGGAAAAAAGTTACGGCTCTCCCGTCATTACTAAAGACGGGGTTACGGTGGCGAAAGAAATTGAGCTGGAGGACAGATTTGAAAACATCGGCGCCGAAATCGTTAAGGAAGTCGCCTCCAAAACCAACGATGCCGCGGGCGACGGCACCACTACCGCGACCATTTTAGCCCAGGCGATGATTACCGAAGGGCTGAAACTAGTCGCGAGCGGAGTTAATCCGATTGAGATCCGCAACGGCATTGAGCAAAAAGTGGAGCAGGTTACCAAAAAGTTAAAAGAAATGAGCAAATTGATTTCCACTAAAGAGGAAATCGCCCAAGTCGCCTCCATTTCCGCCAACGATAAAGAAATCGGCGGCATCATCGCGGAAGCGATGGAAGCCGTCGGCAAAGACGGGGTGATTACGGTAGAGGAAGGGCAGCACTTCGGCGTGGAAAAAGAAGTAGTGGAAGGAATGCAGTTTGATAAAGGCTACGTTTCGCCCTATATGGTTACCAACGGGGAAAAGATGCAATCCGAATTTGAGGACCCTTACATTTTAATTACCGATAAAAAAATTTCCGCTTTAGCCGACATTTTGCCGCTGCTGGAAAAATTGGCGCAAAGCGGGCGCAAGGATTTAGTGATTATCGCCGAAGACGTGGAAGGCGAAGCGCTGGCCACTTTTATCGTTAATAAATTGCGCGGCACCTTTAACGTGCTCGCGGTCAAAGCTCCCGGTTTTGGCGACCGGCGCAAGGCGATGCTGGAAGATATCGCGATTGTTACGGGCGGCCGCGTCATTTCCGAAGAAGTCGGCTTAAAGCTGGAAAACGCCGACATTAACGATTTAGGCCAATCCAGAAAAGTGATTGCCACCAAAGAAGACACGACCGTTATCGACGGCCGCGGCGACAAAAAAGCCATCAGCGAGCGCATCAGCCAAATTAGAAAAGAAATTGAGCTGACGGACAGCGATTTTGACAAAGAAAAGCTGCAGGAGCGCCTGGCGAAATTATCCGGCGGCGTGGCCGTCATCAAAGTAGGCGCCGCTACCGAAACCGAAATGAAGGAAAAGAAAGACCGCATTGAAGACGCGCTGAACGCCACTAAAGCGGCCGTAGAAGAAGGAGTAGTATTGGGCGGCGGGCTGGCTTTGGCCGTGGCGGGAGACGCTTTCCACGAATTAACCGAAAAAAATAAAGATAATCCGGGCGCGCGCATCGTGGACAGCGCGATCCTCGAGCCGATCAAACAAATCGTTTATAACGCGGGCAAGGACGGCTCATTGATTTTATACAATATCATCGTCCATCATCAGAAAGGCCAGACCAACATCGGCTATAACGCCGTGACGGGAAAATTTGAAGACTTAATGGTCGCGGGCATCGTGGATCCGACGAAAGTTACCCGTTTAGCTTTGCAAAATGCCGCTTCCGCGGCGGTAATGTTTTTGACCACCGAAGCGGTGATTGCGGACAAGCCGGAACCGAAAGAACATAATCACGGCAACCC
>PFAT01000006.1:3288-6935 GCA_002773575.1 Candidatus Falkowbacteria bacterium CG10_big_fil_rev_8_21_14_0_10_44_15
CTTGCCCCGCAGGCTTGCCTTGCGGAGTTTTTATGTATATAATAAGATTATTCCGTTAAATAAAATCTATGTCTTCCCCCTTAAATTCCACTTATCGGGTTAACATCACCATCGGCACCATAATTAAAGTAGCCGCCATTATCGGCTTGCTTTACGTCGGGTATGTCATTAGGGACGTGCTGGCGCTGTTGTTCGTGGCGTTGATTTTTTCTTCCGCCATTGACCCGTGGGTGGACGTATTAAAACGCTACCGAATACCCCGCGCCGTCAGCGTGATCGTCATTTATTTTATCGCGGCCGTAGTGGTCAGTTTGGCGATTTATCTGTTGATTCCGCCGGTTACCGAGCAGTTTAACTCCTTGCTGGATAATTTTCCGCAGTACGTGGAAAAAATCAACTCCGGTTACCAATGGATTAGGGAGTTTAGCATTGAGCACGGCCTGTTAGACAGAATCAAAGGCAGCTTAGGCGGTTTTGAGGAAAATTTTCAAATAGCGGCCGGCGGCATTTTCTCCACGGTCAGCGACATTTTCGGCGGCATAGTTTCCTTTTTTATCGTGCTGGTGATTACTTTTTACATGGTAGTGGAGGAGGACGCGCTGAAAAAAATCGTCTGGTCGCTCGCGCCTGCCGAGCGCCAGCCGTATTTAATGCAACTCATTGACCGAATGCAGCGCCAAGTAGGCTATTGGTTCCGCGGCGAGCTGATTTTAATGCTCATTATCGGCACCTTTGTTTGGGTGGGAATGCTATTTTTAATGCCCCGGTACGCTTTGGTTTTAGGACTGATTGCCGGTTTAACTGAATTTATTCCCTACTTAGGGCCGATACTCGGCGCCATCCCCGGCATATTTTTAGCCTTGACCGTCAATCCGTTTTTAGCGCTATTGGTGGCTATTTTATACATCATCGTGCAGCAGGTAGAAAATAACATTTTAGTGCCTAAAATAATGCAGCGCGCCGTCGGGCTGAACCCGATCGTGAGCATCGCGGTTTTAATGGCGGGCATCAAAATAGCCGGCATTGTCGGCGGACTTTTGTCCATTCCGGTCGCGACCGCCATTTCGGTCTTAGTGAAGGATTGGGTGAAGATGAGAAATCAGCATCACGGCGAAAGATAATTTTTGTCGCCATCCCCTAACGCGTAACTTATGCCTGAATTAACAATTGAACGGCCAAAATTCAAGGAGCGCGATTATTTGAATAGCCTGATTATCTTCCTGCTTAAATCGGCAGTTTTTTTTATTCCGCTTTGGTTTTGGCCCTTCAGCTTTGAGGCGTTTGAGTTTGGCAAGCAAAACCTGCTTTGGTTTTTAACCGGGCTCGCGGCGATAATTTGGCTGATTAAATCAATAGTGATAGACAAAAAAATAGTCTATCAGCGCACGCCGCTTGATTTGCCTATTTTAATCATGCTGCTCGTCTGGGCGCTGTCCGTCATCTTCAGCGTTGACCGATTTAGTTCGCTGTTTGGTTATTACGGCCGGTTTTCGGACGCCTTTTTAACTACCGTCAGTTTAGCCCTTTTTTATTGGCTGGCGACCCAGGCCATCAGCCGCGGCCAGATTGCCAAATTTTTTAATGTTTTTATCGCTTCCGTTTCATTGGCGTTGCTGATTGGTTTATTATCCTTAAGCAAGGCGCTGGTGAAATTGCCGGCTACTCCGGGCCTAAGTGAAATTTTAGGCTCTAATGCTTTTAATCCGGCGGGCGGCTCAATGGAATCCCTCGCTTTATTAGCGGCGGCGGCGTTAGTACTCGCAGTCGCCTTATATTCCTATAACATCAAAGGGGAGCAAAAACGCCCGTTAGAAAACATAAAATATTATTTTTTGTTTGGGCTCTCCTTAGCGGTGTTAGCGCTGGTTAATTTTTCTTTGTCGTGGCTAGGGGCGATTATCGGGCTCGGAGCGGTTTTTAGCTTTGCTTTGTATGTCGCTTATCTGAATAAAGAGGATGCCGCCGCCGCTACCATTGAAATAGCGATTGCGCCGGCTTTGATTTTATTTATGGGGAGCATTTTGTTCTTATTCATCGCGAGCGGAACCGGCGGCTTAAATGTTTATAAATTAATTTGGCGGAGCAACTTGCCGCAAGAAATCGTTTTGCCCGCTGCCCAGTCTAACGCTATCATTTGGCAAACCGTTAAGTCGCGCCCGCTGTTAGGCTCCGGCCCGGGAACGTTTGCCTACGATTTTTCTCTGCAGCGGCCGGCTGATTTTAATGATTGGCAATTTTGGCAGCTGCGCTTTGACAAAGCGCCGATACACGTTACCGAGCTTTTGGCTACGGTTGGGGTTTTGGGGGCATTGAGTTATTTCGCGCTGGCCGGCATCTGGCTGTTCGTCAGCTTTGTTTTTTTAAAAAACATGTTCCGCTCCGACAGCGAAGCCAGTTACTTGGCCTTTGGGTTTACCTTTGCCGCCTTTACCCTGTTTATCAGCCAGTCCCTTTATTTATTTAACACTACCCTTAACTTTGTTTTTTGGTTTGCCTTGGCGATGGCGTTCATTAATTGGCGGGTCGTTTTTGAGAAAATTTTTTCTACCCGGGAAATTGATTTAGCGCAATATAAAGAAGTGGCGCCGGTGATAGCGGGGCTGGTGATAGCCGGCGTCGGTTTATGGCTGTGGTTTAGTTACACGCAAGCCAGATTTTTTTTGGCCGATGCGGCTTATAATGATTTTAGGCTTTCCGGCAGCCGCGAGCGGCTGCTGCAGGCGGTTAAACTCAACCCGCGGCGCCTCAATTATCATTTAGCTTTGGCCAAAGACTATGTTAACGAAGTTAAAGAAGACATCGTTTTATTGAGCACGCCGGACAAAAGCGAAGCCATTACCGCTGAACGCAAATCTAAGCTGCAAGCCAACGTCCAGCAAGCCCTTAAAGAAGGGCAAGCGGCAACAACGATCGCGCCCAATTCGGTGATGGCTTGGGAAACATTAGGCGCGACCTACCGCGACATTCGCCTGATTGCGGTCGGTTCGCTTGCGCCCGCGATTCGCTATTTAACCAAAGCAAGCGAACTGGAGCCGACTAACCCTGTTTTATTAACCGAGTTAGGCAAACTTTATTTGGCTAACGGCCAGACTAAAGAAGCGGCGGACGCTTTTGAACAAGCGGCTAAATTTAAGAGCGATTATTGGGAGGCGCAGGTTGGTTTAGCCCAAACCTACGACAGCTTGGGGGAGAGCGATAAAGCGCTGGTTATTTTGGAAGATTTAATCAGCCGCCAGCCCAACGCCGACGTAATTTACGAAAGCGGACGCTTGTATTATAATCAAGGAAAGCTTGATAAAGCGATTGAGCGCTTTACGCAGGCGATTGCCCTGCGCCCGAGTTACGCTAACGCCATTTACAGTCTGGGCTTGGCTTACCAAAAGCAAGGCGATAAGACGCGCGCGCTGGCGGAATTTCAAAAAGTACTGGAGTTGAATCCGGGCAACGAAACGGTGAAGAAGATGATGGAGGAGTTGGAAAGTAAAAATTAAAAATTTTATTATTATGCCCAAATCTCAAAATAAAAATGACAATGATTTAATGGATAAAATCGTTTCTTTATGCAAACGGCGCGGCTTTATTTTTCCGGGCAGTGAAATTTATGGCGGCTTGGCGAATAGCTGGGATTACGGGCCTTACGGCGTAGA
>PFAT01000007.1:0-2301 GCA_002773575.1 Candidatus Falkowbacteria bacterium CG10_big_fil_rev_8_21_14_0_10_44_15
GATTAAACTGTACTCCGGCAAAGCGAACGTCCCGACGCGGCTGAAAGGCCAGCCCCGCAACCATACTCTGCCGACGATAAAGCTTCTTCTCACCGGGCCAAAACTGCGCGAATCTTTACTGTAATTGCGGTTATCTCCCAAAACGTAATACTCATCCGCGCCCAGCGGCTTAATTTCTTCTTGGCCGGTTAAAGTTTCCGCCCCGGGCTCAAGGTAACCTTCATCCAGCTTGACGCGGCGGTTGGTGTCTTGGGTATAAACGTAAAGTCCTCCCTCCTTGATCTCTATTTTTTCTCCCGGTAAACCGATGACTCTTTTAATAAAATACTGGCTGGGGTCATTGGGGTATTTAAACACCACGATTTCGCCTCGCTTCGGTTCCCGGAAGCGATAGGTTATTTCATCAATAATTAAATACTCATGGTCGTAAAAACTGGGCTCCATAGAAGCCCCTTTAACGTAGAAAGGCTGTATCAAAAAATACCTAACGGGAATAATGATGGCGAGCGATATAATAACTACTTTTATTACCTCAAAAACGAAAATAAAAAAATTACGCATAAGTACCGTTAACACAAATATAATTGCCTGTCCGGCAATTATCCACTTAATGTAAAATTAAATTTATTATAACATAATACGGCGATAAAAAGCAAACGCGTTTTAAAACCGCCGTTATCCTTAACCGGAGGCTCGGGTGATGTTAGTAATTGGCCATCGCTTTTTTACTTTTAACTGAACTTATACTATACTTATAAAAAGACTTTTTGTCTTTATATTTTTGCGTCAGTTTTTAATATCCGTTAAATAATTTATGGTTAACGATCTCGATCTCTTAGAAATCAAAAAAGAAAACGGCGGCGATTATCTGGCTGGTTATAACGAGCGCCGTCACTCAATCAAGCGGCGGGCGGGCGGGCGGCTGCTGAAATTTTTAGCTTATCTGACGACGGTGGCGGCTATCGTTTTATTCGTCTTTACCAGCCGCGTATTAATGTCGGAAGATAATAAAATATTTTCCCCCCTTTCCTGGCTAAGTCAATTTAAACACTTGGCCCAAACATCCGATAACCTGCTGAAAGGCGAGGAGAACGGCCGGGTTAACGTTCTGCTGCTCGGCATGGCGGGCAAAAATCATGACGGCGGCTACCTGACCGATACCATAATGCTCGCAAGCGTTTCCCCCGCTAGCGGCGACGTCTCTTTGTTCTCCCTGCCGCGCGATTTAATCGTGCCGATTGACGGTTACGGCTTCCGCAAAATAAACAACATTAACGCTTTCGCGGAAAACGAGCAGCCGGGAAGCGGCGGTTTAGCCGTCAGTCAAGCGTTAAGCCGCGTGCTGGACGTCCCCATTGATTATTATCTAAGAGTGGACTTTATCAGTTTTGTAAAAATAATTGACGAATTGGGCGGCATCGAAATAGAGGTGGAAAATACTTTGGACGATGCCCGTTACCCGATCGCCGGGCGCGAAGAGGACCCTAATTACGAAAATCGCTTTGAATATTTGCATCTGGAAAAAGGCTGGCAACCAATGGACGGCGAGTTGGCTTTAAAATACGTCCGTTCCCGCCATGCGGGGGGCGTTGAAGGATCTGATTTCGCCCGCAGCCGCCGCCAGCAAAAAGTCCTGCAAGCGGTAAAGGATAAAGTATTAAATTTACGCATTCTCTTCAAGCCGCGGCTGATAAATAATATTTTAACCACTCTGCAAGAACACGTTGCCACCAACTTTAAAGTATGGGAGATGGTTAAATTGTGGGGCATTATTAAAGACACTGACGCCGACAAGGTAATCACTAAAGTGCTGGATAACGCTAACGGCGGGCTGTTGGTTGACGCCATTACTCCGGAAGGAGCTTATATTTTGCAGCCGCGCAACGGCGATTACGCCGAAATCCAATATTTAGTGAAAAATGTTTTTTCTAACGCGCCCCCGGAACAAACCAGCGCCGTTAAACAAGAATACCCCGCTCTGGAAATTCAGAACGGCACTTGGATTAACGGCTTGGGGCAACGAATGGCCACTGACTTAGAAAAATTTGGCTTTGCCGTCGCGGGCGTCCACAACGCCAGCCGGCAAAATTACGAAGAATCTGTCATTTTTGATTTAAGCTACGGAGAGAAGATAAAATCACTGGCTATCCTGAAAGAAAAAACCGGCGCCCGCGTTAATTACGGCCTGCCGGACTGGCTCTTAGCCGAATTAAAGCAACAAAACGAAAATAAAGTGAATTTAACGCAACCGGACTTTATCCTGATAATCGGCCGCGACGCCGATAAAACGCAAAGCGGAGT
>PFAT01000007.1:2324-2554 GCA_002773575.1 Candidatus Falkowbacteria bacterium CG10_big_fil_rev_8_21_14_0_10_44_15
TTATTATTCCGCATTATTCCTCCCCTTTATAAGGGGAGGCGGCACCCTGCGCCAGAGGGGTGAATAATTTAACAATGTAACAATTTAACAATATAATTATGCAAAATTCCAGCATTAAAATAGTTTCCTCTCCCCTACCTACCGTCGTCCTCTTCGGCCGGACGAACGTCGGCAAATCCACTCTGTTCAATAAACTCACCGACACTCAACACGCTTTAGTTTCAGCGCGC
>PFAT01000007.1:2564-5994 GCA_002773575.1 Candidatus Falkowbacteria bacterium CG10_big_fil_rev_8_21_14_0_10_44_15
CGCGCCGGCACCACGCGCGACAGCAACATCGGCGCCGTCCACTGGCAGGGGGCGTCTTTCCAATTAATCGACACGGGCGGAATTTTGCACACAAAATTTTTAAGCGGTAAAAATAAGCTGAAGCGGTTAAACATCGACGCGACTGACATTAATAATTTAGTTCAGCTTAAGGTTAAAGAATATTTAACCGCCGCTGATTTGATTTTATTTTTAGTTGACAGCCGGACGGGGATAATGGAGCAGGATAAAGTGATGGCGCTTTTGCTTAAGCGCCTGATCAGCCGTCAGTCGGTGTTATTAGTCGCTAACAAAGCCGACACCCCGAAATTACGAGGCGAAATTGCCTCGTTTTATCGCCTGTCTTTAGGAGAGCCGTTGCCGATTTCCGCGACTAACGGCTCGGGCACGGGAGATTTGCTGGATGAAATTTGCAAAAAAATATCAGCTGTCATCCCCGCGCAGGCGGGAATCCCGACATTGGCGCTAGAGACACGAGATCCCCGTCCCGCAGTACTGCGGGACGGGGATGACATAACTCCTGAAATTAAGGTGGCAATCGTCGGCCGCCCCAATGTCGGCAAATCCACCCTGCTTAACGCCGTCATCGGCGCCAATAAATTCATCGTCAGTTCGGAGCCGCATACCACGCGCGAGCCCAATGACGTTATGCTTGAGTATCAAGGCCAAAGAATTACTCTGATGGACACGGCGGGCATCATTAAAGCTAAATCGAAAAAAACAAAAGAAGAGTTCATCGCTAAGGGCGTGGCTAAAAGCAAGGCGGTCATTAAATACGCCGACATTGCCCTGTTAGTGATTGATATCGCCGATGCCACGAGCCATCAGGAAACGAAATTAGTGGAAGAAATTTTAAGCAATAAAACAAACTTAATCATCGTCGCCAATAAATGGGACAAAGTGCCGGAGCGCGACAGTAAAAAATACGCGGCGTGGTTGCGCGCTAAATTGCCTTTTGTGGCTTGGGCGCCGGTAATTTTTCTGTCCGCCCAAAACAAAACAAAAATCAATCAGCTGCTGGACTTGATTTTAGAGTCGGCGCGCGCGCGGCGCGCGCAAATCGCCGCGGCGGAATTAAAACTGTTCCTGCCCGGCGCCGCCCGGCACGCGCCGCCGCTGTCTAACCAAAAAGCGCGCGGCATTTTTAAGCGGCGCCTGCCCCGGCCGAAACTCATCGCCTTGACCCAAACGACCGCTAACCCGCCGGGGTTTGACCTGCGCGTCAAATCTAAAAGCGGGCTGAAAGACACTTATGTAACTTATTTGGAAAATAGGCTGCGGCAGGAATTCAAACTCATCGGGACGCCGGTGAAGATATACGTTAAGAATTAATTTTTAATTTTTAAAAATATCTAATATCTAATTTTAAACCCATAATCAATCAACTTTACTTAAAAATTTAGAAGTTTAGAGCCTGCCTACCGCAGGCAAGTTTAAAAATTAAGATTTATTTAAAAATTATAAAATTAAAAATTTTATGAAATTCGTAGTCGGTCTGGGCAACCCGGGCGCAAACTACCGCCACAGCCGCCATAATACCGGCTTTATGGTCGTTGACGCTTTAGCCGAACGGCTTGGTTTAACGTGGCGGCAAAATAAAAAATTTAACGCGGCGCTGGCGGAAAGGGAGAGTATTATGTTGGCAAAGCCGCAAACTTTTATGAATAATTCCGGGCAAGCGGCGCGCGCGCTTTTAGATTATTATAAAATTTTGCCCAAAACTTTAGGCATTTTGACGGCGCGCCGTTCTGACCTGTCAAACGAACTGATCGTCATCCACGACGACATTGATTTGCCGCTCGGCAATTTTAAAATTCAAGCCAATCGCTCGGCTGCCGGCCACCGCGGCGTGCAATCAATTATCGACGCGCTCAAAACGCAAAATTTCATCCGGGTGCGCGTCGGCGTCGCTAACGAACTGCTGCGCGCCAAAGTTCCGCCGGATAAATTTGTGCTGGAAAAATTTTCGCGAGCGGAAAATGCTAAATTGCAGAACTTGACACCTACAATCATAAAAGAAATAACCGCTATAATTGAACAATAATTGAGCAATAATTATACAATAATTTTTACAAAGTTCTAATTACTGTTAAATTTCCATTCAATTATCGTAAAATAAAAAGGAGCGAAACAACCGTGCGGCCAGATTCTCTCGCCTTAAGGAGGTGTGCGAGAAAATTTAGCGCTAATTGTTCGCTCCGGGAAAATTCAGATGGGGGATGGGAAAGATCAATCTTTACTATCCATTTTCCTACTTACCGGCAAGGAACTATAGAAACGTAAATGGTCAAGGAGGAGAACCACTTATCGCCCCTAAGCCCTTTGGCAAGTAGGAAGATGGACGGTAAAAATAATTCCTAACTTTTAATTACTAACGCCTAACTAAATTCCAACGCATCGCAACTAAATATTAGAAATTAGTAATTAGAAATTAGTAATTTCCGTGATATTTCATCTTACCAAAATAATTTTTCTATGTCAACCTCGCCAAATCCGTCTAATCTTACCGCTGATTTGCCTTATTGGGTAGCGCTATCCACTTTTGCCAAATTCGGCCCCAAGCGATTCTTCTATTTGCGCAAATATTTTCCCGATATGCGAACCGCCTGGCGAGCGGGAGCCGCTGAATTGCGCGCCGCCGGCATTGACGCAGGAGTGGCCGCGGAATTTATCAGCCACCGCCAAACGATAGAGCCGGAAACCGAAATGGCGAAACTTGCGAACGAAAAAATAAAAGCCATTGCCCTGCCTGACGACGGTTACCCCCGGCTCCTGAAAGAAATTTATGACGCTCCGCCGGTACTGTACTGTCGAGGCGAGCTGCCGGACAGCATTAACTTTTGCCTGGCTGTCGTCGGCTCGCGCAAATATACTTCTTACGGCCGGCAAGCGGTCCAAAGTTTGGTCAGCCGGCTCGCCGCCGCCGGCTTAGTTATCGTGAGCGGCCTCGCGCTCGGCATTGACGCTTTGGCGCACTTGTCCTGCTTAGACAGTAAAGGCAAAACTATCGCCGTTCTGGGCTCGGGGCTGGACCGGCAAAACATTTACCCCGCCACCAATCGCCAGCTGGCGGAAAAAATTTTAGCGCGCGGCGGGCTGCTGATGTCCGAATACCCTTACGGCACCCCCGCGCTCAAACATCACTTCCCCCAGCGCAATCGCCTTATTTCCGGCCTCTCGCTCGGCACTTTAATCATTGAGGCTTCGGCGGAATCGGGCGCGCTCATCACCGCGCAGTGCGCTTTGGAGCAAAATCGCGAAGTTTTTGCCGTCCCCGGATCTATTTTTAACCCTAATTCCGTCGGCACCAATAACTTGATTAAAACGGGCGCGCGGGCGGTTAGCTGCGCGGAAGAAATCATGGAAACGTTTGAGTTGGAAAATATCGCCAGCCTCACCCAAAACCAAAAAA
>PFAT01000026.1:0-16485 GCA_002773575.1 Candidatus Falkowbacteria bacterium CG10_big_fil_rev_8_21_14_0_10_44_15
AACCTGCCCGTAGCAGGCATTCCTTCCACCGCCTTATCCAAATTGTCATAGTGCGGCGGCGCTTGCAGGTAAGCGCACCCCATCTGGCTGAACAGTATTATCGCCAGAAGCCAGAGCAAAATCCCAAACCCCAGTTGATACGCCGCTCCGCGGTTCATCGCTTCCCAAAATCGTTCACTGCCGAATGTTTCTTTCATGATTTTTATCCTTTTTGAGAAATATTTTTTAGCAAATCAAAAGACCAAAAAAGAACATTTTAAAATATCATAGATATTTTATTTTGTCAAGCTTTGATTACAATCAACTCTTATGTTTCGTGGTTTTTTTGTTTTAACGTTTTTTAAATAAAAATATCCCGCCGCCGCAATCATCGCCGCGTTATCGGTCGTATATTGCAAATCAGGCGTATAATAAGCGGGGAAGTCAGATTGGGTTTTAAAACCCAATCTAACGGCTAAACCTAATTGTTCGCGCAGTTCAAGGTTGGCGGCCACGCCGCCGGCAAGCATTACTGATTTTACTTTATATTTTTTTGCCGCTTTAACGGTTTTTGAAATTAAAACGTCAATTATTGCCTGCTGGAATTCGGCGCAGTAAGCGGGGATTTTATGTCGCCAATTTTTATCGCCTTGAATTTTATAAAGCAAAGCGGTTTTTAAACCGGAAAAACTAAAATCAAAAGCGGTATCGTTAAGCATGGGACGGGGCAGATTGATATTGGATGTTGGATATTTGATGTTGGATGTTTTTGTTGCGGCAGCGGCAATTGCAGGACCGCCCGGATAGCCGAGCCCTAAAATCTTGGCGGCTTTGTCAAAAGCTTCGCCGGCGGCGTCGTCGCGCGTTTGGCCGAGCAGTTTAAACTTAAAATGGCCGCGCATCAAAACTAATTCCGTATGCCCGCCCGAAACGATTAAAACGAGCGCGGGGAATTTTATTTTTTTATCCCCACACCTTCCTGTAATATTTTTTCCCGCAGGATTTACCCCTACACCAAAATTGGTGTTGGGGTTTAATACCCCGCGGTGAAGGTGTGGGGATGAATTAACGATGAAATTGCTATAGATATGTCCGGCTAAATGATTGATACCAACAATAGGTTTGCGCCACGCGTACGCTAAAGCTTTGGCAGTTTCAATGCCAATTAACAAGGAAGAAATTAAGCCCGGACCGGTCGTAATGGCAATTGCGTCAACGCCCTCTCCTCCGACCCCTCTCCCGCTGCGTTTCTTGCGGGCGATGGGAGCTAGTGCTCTATCTATCACGGGCAAAATATTTTTAATGTGGTTGCGCGCGGCGAGTTCAGGAATAACTCCGCCGTAGGGCCGATGAATTTTTATCTGCGAGGAAACGACGTTAGAGATGACCTTAATTTTCTCCGCTTTGCCTTCAATAATGGCGGCAGCGGTTTCGTCGCAACTGCTTTCAATGGCTAAAATAATCATATTTTCTGTCATTCCCGCGAAAGCGGGAATCTAAGATTTTATAAAAGTTTGATAATGAGATTCCCGCTTTCGCGGGAATGACAATAGTATTATGTTTGTTTACTTTTTTTCTTTCTCCACTCCTCAATTTTTTTATGGTCGCCGGACAATAAAATTTTGGGCACTTTATATGTTTTGCCGTTAACGGTTAACGTTTCCGGCCGAGTGTAATGCGGGTGTTCCAAAAATCCGGCTGGGGAATGCGACTCAAACCGCGCCGACTCCTCATTGCCCAAGACGCCGGGCAGAAGGCGCGTAATTGAGTCCACCACCGCCATTGCCGGCAGTTCGCCGCCGGTGAAAACATAGTCGCCGACCGATATTTCTTCATCCACGAATTTTTTAATCCGTTCGTCCACTCCTTCGTACCGCCCGCAGATTAAAATAATGTTATCTCCCGAATGCTCGGGATTGGCATAGCGCCTCGCCAGCGCTTGCGTCCACTTTTTCCCCTTAGCCGATAAAAGTATTATTTTTGATTTTTTTGTTTTAACGCTTTTTTGTTTTAACGCTTTAATGATTGGTTCGGCCATCAGCACCATGCCGGCGCCGCCGCCGTACGGCCGGTCGTCCACCTGCCGATGCGCGCCCTCCGCCCAATCACGCAAGTTGTAAATTTTGACGGCGATGATTTTTTTTTCAAGCGCGCGCTTAATAATGCTCTGGGAAAAGTAAGAGCTGAAAATGTCGGGAAAGATGGTAATGATATGGAAAGTCATAGATTAACCTCACCCCACTCGCTGGCGCTCGTTTCCCCTCTCCTTAATTAAGGAGAGGGGGCAGGGGGTGAGGTATTGTCATTATACCAAAAAACCCCGCAAAATAAGCCGGGGTTTTTGGTTTTAGCTAAATTTTAGAATTTATATCTTTAAATCGTCAACGGCGTCAGTAGAAATTTCTTCGCGCATTGCCCGACGCGGATGGGTACTCCCTTCCGGTTCGGCAATTTTTAAATTAACGCGGGCGTTGTTTTGAGCGCCGACGATTTTTAAAAGCGTGCGAATGGACTTAGCGGTCTGGCCGCCTTTACCAATCACATAACCCATATCTTCCGGGTTAGTTTTGAGGGTTAAAAGAACCCCTCGCTCGTCGATTGTTCTCTCGGAGCGTACGTCTTCCGGGTGGGCAACAATTGCCTTGACTATGAATTCTAAGAATTCCTTGTCTGATATTGCCATATTTTTCTCCCTTTCCTCTTGCTTGGACATTTTAGCCAGCGAAGAAGGCCTTACTAAATAAATTATTCCAATTTCGGAATATCACATTATATTATAACAGATAAATACAAATTGTCAAGAACTAAATTTAAACCCCTATCGGGGCAGTATTTTTAGCCTTTGGTTTCCGCATTTTCTTTTTCCTCTTGCTTTACTTCCTTTACTTCAGCCTTGGTTGCGGTTTTGACCGCAGCCTTTTGGCCGCTCCTTTTGATATGGGTAACATTAACTTTTTTCCCCGAATAAATATTATTAGTTATTAATAAATTATGCATGGTGGGCGAAACTGCCGCTCCGACGGACAGCCAATATTTCACCCGTTCGTTTTTTAGCTCTATTTTTTTGGTGCGAGGGTTGTAAGAACCTAATATTTCCAGCGCCCGGCCGTAAGTATCGCGCGCCTGCTCCGAAATAATAATACGGTAATAAGGCTGTTTCTTTTTGCCGATTCTGGCTAATCTTATTTTTAACATGCGGTTGAATTATAGTAATAATAAATTAGTAATTTTTCCCCGATGACGAGTAATACCAGTTTATCTTTTTTAGCATAAATGTCAATTTGGTCAAAT
Organism: Candidatus Falkowbacteria bacterium CG10_big_fil_rev_8_21_14_0_10_44_15; assembly: GCA_002773575.1. Classification (GTDB taxonomy): domain Bacteria; phylum Patescibacteriota; class Patescibacteriia; order Patescibacteriales; family XYC2-FULL-47-12; genus 2-12-FULL-45-10. The sequence goes on from PFAT01000026.1 coordinate 3,271, forward strand.
AACGCCTTCGGCCGCCGCTGGCTTTGGTTTTTCCGGTTTAACTTTTGGTTCTTCCCCCGGCCCGTCCTCGTTTTGTTTGGCGGCCGCTTTATCGGCGGCGGAGGTCCCCAAGGGTTTAACGCTTAGACCTAAGCGATGGGCGTCCGGCTCTATCGAAATTACGTAAAAATCATAAGATTTTCCCGCGGTAAATTTGTCATTAATTTTTTCTCCCGGCTTTAAGCCCAAGCTGGAAATATGGGCGAGCGCGTGAATGTCGTCGTCCAACTGGACGAATAAGCCGAAGGGGTTGACTTTTAATACCGCGCCCGGCGTTTTTTTGTTCAGCTGATACCGCTCGGTTACCTTTCGCCAGGGGTCGGCAATTAATTTTTTTGCCGACAAGAAAATTTTAGCGCCGCCAATGTTAATAATTTCCGCTTTGAGCTTATCGCCGACTTTTACTAAGTCAGCCGGGTTTTCAATCCGCTGCCAAGCCAATTCCGAAATGTGGATTAATCCTTCCAGCCCTTCGCCGAAGCTGATAAAGACGCCGAAACTGGTAACGGCCGTAACCACTCCCTCGACGATTGAGCCCGGCTTATATTGGGCGATCACGTCTTTTTGTTTGTCGCTCCAGGCTAATTTCTCGGAGACGATTAACTTATCCTCTTTATCGCTCAAGTCCATTACCTTTACTTCCATTTCTTTATTGATAAAGCTTTTTAATTTTTCAAAAATTTTACTTTTATCGCCGCCGCCGACGCGAGGATAGTTTTCCGGGGAAAGTTGGGACACGGGCAAAAAGCCGTTGGTTTGGCCGTAACTGACGATTAAGCCGCCCTTATTAGCTTCTTTAACTTTGACGATAATTATCGCCTGGTTTTCAAAAGCGGCTTGCAACGTTTCCCAAGCTTTTTGGTGGCCGGCGTAACTAAAGGATAACTCTAACTCTCCGTTTTCGTTTTCTAAATCAATCACCGTTGCTTCTATCTCGTCGCCTTCCTTAAGGTTGGCGTACTCCGGCGACTCGCGGTAAAGCTCTTTGCCCCGCACGATGCCTACCATTACTCCGCCAATGTCCAGTTTAATCTCGGATTTAGAGGCGACTATGACCGTGCCTTTCACGATGTCTCCTATTTTAGGCGCCGCTATTTCTTCGTCCGCCAATAATTCCGCAAAGGCGGTTGGTTTAATTTTTTGCTCGGCTGCTTTGTTTGTTTTTGACATGTTTTTTATACTTGTGCCGGTTTAAGCAAGCACAAAAAAATTACCCTTAACCCGTTTCCCGAATTATTTCGGGACTAAAGCCACCGTTTAATGGCCACGAGCCCTTCTAACGCCTTGATTTAGAAGGCTGAATAAGAGGCGTAAATTTTGTTAATACATCAATATTAACGCCGGGGTTAAAAAAAGTCAAGTTTAGCCGTTATTAAGCGGGATATTTTGCTCTTTGTCAAAGTTGTCGGAGGAGGAGAATGTTGATACAATAAAGCCATGGAAACCCTGCTGATAATTTTAGTGATAATTTTAACGGCCATGATTGGCGCGATGTTTTTCGTTGTGCAAAAGAAACTGGGCGGAAAGCAAGACGGTCAATCCTTACTCATACTCCAGCAGCAAATGGGCCAGATGACGCAAACGTTAGACGCTAAATTAGCGGAAGTGCATAAAGCCAGCCAAGACCAGTTTGGCCGCACGACCGGCATTATGCAGGGCGTAACCGAGCAAGCGCAAAAAATGCTTTCCGCCATCCATTCCCAGAGCCAAAACGCGATTGCCGCCGTGACGGAAAAATTAACCAAATTAGACGAAACCAACAAGCAAGTGGTAAATTTTGCCGAGCAACTGCAGTCGCTGGAAGACATCCTGAAGAATCCAAAGCACCGCGGGATTTTGGGCGAGTACCAGCTGGAAATGGTGCTGAAAAACGTTTTGCCGCCCGCGGCGTATAAATTGCAATACGAATTTGCCGACGGCGAGATCGTGGACGCGGCCGTTTTCGTCAAAGATAAGATTATTCCGGTTGACTCAAAATTCAGTTTAGAAAATTACAACCGCATCGTGCGGGAAAAAGACCCGGCCGCGCGCGCCCAGCTGGAAAAAGAGTTTAAATTGGATTTAAAAAAGCGCATCGACGAAACCGCCAAATACATCAAACCGAGCCAAGGCACGATGGATTTCGCTTTTATGTTCATCCCGGCGGAAGGAATTTATTATGATTTGCTGATAAACCAAGTAGGGGGGATTAAAGTCAACACGCGCGATTTAATTGAATACGCTTTCAGCCAAAAACACGTCATTATCGTTTCTCCGACCTCGTTCCACGCTTATTTGCAGACGGTGTTGCAGGGTTTGCGCGCGCTGCAGATTGAAGAAAGCGCGAAAGAGATACGGCAGCGCGTGGAACAGCTCGGCAAACATTTAGCGAGTTACGACGAGTATATGAAAAAGCTGGGCGCGAACCTGGGCACGACCGTCAATATGTACAACAGCGCCTATAAAGAATTCGGCAAAGTGGATAAAGACGTGCTGAAAATTAGCGGCGGCAAAAGCCAGCTGGAGCCACTCACTTTAGATAGACCGAAAACAGAAGAATAATATATCAGTCCATAAAGTCCATAAAGTCGAAAGTCCATAAAGTCAAAGGAATGTTTATATATGACAATAGAAAAATTTGAGGATATTTTAGCGTGGCAAAAAGCAAAACAGCTCACGATTTACATTTACAGATTATTTAGAGATAGCAGAGATTTTGGTTTTAAGGATCAGATACTACGCGCGGTATTGTCAATTATGAATAATATTGCCGAGGGATTTGAGAGGAGAGGAGACAAAGAACTGAAAAATTTCTTGTTTATTGCTAAAGGTTCGTGCGCAGAAGTAAGGTCAATGTTGTATATAGCTTTAGAGTTGGGATATATTAATAAAAACGATTTTAACAATTTATATAATCTAACCACCGAAATTTCCAAAATGCTTTCCGGCTTTATTAAGGCTTTGTATCAATGACTTTAAGGACTTTATAGACTTTAAGGACTTTTGACTAATTCATCCCCATGCAATCTCTTACTTTAACAACTCTGCGGGAAGTTGCCTTTGACTTTGAGCATGATACGCTGTGGCTTAAACCAAAGCGGCAACTGAGACAAGCGGTTTTAAAAACGCTCGCTTATTTTGACGTTTTTAATTTTCCGCTGACTGCTTGGGAAATTTATAAATACCTTTGGGTGGAAGATTTGGTTGATAAAAAAGTCGGTTATCTGGCGGTGCGGCGGACGCTTAATGAATTGACCGACATTAACTATCAAGACGGATTTTATTTTTTAAGCGGGCAGAGCGAACTTGCGCCTTTGCGCAAAAGCCGCCAGCTGATCGCGCGGGAAAAATACCGGCGGGCGCGCTGGGTGGCGGCGCTGTTAAGCGTTTTGCCCTTTACTAAACTGATCGCGGTCTGCAATTCTTTGGCTTACGACAATACGCGCCCGGAAAGCGACATTGATTTTTTTATCGTCGCTTCGGCGCGCAAAATTTGGACGGTGCGGTTTCTAGCCACGCTGATGTTGAAACTGCTTCGGCTGCGCCCGACGGCAGCGAGCAAAAAAAATAAAATATGCGTTAATTTTATCGTCGGCGAAGACGCGCTTAATTTGCAGCCGCTATTGATCGCCGGCGATGTTTATTTTAAATATTGGCTCAAACAGCTCGTGCCTTTGTACAATCAAGGCGGAATTTTTGATAAATTCATCAAAGCCAACGATTTTATTGACAAGGCCGTCAATAACTCGGCGCCGCCGCTGTTTTACAGCCAGAGGAGGATTGAACCCGGGGCGGCATTTAAAACGGCTAAGTTAGTTTTAGAGATAATCAGCGGCGGGGTTTGGGTGGAAAATTTTTGCCAAAAGATTCAACTTAAGCTGATGCCGCTCGCGCTCAAGCACCAGGCGGGCGCGAGCACGGCGGTGGTGATAAGCGACGGCGTTTTGAAATTCCACGAACGGGACCGGAGGGAGGAATATCGGGAAGAGTGGCAAAAACGCATAACAAATAACAAGTAACACATTCAAGTATGGGGGTATGGGCAAAACAGAAGATAGAATTCATTAAAAAAAGTCAAGAGTATTTATTATATATTTTGATTTTTTTATTGCCGCTGCAAACGCGCTGGATGGCGAAGCTGGGGGAATTGAACGGTGGGTACTGGGAATACGGGACGTATAGTTTATACTTTACAGATGTTCTCGTTTTATTGTTACTGTGCTTATTGGCGGCGTTAGCTATAGTTAATCATAAATTTTCAATTTTCAATTTTCAATTTTCAAAAATTTGGATAATAATAGGAATTTTAGAATTGGTTATTTTTATTTCTGCATTGGCCGCGCCGGATAAATCGTTGGCGCTGTACGGCTACGGGAGATTTTTGTTGGGAGCGGGATTGTTTTTTTTATTAACACAAATTTCGTATGATAAAATAAAGTTATATTGGGGCGTGGTCGCGGCCGGAGCGGCGCAGTCAATACTCGCGCTGCAGCAATTTATGACGCAAGCGGTCTGGGGAAATAAATGGCTGGGAATGGCGGCGCAAGAGGCAAAAAATTTAGGCGTGTCGGTAGTGGAGTTCGGCGACGAGCGCTGGTTGCGCGCTTACGGCAGTTTGCCGCACCCTAATATTTTAGGCGGATTTTTAGCGGTTACTTTGCTCGTTAATATAATTTTATATTTTACCTTATGGCAAAATTGGCAAACGGCTGAAAACATAAAGCAAGATAAGAAATATAAAACCGGCTTGATTTTAAGTTTGATATTTTTTATTTTAAATTTGGTCGGGTTGCTGCTGACTTTTTCCCGCAGCGCGTGGCTGGGGTTTGCCGTCGGCGCCCTCACCCTAACCCTCTTCCCGATATTTTCGGGACGAGGAAAACAGGACTTAAAGGTTTTTTCAAAGTTTGTTTTTATAATTATCGCTGTCGGCGGTTTATTTTTTTACTTTTTCCGCGAGCCGATATTAAGTAGAATTAATATTGACGGCCGTCTGGAAAATAAATCCGTTGCCGAGCGGACGGAATATAACCAAGAAGCGCGGCAAATTATAAATAAACATTGGCTGTTTGGCGCGGGAGTTAAAAATTACGGGCTCGCGGTGTATAATGAAATTAGTAACCATAAGCCGGCTTACGCGTATCAGCCGGCGCATAACGCGTTTTTATTGATTTGGGCGGAAATCGGCGTATTAGGGTTGATTAGTTTTCTTGTTTTCTTGTTTTCTTGTTTTTTTATGTTGTGGCGGCGGAAGAATTTTGAAATTATGGCGGTGTTGGCAGCCATGGTGGCAATGATGCCGTTTGACCATTGGTGGTGGAGTTTGGCTTTCGGGGGGATGATCATGTGGGTTGTGCTTGGCATTGTTTATGCAGATAGAAAAGTCGTTATTAAAAATTAAAAATTATACCTATGTTAATCGACCTCCAACTCCATTCCACCTGCTCGGACGGGGATAATATTAAAATTATTAAAATAAAAAAATATGCCGGAAAAATTTAACGCGGAAAATTTAAAACCAGACGGCGGAGAAGAAATGGAAAGCCAAGAAGCGAAAGAAGCGCAGGCCGAGCAGCCGGAAGTTGTTTTGACGCCGGAACAGCAAAAAGGGCTGGAAGAGATGATTCGCTGTTTGGTTGAAGGGGATATAAATAAAGCCATCAAAATCAAAGAGAAATTTAACCTGTCGGAGAATATTATTAAATCTCCCGAAGTTCAGGAAGCAGTGAAAAAAGCAATGATTAATTGTCTGCATACCTCGGTAATAAATAATGCTATTAAAATTAAGAATAAATTAAAGTTGCCAGAGAACGTCATTCTTTCTATCGAAGTCCAGCAAGCAGCTACGGAGGCAATAATAAGATTCATGGGTAACGGATATATTACTATTGCCGCGCAAATCAAAGATACATTTAACCTCTCGGAGCAGGTTATCAATTCTCCTGTGATTCAGGAAGCGGCTAAACAGGGGATCATTAAATATTTGTCCGAAACTGACAGTCTCACTGAAAATTATATAGATCCAGTCATTAAAATTAAGGAAAGATTCAATTTACCGAAAGAAACTGTCCAAGAAGCGGCTAAACAGGGAATCATCAAAAATCTTTCTAAAGGTTTTATAAGTAATGCCATCAAACTCCAAGAGAGTCTTAACTTGCCGGAGGAAATCATCAACTCTCCCGAAGTTCAGGAAGCGGCTAAACAGGGAATCATCAAACAATTTTCTGAAGGTTATGGTTATGCTTATATAGATAAAATCATCAAACTCCAAGAGAGTCTTAACTTGCCGGAGGAAATTATTAATTCCCCCGAAATCCAAGAAGCGGCTAAACAGGGAATCATCAAAAATCTTTCTAAAGGTTTTATAGATGATGCCATCAAATTTAAAGAGAGTCTTAACTCGCCGGAAGAAATAATAAACTCCCCCGAAGTCCAAGAAGCAGCTAAATTGGTAATGATGCATTGTTTGCCTAGAGTTCCTATAGATGTCGCTATTAAAATCAAAGATAGTTTTAACTTGCCGGAGGGAATTATCAACTCTCCCGAAGTTCAGGCAGTGGCTAAACAGAGAATGATCACACTTTTATTCAAAAAAGATTATAATGAGGCCATTAAAATAAAGGAGAGTTTTAACTTGCCGGAGGAAATCGCTCAAGAAGCGGCTAAACACATCATCAACATTTTTTCTAAAGATTATGAAGCTGATATAAATAAGGCCATTAGCATAAAAGAGAGATTTAACTTGCCGGAGGAAATCATCAACTCTCCCGAAGTCCAAGAAGCGGCTAAGCAGGTAATGATTCAATTGTTATTTGGGGGCTATATTGAAAAAGCCATCGAAGTCAAAGATAGCGTTAACTTGCCGGAGGAAGTTGTTAAAGATGTTGCTAAAGTAGCAATAATAAAGATATTATTAAATGGGGGGCGGAAGTGGATGAGCGCGGCTTTAGAAATAAAAAATATTTTTAATCTGTCAGAAAGCATTACTTCTGAATGTGCTAAGGAAGCATTTGAAACTATAATTAATCTAAGGCCAGAAGAGGCAGACTATGATTTAGCTATGGAAATCCACGCTGGTTTTCATATTATAGGTAATACTGCTTTAGTTGAAGAGATATATAACAAAGCTGTTGTTGACGTAATAGTTGCTGAACCACAACTTAAATTAAACTATGGATTATTGCAAAAGTTAATAGGGGAAAAGAAATTAAAAAACATATTGTTGAACCACGCGGGTTTTTGGCAGAATGTTCACGACAGTTTATTGTTCATGGAGCGAGTCGTCGGTTTGCCGGAAGAACAACAAAATAAAATCGCGCGGATTGTACTGCCAGTGCTTAATAGCGATATTGATTTTTTGAAATTGAACGAGTTACTCGGTTCGTTTGATGTAGATGTTTATATAGCGAAACAAGATGGCCGGGAAACGCCATTTAAAAATTTTGCCGAGTTTGAGCGAGAGGCGATGATGCAGAAGTATGATGTCAATGTGCCTGAAAATGCCAGCGAGGAATTTCAAGATGCTGTTTCAATTTTAATAAAAGCGCCGGGAGTTGATGTACATTTTATTAAGCAGATGATTGAAGAATATGATAGTAAGTCAGCTGACACGGGCGTGTCCATTGATGGCGTTCCGATGCCTAAACAGGGGTTAGAAAATTATCAGGATGATAACGAGGAGGAGGGACAAGAAGATTATGATGATTATGGAAATAATGATGATGAAGACGAGCAGGAAAGTTTTAGTAATGAAAAATTTGCCGCGCGCCTGATAAACATCATTGAAGGCAAAGACAACATTGACGACCGGCAAATTATCAAACCGTTTGAAACGGAAATGCCGTTTGACCCGCTGAATAAATTAACCTACATGGCGGTGGGCATTCACGCCCTTAACAGCCAGACGCCAAAATACGCGGAAATGTTTGATAAAAAAGAAGAACTGCGCGGCTTGATTGACGCCATCAGTGAAACGGATAAAAAAATTAAGGATGAGTTGTCGGCTAAAAAAAATCAAAAAATAAAAGAAGACCCGGATAAAAAAGACCGCTACGCCGCCGATTATAAAAAAGCGCTGGATAATACTACCTTGCTTAAAACCGGCGAAGGCAAAAAAATTGAAGGCGTAAAACCGTATAATCTGGAAAACGCGCTGATGCGCTTTGACGAGGAGCGGATGGATAAATTTAGAGCAACGGTGGAAAATTGTTTGCGGGACGAGGAGATAAAGAATTTGTTGCTGCAGACCTTTTTGATTTTCGCGCAAAAAGGAGAAAAAATTTTTGACAGCATTGACTTGAACGCTTTTACCGATACGATTGAGCGGGCGCAGGCGGTAGTCGGCGACTATAAAAATTACGAAACGGAAAGTAATAAACTTATTGAAGAAAAGGCGGCATCGCTGGCAGAGCGGACCGGGCAAGAATTGAATAAAGAACAAAAATCAGCCGTGCGGCGGGAGGCCCAGCAGGAGATGTTTAACGCGATTGCGCCGGAAAAAATATTAGCTCAATTTCAAAATCACGAGCTTGGTTTGGCGTCGCTCTTAATTTATTTGGGCTTTAACAACCGCAAGCGCCATTCGGAGAGCGTTAACATTAAAAAAGCGCTGGACAGAGCGCTTAAGCAGAAAAAATACGAAACGCAGAATAACGAATTAAAATCTAAGGGCATGATTGCTAATAATTCGGACGTATTTCTGTCTTATCTGAACGGCCAGCTGGAGGTTGAAAAAGATGACGAGGGGGCGATCAGGGGCATATTAAAGCAGTACGGCTACGCGGATATGGGACGGAAGTTGAAGGTAGAAATCGCCAAAAAATCAGACCCGCGCGGCTGGGTCTGCGGCGACTATACTAACTGCTGCATGCCTTTCACTTCGTCAAAAAACAAGGAGTACGCTTTGCGGGAAGATATGTCTTATTTTTTAATTTCCATTGTTGATGAAAGCGGCAGTGAGGATTTAGTGGGGCAGTCAGTGCTGGTGGCGGCAAGAAAGCAAGAGAATAAAGATAAAAATGAAGAAGTAGCTTCTAAAGAAGCATTTACCATTAAAGACGCCGATGAAATCGCGATTGATAATATTGAGATAGCTAACCGAGCAACCAAGTATCGGCTGATTATCGCTCAAGCCTATGAAGAGTTAAAAAAACAATTCCCCGATAAAAAAATAGTGATTGGCACGAGTTATAATGACGATGGCGGCATTGTTACCGGTAATTGCCCGCTGGAAACCGTTGACGCTAATCCTTTGTTGGGAGATATGGAATATTCTGACTGGTATCACCACAACGCACACTATGTTTATTATGACCCGGAGAAAAAAGAACAAACTGGTAAACAATATTTCGGTTTGCAGATAGACATGCTTGACCGCTCGCACATTAAGAGGTTTATCGCGGATAGCGAGGAATACAGATCAATGGAAGCTCTGCTGGAAAAAATCGGTAAGGGCGAAGACGACGGCGACGGCGGGCTTATTTTCCCTGACAATTACAGTTGCGTTATTGGCGGCAAGGAAAGCTACCAAGGCTACATTATCGCCGCTGACTATATCAAGGGAGAGGGAGAAGACGATTATATTGAGTTTGAAAAAATTCACCTGCGCGATGATCTGACATTAGCTGAAAAACAACAAATTTTTACTGATTACCTAAAGAGCAAAAAAATGAAAAAAAATGATCAAGTGGACGGTTTATTATTTAGGCCAGAAGCGATGGTAAATAATCCGTTTATTATGGATTCACTAAAGGAATATTTTAAAGACAAAAAGGAAATTATTAGCAGTAACGACGGTGGCATTAAAGTAAATTTTTAATATTCAAAAATTAAAAATTCAAAAATTAAAAATTATACCTATGTTAATCGACCTCCAACTCCATTCCACCTGCTCGGACGGGTATTTGACGCCGAGCGAGGTGGCGAAAACTTGCCGCGAGCGCGAGGTAAAAGTCGCGAGCTTAACCGACCACAACACGGTCAGCGGGCAGGAAGAGTTCGCGCGCGCCTGCCGCGAATTAAAGATTAAAGCCGTGCCCGGCATTGAGCTGTACGCGACGCTTGGGCATAAGCACCTGAACTTACTTTGGTATAACTTTGACGTCAACGACCCGGAGCTGCATAATTTATTGCGCGATTCGCAAAATCGGCGGCGGGCGGGCGTGCGGCGGGCGCTGGAGCGCTTAGTGAACAAGGGGTATTTATTAGACATTAACGCCCTGCTGGACAAACAAAACCATTATATTCCCATTAACCACGTGATAGACAATTTTTACGCCCTGAATAAAAAAAGAGTGCAGCGGGAGTTGGGCAAAAAAAACATTTTAGAGACGGAAATCATCCGCAATTATTTCCGCAAAACGGAAAAGACCAAAATGCACGAAAGTTATCTTGACATTAAGCGCGTTTTTAAAATCAAGCGGCGGGTGGGCGGCCAACTAATCTTTGCTCATCCCTGCATGTTCAGCTGGATTAAAGAAAACACCATCCAGCAGCTGGCGCAGTCGGGCTTAAACGGGTTGGAAGTGCTTTCGCCGCACCATTCCTGGGAAGCGGTAAGTTATTTGCAGGCGCTCGCCGGCCAATATAAGCTGATTATGACCGGCGGCAGCGATTTCCACCGCTTTGAAGAGCAGCCGTGGTATAACATTAAAAGCGCCTGGGATTATTTTGCGATTGAGAGCAAATTGCTGAAGGGGGTGGAAAAAATAATAAGTTGAGAGAAAAAAAGTAAAAAAATTGTCATTCCCGCGAAAGCGGGAATCTCAAGATAGCTATACGAAAAGTTAGATTCCCGCTTTCGCGGGAATGACACAAAAGATTAAAAATTATGCTTGTGGACACTAATATTTACGACGCCCGTTTTTTTACCAATACGGTTAAATTAGAAGCGCCATCGGCACGCGCCGCGGCTGATATTTTCAATAAACATTTTGCGCCGCGCTCGGTGATTGACATTGGCTGCGGCAGCGGCATTTATTTGGCGGAGTTTAAAAAAAGGGGAGTGAAGATTTTGGGCTATGACGGCTCGCCGGCGGCAGTCAAATCATCTTTGGTCGGTTCTAAAATTAAACGGCACGACTTGTGCCGGCCGCTAAAGCTGAAGCAAAAATTTGATTTATGTTTATGCCTGGAAGTGGCGGAACACTTGCCGCTCGTGTCCGCTGACACTTTGATAAATACGCTGGTTAAGTCAGCGCCGACTATCGTTTTTACCGCCGCCACTCCCGGGCAGGGCCCGCGTTCCATCGGCCACATTAACGAACAGCCGCATTCGTTTTGGGTCAAAAAATTTCAGGCCCAGCAATATAGTTTAGACAAAAAATTAACCGCTAAGATTAAGCGAGAGATGAAAGCAAGAAAGGTAATTTGGTGGATAGTGAAAAATTTAACGGTGTTTAAACATTCTCGCGGCTCTTGATTTTTTTAAAGCATTCCAATATAATATCAGTATTCAGCAAAAATTGCGGCTGATAACAAAAAAATAACGGGAGGCATTGCGATGGTTGAAATCAACCCATCTTATAATCCTCCTGTTAATAATGGAGGGTTAGGTAGTCCAGTTAAACGGCTTGAGCATCCCAGTGTTTCTTTCCGGTCGCCGTCAAAGGCCGTGATAACCGCAACCAAAGAAAAAGCACCCCCTCCTAATCCTACCGATGAGACTCCTAACCCCATTCAAAGGCTTGAAAATAGCGTTCCTTTCCAATCTCCCTCGAGCGCGGTAACAGCCAAGACCAAAACAGAGGTTAGAGATGGGCCGTCGGTAGACCATCCATTTTTAGGGTGGCATCTGAATGTTACCGGTTGATTATTTAACTGCCTGTTTGATTTTTTAACAGGCAGTTTTTATTTTAAATTAAAAGTTTGACAAGAAGAGAAATTTATGATTGAATAAATCCAAACACCTTCACCACCGGGTATTAAACCCCAACACCAAAATTTGGTGTGGGGGTATTCCGGAAGGTGTATGGATAAATGTATTAGTTCATTACATAGTCGAAAAAAAATATCAATTTTAGGAGATAAATCATGGACGCGAAAACTAAATCGCTGTTACGGCAGAGAAAGCAGTACCCTCTTTATCAAGAGGGTAAAAAATTCTGCTTTGCTTTAGGATGGGTATGTCTGTTCGCGTTAATTTGCGGGGCGTTTGTTTTGCCTTTTGTAAAAGTACTTGCCTTTTATAACGCTAGACAGGTAGAAGTTGCCCAGATCAAGTTAATTTGGTTTATCGGGGCGACAACATTGCTTTCCATTATACTGTGGACTTTCTGGCTGGTATTGCGACAGAAAGCGAGAAATTGCCCCACTATTCTGCGCTGCCAGTTGCCCAAACAAGACTTTAAACCATCGCAATACGACGTTTGGCGCCGGCGCGGCAAAATTTTTGCTTTAGTGCCTGCTAGTGTTAAAATTTTTAAGCCTGATATGTTCAGTGAATTTTTTAACGTTATTGAGTTGAACACTAAGGCAATGGAAGGCAAATGGTTCCCGCACTTAAAATTTTATTATCCTAATTTTAAAGTGCGGATAGGATGCAAGGAAAAAATAATATTAGAGACGTTACAAATCATCTTTGCCAATCCGGCGAGGTTTCGAGCAGAGGTAAAAAAAGAATTAGAAAAAAAATTGCCACAATATTTATCTTGTCTGCATTTTGATGGGGATAAACCCGTGTCTGGCAAGGAGGTGGGTGCTGCTTGCCGGCGAGCAGACATAGAGGTTAGAAGCATACCGTTAGTTATCCGTTATGCCAGTCGGCCGGACGTGCTCACGGCGGCGGAAAAAGGGTACGGCCGCAAACAGCCAAGCGCTACTGTTCAAGTTAAGCCAGACCCGCAGACGGCCATTCGTCGCGCTTTACAAATGATCCATTGGCGCCGGCGGTTGGCTATTGAAAAACGGTTGTCGGCGGAAGAAAGTTGAAAAAAAAGAAACAAAAAACTAAGCGGCTCTAAGTTCAAGAGCCGCTTTTTTCTTTTTGCCAAACGCAAGATCAGTGTAAAATTACCTCCACACCAAAAATTTTGGTGTGGAGTTGAATTATCGATAAAATTTGGCGGCCGCTTCCGGCGCGACTGAATTTATCACCAGCCCGCTTCCCAGCTCCACTCCCGCCCAGATGGAATCGCGCGGCTGGATTTTAAGATAAAAATATTGGTTCGGATTAGAAATAACCTGATGCATAAAAAAGTT
>PFAT01000026.1:16512-17051 GCA_002773575.1 Candidatus Falkowbacteria bacterium CG10_big_fil_rev_8_21_14_0_10_44_15
CGCCAGGGATTTTAACTCGGTTGCCGTTAGCTCGGTGACGTTGTCAACCAGCCGCCGCGGGAAAATCCAAGCTTCGTAATGAAATCGCGATGCGTACGGGCAAAAGGCGGCCGTGAGCTTATCGGTGTAAATTCGGCGCGGTCCCTTAATTTCTTTAGCGATAATGTCGGCGTAAGCGTTGCGCCGGTGCTTGGCATGGTAATTAACGGCGGCCGTGATTTCTTCTTGCACGTCCGGCGGAATAATGTTAGTGGCAAAAACCTGCGAATGGGCGTGCGCGATGGAGGCGCCGGCGCGTGCGCCGTTGTTTTTAAAAATTAAAACATAATCCAGTCCCTTGATTTTGCTTAAAGCCGCCGTGCGCCGCTGGTACATCGTTAATACCGCTAAAATTTCGCTTTCGTTCAATTCTCCTAATTCCACGCCGTGCTTAGGGGTGTCAATAATTACTTCCTGCGCGCCGTAAGCTTTGGCGTTGGTTAGACTAACCGCCGGGTAATTATTAGGCAAAGATAAAGTTTGCCAATGGCCGTTATCTA
>PFAT01000031.1:0-3219 GCA_002773575.1 Candidatus Falkowbacteria bacterium CG10_big_fil_rev_8_21_14_0_10_44_15
AGCGTAATCATTGGTCGGATTAAACCCTCCCGCGGTCACGCTCGTTAAATGGCTTGTCGGGATGCCGGACTCTCCGGCCGCCGCCAGCGCCTGTGTTATCCAGGCGTCCTGGGTTTGGTTTTTTAAATAAGTTACCGCCTCCGGCATGCCGGCTGATGCCTGGTTGGCATAGCCTAAAATTAATAAAACTCCTCCTAATAAAATTGTTTTTGATATTTTCATAATTTGTCCCCTACTAATTACTAATCCCGAGTATTCGGGACTAATATACTAATATCTGCTTAGCCGCATAATAAAATGCCACTATTCATTTTGCCTTACAAAATATTATTGGTATATTCGTACTTGATTAGTAATTAGTAGGTATTAAAAAATCCACTCTCTTCGAGTGGAATGTATCGGCTTTCCCATATAAATCCAGCACCTTATTGAAAATATTCTTCTCCATGGATGGCTGGATGAAGGTGCTGGATAAAAAAGCCAAAACACTACAGCTTTTGCTCGAAGATTAGTGCTTGCCTCGCCGTAGTCCTGCAATACTGCGGGACGAAGGCGGGTTAATAAATTATGCGGCTTTCTGGCTTCCCAGCGCCATATTTGGTGCTGGGTTACAGTTGCGGCACAGCCCCGGATTTATCCGCTAAAACAGCAAATTCACCGGTGTTTCCCGCTATTAAATTGTCTGATGTTATTTTATATTTAAAAAAAATAATTGTCAAAGTTTAGAATCTTCTCCGTCTATTTTTTAAAAAATTATTTTATTTTTCATCCGAGTTAAATCCATACCAATCTATATTTCTTGAGATATACATAACTGCGGCAAGCACAATAAATAACCCGATGCTCCCCATCAGCAGCGCGTAGTCTTCCAGCTGCAATAAAATATAAATAAATCCATAGATAATAATGAGAATTAAACTCTGCATTAAAGCAAGTTTGTTGTTCTTAAATACCGTCTTGACATAACCGGCGATTAGTAAAATCGTGGCGATGCTGGCGGCTAAGTAAGCATAGTTAAAATTTATATATTCGGACAAGGAAAGCAAAAGCAAGTAAAAAATACACAGCGCCAGTCCGACTAAGATATACTGAATCGGATGAATGTGCTTTCGGTTAAACATTTCTACCAGGAAAAATATCAAAAATGTCAGCGAAATTAACATGATGCCATATTTAACCGAACGCGTTGTTTTCTGATATTCATCAACCGGAATAAGAAGCTCAACCCCAAAAGCGGAATCCGCGATTTCCTTTGTTGCTTGGCCGTGCCAGTACTGCGGGTAATTCCGGTTTAAATGCAGCGTTTTCCACTGCGCTGAAAATCCGTTCTCGTTTACTTCTCTGGCATCAGGCAAAAAAGCGCCGTTAAAACTCGGGTTTGGCCATGGTGATGCTAAACTGGCGGATGTTTGCGCTCCCAGCGGCGCGAATTGCAATGCCTTGCTTCCGTTAAGCATAAGCTGAAATGAAAAAACATGTTTCTCTTTTGCATTTATGCTGCCAAGAGGAATTTTAGCGCTCACTCCCGAAGCTATAACATCGCCGGTGGCAACGCCGGGCTGCAATGTGTATTCCGCGCCGTCCCAGGCAAGCGCAATCTTATCCTTAATGCCCTTCATGTCGGGAATGCCCATGGAAATAATAATGTCATTCCAAATAATATCTTTTTCCGGTATGGATAATTGCGCAAAATTTGGGTTTAGAAATTCCCCGCTGATGTTAAGGTTTGAGTTATAAACGGCAATATCATAAATCCCCCGCTGGCGCATTTCCGGCAATACAATGCCTTCAATATTAAGCGTTTCGGGCA
Organism: Candidatus Falkowbacteria bacterium CG10_big_fil_rev_8_21_14_0_10_44_15; assembly: GCA_002773575.1. GTDB lineage: Bacteria > Patescibacteriota > Patescibacteriia > Patescibacteriales > XYC2-FULL-47-12 > 2-12-FULL-45-10. Next base: position 1,811 of record PFAT01000031.1, read on the forward strand.
GAATATGCGCGTAATTTACTTTCTCTGCGGTCGCGGACCTGCCATCCACTTCACTCGTGATATATGTCTTGTACGGTATGGAAAGCACCGGCCCTATCAGTACTTGTTCTCCGCCCCATTTAGAGCTTACCTCTTTAATGGCATCATCGCGCCTTCCCTCCCGTTCCTGCACCAGCGACTGAATCATGCCCAAGGGAATTAATAAAAGCAATGTTAATAAAGCCACGGCGGCGAATTTAATGGTTGCCGAATTTTTCATTTTTTTGTTTAATATAGCCATTGAGGAGAAAATAACATAAAATTACACCCGGCCTATATACCTACAGGAAAGGGAAATCTATAATTTTAAACCCGTATAAAATCGCGTCGCAGACAAAATCTTCCAGCGGCGCACTCTCGTTCATGAGCTGGCTCTTCCGCAGATATGAGAGGTAGAACTTCTTTTTTTTGATTTCAATCACGGCTGGCGGCAGGTTGTGTGAAAGCAGCATGGCCGCGAGCAACAGGCGTCCGATGCGGCCGTTGCCGTCGGCAAAGGGGTGGACTTGTTCAAACTTGCTGTGAATGGCTGCCGCGTGCGCAATAATATCTGAATGCTTAAAATTCATTTCTCTCACAATCTCAGTCATCAACTCCGGCACCTTAAGGTAATTCGCGGTGGGTACGTTCGCGCCTACAATACGGACGCCGTGTCGCCGATAGAATCCGGCATCATCGCGAATGCCGTTCATAAGTATGCCGTGCAGCTTCAAAATCAAATCTTCGTCAATGCCGCCGGTTTGCAGGCGCTCAAACAGGTACTTGACGGCGGCCTGATGGTTTTTTACCTCCAAATGCTCGATGACGTTTTTGTTGGGAATGGTTTCGTTGCGAAAAATCACCGCCGCGGTTTCGTCCTCGGTGAACGTACTGCCCTCAATGCGGTTGGTGTTGTAGGTTAATGAAAGTATCAGCTGGTCGTAAATATCAGCTCGCTTGAGTATGAACTGCAGTATATTTTTGTACTTTTTCGCTTTGGCAAAAATAATTATTTTCTTCGTAAGATCCGTTTCTTTTTGCGCAGCCGGAATACCGGCGTACTTTGAGAGCGCACTGTCAATACGCGCCGCTTTACTGGCTTGGGGTTGTGATTTGCCATTAATCCAGCTGTTCAGAGTAGCAAAAGATACCCTCAGCTCCTTGGCGAGGCTCTCCTGGGTCAGACCGGATAGTGTCTTTATGATGGTGAGTTTTTCAGAAATAATCATCGTATTTTAGTTTATGTTGTCAGTATATAAAACTTTATAAACTTTGTCAATATTAGATATTTTATAAAGTTTTAAACTTAAAAAAATCTCCTTGATTTATTTAATTTGTTATTTTCTTTTTTATCTGCTAAATTAATGAGCTTGTCTATAAATTTTCATCTT
>PFAT01000031.1:3234-3826 GCA_002773575.1 Candidatus Falkowbacteria bacterium CG10_big_fil_rev_8_21_14_0_10_44_15
CGCCGCGAAATACCGGAGTGCGATCACCATCGGCTCTGCCTCAATGTGAGAAACAAAGCGAGTATGCGCGCCCGACGCTAAACTCCACCGACGTATATTCCCCGGATACCGGCACTGGGGTAAGCCGTCTATTCATTAGAGGAACTAAGTGTGGAGGAGAGAGGAGAAATGACATATCACGAGACCCAGCCTATACATAAGGAAAGGGAAATCATTTAATATGGTAGGATAATCGGTGTATTTACATACTCCGGTTGTCCCCAGGGACTGCAATATGTATCTTAACTTATGCAATTCCCCTCTCCTCATGGGAGAGGGGGTAGGGGGTGAGGAAGTTATTCCGTCTGTTTTAACAACTCCTCCCCCTTTCCCTGCCTGACCATCTTAGTAAAATAATCAAGATTACTGGCAAAACTTTCATTTAACTCCGCGAGCTTGGCGGCGGCGGCAATGGCCTTCTCCCCCTCCCCCGCCTTTAAATATAATTTAATTAATTTTGATAAAACAGCGGTGCTGTCATGATGAACTGCGGCGGCCAATTCCATAACTTCAATCGTTTTGGCCATGTCGTTATTATCTTCATAATTCTGCG
>PFAT01000005.1 GCA_002773575.1 Candidatus Falkowbacteria bacterium CG10_big_fil_rev_8_21_14_0_10_44_15
TGGACATATCCCGACGGCTTAACGTTAATCGTGTAAGTGTTGCCTTGAGTATTGGTTAATACTATTTGTCCGGCTTGGCTGACGGCGCCGTAAGAATTAAAAACGACGCGGTTGCCGTCAAAACCGCTGACGGTTTGCCAGCTGATTCCTTCGGTTAAATTGATTGTTTTTAAAGGAGAAGCGGGATTCTCCTGTTTTACCACCAAGTAGCGCTTGCCGATTAAATCAATTTCCACATAGTGCGTTTTTTGTTCGGTAACGGTTAGTTGCTGGGCGTAACGCAAATCAGAAACCAACTGCCTACTTTCCGCCTTGAGTTTAATGCTCGGCTCATAATGACGCAAAGCAGGGAGGGTGATTACGGCCATTATGATGATAATGGCAATAGCCAGAAGCAATTGGAGGAGAGAAAAGCCGAATTTATTTATGTTTTTTAATTCCATAAAATATTTTATTAAATAGCAAATAGCAAAAATCAAATGACAAACAAAACTCAAATATCAAATAACAATATCCCAATGCATTGTTTAAAATTTATTATTTGGAATTTAAATATTGTTTGTTATTTGTTATTTTGGTTTTATTTATATAGCATTAGTGAGTGAGTACATCGGCATAATGATGGCTACCGCCATCAAGCCGATTACCACCGCCAGCGCCAAAATAATTACCGGCTCAATGATGGTCGGTAAAGTATTCATTATTTCCTCCACTTCCTCTTCGTAGAAACCCGCGATTTCTTCTAAAATTTTATCCAATTCCCCCGTTTCTTCGCCGACCGTTACCATTTGTCGGATAACGTGATTGTAAAGTTCGGGGTAGTCGTCTAAGACTTGATTAATCAGCACGCCTTTTTTAACTTTTTCCGCCGCCTGCAGCAGAGATTTTTTATATTGGATGTTATTGACGGTGGTGGAGGCGATTTTAAAGCTCTCCACGATTTTGATGTCGGTTTTTAGCAAAGAACTCATCGTGCGGGCGAAGCGGGCCAAATTTATTTTTTTGACGATTGGCCCGAGAACGGGCAGTTTGAGCCAAAACCAGTGCAGCCCGCTTTTTACCGTCGGCAAGGTTGATAATTTGATAATAATAATTAAAGCAATCAGGCCGATGACCGTTGCCATCAAGCCGTTATTAACGATCAGGTCGCTCGCGGCAATCAGCAGTTTCGTCATCAGCGGCAGTTCAATTTTGGCATCCTTAAAAATGCTGATGAATTTTGGCACCACGAAAATCATTACGCCCGTGCCGATTGTTCCCATCGCGAATAAAATAACCATCGGGTACATTAAAGCGCCGCGTATTTTAGTCGTTAGCTGATGATTTCTTTTGAGCTGCAGATAAATACTTTTCAGCACCTCTTCCAGCGTGCCGCTGGCTTCCCCGGCCGCCACCATATTAGCGAATAATTCGTCAAAAACGCCGGGGTATCGTTTAAGCGCCGCGGCCAAGGTGCCGCCTTTGTTAACGTCTTGATGGAGGTTTTGGATAACCGCTTGGAAGCGTTTGTTAGTCGTTTGTTTCCCCAGCATCTCCAGAGCTTTGGCAAGCGAGATGCCGGCTTTTATCATCACGCCCAAATGTTGCACGAAAAATAATTTTTCCGTAACCGGAATGTGCTGGAAACGCAAAAGCCAGTCGTTGATGTCAGCGGCAGTACGGTTGGCTTTAGCCGCCGCCGGTTCGGCGACGGCCGGAGTTGATTTTAATTGTTCCTCCTTGAGCATAATATAAATTATTCTTTAGACACTCTCAACACCTCTTCAATGGTGGTAAGGCCGTTTTTCGCTTTGATAAAGCCGTCCTCAATTATTTTCAGCATCTCTTGCTGCTCGGCGGCGGCGCGCAACTCCGTTTCCGGCGCGCCTTTGGTGATTAATTTAGCAAGCTCCGGCGTCATGGAGAGCGTCTCGTAGATTCCGGTGCGGCCTTTATAGCCGGTGCTGCCGCATTCGTTGCATCCTTTGCCTTTATAAAAAAGCAATTTTTCAAAGTTTTTTTCCGATTCCGCCACCACCTTTTCGGCCTGCAGCACCGCCATTATTTTTTCTAAGTTAACCTGTTTTTTTAGCTGTTCAATTTCGTCTTTATCCAAATAGTAGCTCTGGATGCAGTCGCGGCAAATTTTACGCACCAGCCGTTGGGCGATAATTAAGTTAGTGGTGGAGGCGACGAGAAAACTCGGTATGTTCATTTCCAGCAGGCGGGGCAAAGTGGTCAGGGCGTCGTTCGTATGCAAAGTGGAGAGCACTAAATGTCCGGTCAGCGCGGCGTGGATGGAAATTTCCGCGGTTTCGTTGTCGCGGATTTCGCCGACCATAATGATGTTGGGGTCCTGGCGCAACAGCGCCCGCAAGCCGTTGGCAAAGGTGTAGCCGATTTTAGGGTTGACTTGGCTTTGGTTAACGTGCGGGATGCTGTATTCAATCGGGTCTTCAATGGTGGAAATGTTTACTTTCGGGGAGTTAAGCAAATTTAAAATAGTGTACAGGGTGGTGGTTTTGCCGCTGCCGGTCGGACCGGTAACTAAAATCATGCCGTGCGGCTTTTTAATGTTTTTTTTCACGAGCTCCAAACTTTTCGGCTGAAAACCGATTTGCTCCAAACTCAATACCTGCGGTTTTTCTTCCAAGAGGCGCATGACTATTTTTTCGCCGTAGAGAGTCGGCAGAATGGAAACGCGAAAAGAAATTTTATTGCCTTTTTGGATGATTTTAAAGCGGCCGTCTTGGGGCAGGCGATGCTCGTCTACTTTTAGACTCGCGAGCACTTTGACGCGCGCTATCAGCGCCGGCTGGGCGTTTTTCGGCAAAGTCATCACGTTGGCCAGAATGCCGTCAATGCGGTAGCGGATGCTGGTTTCTTTTTCCGCCGGCTCAATATGGATGTCCGAAGCGTTTTCGTAAAACGCCTGCTCCAATAAAGTGTCAATGATTTTTATGATGGGCAGTTCGGAGCCCGCTTCGGTTTCTTTTTTCCCTTTTTTTTCTTTTTCCTCCGAATCTTCTTCAATTACTTTTAGTTCGCTTTTAATGTCTTTGCGGTACTGCTTTAGCGTGTCTTCAATGCTGGAAGGAGTCGCTAAATGCACCTCGGGCTCCAGATTTGTTTTTTTACGGATAAATTCTAAAATTTCTAAATTAGCGGGGTCAAGCGCCGCCACTTTTATTTTTTCCTCGTCTTTGTCAAAAGCGATTATTTTATGCTCCTGCGCGGTCGTTTCCGGCAAAAGCGTCAAAATGTCCTGCCGGATGATTTGTTTTTTTAAATTAACGAAAGGTATTTTAAAATAATCAGCCGCGCCTTCATACAGCGTCTGTTCCGAGACGATTTTATTGTCAATGACGTATTTTTCCAGCGCTTCTTTTTCGCTGCCGGCTTTTTGCGTTATCTCGGCTAAAGCGTTTTGGTCGGCGATAATTTTTCTGGCTAATAAAATTTTAGCGAGTTGCTCATTGGAAAACATAGTTCAAATAATTTTTACGGATTTTAATTTTTTAGCGAACCTTTAATACGAATGCCCCTTACGGACTTATGTCATCTCAGACGGATGCGAATGCCGCGAATCTTGCCATTCAACTTTATTCCGCACGCCGTATAGTATTAAGATAATTTTATTATAACATAAAATTCGCAAAACACATAACATAAAAACACATAACATTAAAACATAAAAACAAGGACATTTGACAAATGTATTGGGGGGTGAGAAATTAAAGAAGACGCGTAGCACATGCCACATACCGCATAACAGATAACATATTTTGCTCCCATAGCTCAACGGATAGAGCGTCAGCCTCCGGAGCTGAAAATTGAGGTTCGATTCCTCATGGGAGCACAGGCATAAGTTCGGCTCTTTTTCAAAGAAGCATAAATCCAGAACGCGAGGGAGGTGATCGCATGAAAGGTATCTGCAGCGTCTGCAAAGAGCGCAAACTCGTTCATCGTAACCGCAAGACCGGCAAGCGGATCTGTCACAACTGCTACCAGATGGCTAGCTATCGCGATCCTTCCATGCACGAGAAATGTTCTAAGTGTGAAGAGGTAAAGCCGGTGGCAATGCGCACTAAGGCCGGCAAACCGATTTGTCCGGCGTGTTATCAACAAAATAGAGTAGGCAGGTGTACCAACTGCGGGCAAGATAAAGTTATCCAAGCATGCGGCCTCTGTTATGCCTGCTACCAAAACCAAAGACGCGCTAGTATCAGACTGGCCAACATGGCCGCCCATCCCGCCTAGGATTATTATTTAGTTAATCCGCGGCGGGTTTTTTGTAAATTTGCCAAAAAGGTTACTAAGTGATAATTTTAAGATGCATCTTATCACGCATATCAGTGGCGGTGGGATTGACCTGAAGTTCGCAGATGTTATTTTTTCTTTCGGACTTTCCGCAGAATTAACTGATTTATGGAATCCGCCGGAAATTATGCAACAAGTAGTTACTTGGCGAGGGATGAGTGACCAGGAGGCATATAAGGTTTTTAACGGCGGTCAGGGAGCTTTAGCCGTTATTGACGCCGCTGATGTAAAAAAATTTATCAGATTAGCTGAGCAATTCAACATAGAAGCAAAAGCGTGCGGAACGATTACCAAAGAATCATCCCCGCGTGTTACCATCAATTCAAAATTCAACGGCGAAAAAGTTATCTTTACGCCATAGAATTTATTAGACATTAAGACGGTGAAGGAGGATTCTTTAATACGAGCGCCCTCCTCTTTTTTTACCGTTTGCTTTTATTTTTACCATCTTTTATACTATAAATACTATAAGTGGATAACTTATAACTAATTATTAATTTAAGGACTATGTTTAAAAAATTCGGGTATCTTTTTGGCTTAGTTTTGCTCGCGGTAATGCTCGGCGCCGCCGGCTGCCAACAGCAGGCGAAAAATACCGCTCCGGCGGCTGACATCCAAAACGAAGGAGACGATTCGGCGCTGTCCGCGCCAGTACCGGCGCTAGACGCGACCAACACGCCGGAAGCTATCGTGAACGAAGAAGCGGGCACTACGACCGATGAATTAATTTCTGACGAGTTACCAGGCGAAGCGGCGGCCGAGCCGGAAGAAGTTACGGTTAACGTCAGCGGCAAAAAGTTTGCCTTTACGCCCTCCGAAATCCGCGTTAAGCGGGGGCAGAAAGTAAAAATCATTTTTACCAACACCGAGGGCTTTCATGATTTCGTCATTGACGGATTTAACGCGCGCACGCCGCAGATTAACGCGGGCGAGAGCGCTACGATTGAATTTATCGCCGATAAAGCGGGAACATTCAGCTATTACTGCAGCGTAGCTAACCACCGCCAGTTAGGGATGGAAGGAAAATTAATCGTGGAGTAAGGCATTAAAGCACAAGAGCACAAGAGCATTAAAACAATAGTAGAGACATGGCATTTGCATGTCTCTACTTTAAATTTGCTAAAAATAGCTGTTTTTGTTAAGGTGTAGCTGACAATTATTTTTGTCAAAAATGTTCTGTATCACAATTTTACAAAAACGGAGGTATTAATAATGAAAGTATTAGTTGTCGGCAGTGGCGGACGAGAACATGCGCTAGTCTGGAAGCTAAAACAGTCGCCGTCTTGCGGAGAAATCATTTGCGCCCCGGGCAATCCCGGCATCGGAAAGTTGGCAGACTGTTTTCCCATTCTCGCCGCGGATACGCTGCATTTAGCGGATTTCGCTAAAGAGCAAGCAGTTGATTTAGTAGCGGTAGGGCCGGAACGGCCGCTCGCTAACGGTTTGGCAGACGAGTTGCAAGCAGCGGGCATTCCTTGTTTTGGTCCCGGAGAAGCAGGGGCGCGGATTGAATGGTCAAAGCTGTTCGCCAAAAATCTTATGCTCAAATGGGGAATCCCGACTGCTCCATTCGCTTTTTTTAATGACCCGAGCAAAGCAAAAGATTATATTCGTAAAAAGTGGGCAGCCGGGCAACAAGTAGTGGTTAAAGCCGACGGGCTTTGTGAAGGGAAAGGAGTATATGTTCCAGAAAGCGAAGAGGAAGCGTTACGGGCGGTAGGTATTATTATGACAGAAAAAAAGTTTGGATTGGCAGGCGAGTGGGTAGTGGTTGAAGAGCGTTTGTTTGGCCAAGAGCTGACTATTCAGGCAATCACCGACGGCCGCAAGTTAGTGATTTTGCCGCCAGCGCGGGACTATAAATACAGGAACGCCGGCGACAAAGGTCCAATGACTGGTGGGATGGGGGCGTACGCGCCAGTGCCGATTGCAACCGAGCAGCTTTTAGCAGAGATTAAGGAAACGATTTTACAACCAGCGATTAAAGGATTTGCCTGTGAAGGTATCGCTTACCGCGGCGTTCTTTACGCCGGCTTAATGATCGTTGAGGGAAAGCCGTATGCGCTTGAATTTAACTGCCGGTTGGGTGACCCGGAAGCACAAGCGGTACTGCCGGTTATTGACGAAGATATTCTGCAATTATTTTTCGCTACCGCTACTGGCAATTTGACGGAAGATAGAATTATTTCGGCCAGCCGCTCGGCTGTTTGCGTGGTAATTGCTTCAGAAGGGTATGGATATAAACAAGAATATCCCAATCAAGTGATCACTCATCTAGATTGGGCCGCTGATATCTTAAAAGAGGATGGTTTTGTTTTCCACTCCAATACTAAATGGCAGAATAGCAAATTAGTTACTAACGGGGGACGAGTGCTAACGGTTACCGCTTGGGATAAGAGCTTAGTCAGAGCCGGCAGTTTAGCTAACTATGCTGCCAGCAAGATATGTTTCGCCGGAAGTTATTTCAGACCAGATATTGGTTACCAGACCTTGCATTATCAGCGATCCACATAATTTAGCTGTTATTAGCTAAAAATATTCCAAGTGCCGTTTAGTTTTTTTAAGCTAAAACGGCACTTTTTATTTTTATCTAAACACCATTTTTATTATTTGTACATCAATACTTAATTAACAGTAGATGGCGTAAAATTTTAAAATATGCTAATATTTTGATATATTTATTAAGGTGTTGATAACTTTAGAATAATTTATTAACTAAAAAATTTATGGGCAAAATGACCAAGGGGCAGTTGCTTAATGCCATGGCCGAAGCTACTGGCGTAAGCAAGAAAGAAGTGGGAAACTTCTTTGAAAAATTAACCGAATTGGCTTATAAGGAAGTAAAAGGCAGCGGGCAGTTTGTGATTCCGGGAGTCGGCAAGTTAGTGAAGCTGCATCGCAAAGAGCGCATGGGTCGCAATCCCGCTACTGGCCAAAGCATTAAAATTCCGGCCAAAACAGTAGTGAAGTTCCGGGTAGCGAAAGCAGCCAAAGAGGCCGTACTGTAACCCTCACCCCAACCCTCTCCCGCAGAGTCGGGAGAGGGAGCTAAGAGAAAAATAATAGTAGAATAAATATTATCCCTCACCTTGTCGTTTTTTTAATTCCCCCTCGCCCTTGGGGAGAGGGGGCAAGGGGTGAGGACAAAGCCGCCGTAGCCGGAATCCTACGGCGGTTTTTTGTTGGCAATCTTAATTGACAATTTAAAAAAAATATCATAAGGTAACGACGCTTTTAAATAAGCAAAATATCGGTCATTGCCAATTTAATTATATTCAGGAAGGAGGGCAAAACTATGCCCATGTCAAGAGAGTTTCAGAATAGGTTGTATCCGCATCTGCCAGAAATTGCGGCAGAATTTGGGACCCCGTTTCATATTTACTATGAAACGGAAATAAGGGCAACAGGAGAAAGCCTGAAAAGTGAGTTTGGCTGGAACCCAGGTTTTCGGGAATTCTTCGCAGTCAAAGCTTTGCCCAACCCCAGTATTTTGAAGATAATGCTGGAAATGGGCTTTGGGTTTGACTGCAGTTCTCTACCGGAGGTATATATGGCCCATCAGGTTGGGGCTGGTCCAGATGATATTATGTTCACATCTAACAATACCAGCCGGCATGAGTACGAAAGCGTTTTGGCAAACGGCGGCTGTATTCTGAATTTGGACGATATATCTTTCGTGTCAAAAGTGCCGGAGCCGTTTCCGGAGCTAATTTGCTTCCGTTATAATCCGGGCGAAAAGCGAAGCGGCGGCGGTTTTATCGGTAAGCCGAAAGAGGCAAAATACGGCGTGCGCCATGACCAAATCGTGGAAGCTTACCGGTTAGCAAAAAATCTCGGCGCTAAACGATTCGGACTGCATACCATGATAGTTTCCAACGAGTTGGATTTTCGTTATTTTGTAAAAACGGTCCAGATGCTACTCGCCTTAGTTGAAAAGATTTCAAAGGAACTTGGCGTTCAGTTTGAATTCATCAATATCGGTGGCGGCATCGGCATTCCGTACCGTCCGGAGCAGGAACAGTTTAATTTAACTGGGCTGTCGCGACAAATAGAACAATTGTTTCGGCAGTTTCATGAAAGTCACGGCTATACCCCGAGACTTTTTATGGAATCCGGCCGTTATATGACCGGGCCGCACGGCGTGTTGGTAACGACCGCGATTAATCGCATGAGCAAATATTTTGAACTAGTTGGGGTTGATGCCTGCATGTCGGCTTTAATGCGGCCGGCAGTTTATGGCGCTTATCATCAGGTTACGGTTTTGGATGGCAATGGACAGCCAAAAGACGCTCTGTCTAATACGCCATTAAGCATTGTCGGCTCTCTGTGCGAAAATTGGGACCAATTTGTCAATCAGCATAGTGCTAATGCCCGTCTTTTGCCCGATATTCAGGAAGGGGACTTGGTCATTATCCACGATACCGGCGCGCACGGGCATGCCATGGGATTTCAGTACAACGGACGATTGCGCCCGAAGGAATTGTTATTGTGTCAGGACGGAAGAGTGGTTTTAATTCGGCGGGAAGAAAATATCGCCGATTATCTGGGTACGCTCGTTTTTGAACCGAAAGTACTACGGCTTTAAAATTCTGATAGAAGCGGAGGAAATTCATCATGTTGAAAAGTCAGCTACCAGAAGGTGGCGGAAATTTATTCCAAAATATTAAAGCGATGTGTTTGGAAGCCGAACAAAGTGGCGTGAAACTTTGGCGGCTTTCCATTGGCCAGCCCAAAGGCCCGGCCCTGTTAAGCGCTCGCCAAGCCGCGGCCCAAACAATTATGAGTGATGAAGAACGGGTGCATGAATATCAAGATAATGGCAGTCCGGGATGTCTTGATTTTGCGTCTCGCTTTGTGCAGGCGCATGTTAAGCGGGCATTGCAGGGACATAAAATTGCTTTTTTACCAACACCTGGCACCAAATCAATGCTCGGACTCATACCAATGGCTTGCGGTGGCTTTAGTGGTCGGAGGATTAAAGTTGCGACTATGACTGCTCCTGGGTACCCGACCCCGGCTGTTTGGACAAAGTATCTTGACAACGGCCATTGCGCTTTACCCACTAATTCGCAAAATCAATTTTTGTTCGAGCCGACGAAGAAGATAGACCGGGAAGTCAAACTGGCCATGGCGAATTACCCCCATAACCCTTCCGGACAGGTTGCCACGCGGAAATACTGGGAAGAAATTTGCGAATTCTGTGAGCGCGCTGGCATCCGGCTATTTAATGACGCGGCCTATGCCATGCTGGTGTACCAACAAGAGGGGGAAGAACAGATTTGTCCGTTAACCGAAGTGGCGGTTGATTATCCGGAACTTTCATGGGCGGAAGCGTTTTCCGCCTCCAAAGCGATCGCAAACGGCACTGGCTGGCGTATCGGCGCGATCTGCGGCTCACCCGATTTCGTTGGAGACATTGCCACCATTAAAGGCGAAACTGACAGCGGTTTCAATGCGGCATTAGCCACCGGCGTCTTGTACGCGGTGGAGCATGACCAGGCAGGAATCGCCGCGTGCCGCCGGCAGTACGAAACGCGCATCCATCTTTTGATTGTATATCTGGAATCATCCGGCATGCAGTTGGCGGTTAAACCCAAGGCCGGATTTTTCACTCTGTGGAAAGTTCCCAGAGTTGCTTTCGGACAAAGTGTGATAAATGCCGAGCACTTCAATCGTTTAATGATTGCTGAAACCGGCATTGTTGGGGTTCATTTCCATCCATACATTAGGTACGCGGTAACATCGCCTATTGAAGAAATCGACTTTAAGCAGGCGATAGATGAGGGATTTGCCAAGGCGAAAGTAAGCTACTGAATTTATATTGGCTCATTGATCATTTACGGCAGTCGTTTCGTGCGGCTGCCGATTTTTATTTTAAATTTGATATTAAATTATATAAAAAGTTATCCACAGCGTTAAATAGCTTCGCATTTAACACTGCAGGCATACGAATAGCATGAATGATATTTTATTTTAAATTAGCATAAAATTTATCTTAGTTTATTCACCTTGACAGGTGAACGAATGTACACTACAATTCAATTAGCAATTACAAATTAAAAATTACGAATTAAATTCTATGTCAAAGGAAAATTATCAAAACTACAAGCAACACTTTATTAATTTTTACCAGCGGTCACGCCGCCTGCCTTCTTACGCGGAAATGCTGGAACTGTTTCGCTTTAGCTCCAAAAACGCGGTGGCTAAGGTAGTAGGAAAATTTGTGGACGAAGGGCTCGTCACTAAAGACGAAACCGGGCATCTAATCGCCGGGCCGGATATGTTCGGCGTCAGACTGCTCGGCAACGTGCAAGCGGGACTGCCGACAACCGCGGAACAGGTAGAAGGCGAAGCGGTGAGTTTGGACGAATATTTAATAGAAAAAAAAGACAAAACTTATTTATTGGAGGTTACGGGGGATTCAATGATTGAAGCCGGCATTAACGAAGGAGATTTGGTTATCGTGGAACAAGGCCGCACGCCTAAGCCTGGCGACATTGTCATCGCCGAGGTTGACCACGAATGGACGATGAAATATTTTGTTAAAGAAAACGGCCGCGTTATTTTAAAACCGGCCAATAAGAATTATCCGCTCATTCGGCCGCAGGGAGAGTTGAACATCGGAGGAGTGGTAAAAGGGGTGGTTAGGAAATACTAGTCAATTAAAAATTATCAATTACGAATTATGAAACTCATTTCTGTAAAAAAATCAAATACTTTGGCTAAATTACCGCTGGTGCGCCAAGGGAAAAGTTGGTGGGAGTTGATTTGCTTGTTTATCGGCGTGGACGGTAATCTAACTGTATTTTGAAAGGCATAACGTAATATTTAATATTTAATTTAATTTTATGGCCACCGCTACTAATGTTCTAAATACCCAGCAAATCAAGAAATTTTATATAGACTCTTGTCGGGCGCATAGCGTTAAACCAAAGAAGCGTAATTTCAATAATTTCGTCCAGCTGTTGGAGGGCGATTTTTCTTATTGGCTGAAGGGAAATTTAAAGTTTTTCTTTGAGGAGATGAACAGGTAAGGTTGATTTTTTATTATCATTAAAGTACAATAAGGTAAGCAACCCCCATGCTTATGTCTCAACATTATTTAAAAAAAATTTTGTCAATTAGCGAACCGTATTTAAAGAAGACTTTTTCCCAAGGAAGATTGAAAGAATTTTTGCAAGCCATAGATTTTATTTATAGTATCAATAAACGTGAGGATATTGTAAAAAAGTTTTCTGACGTCTATATACAGTTTGTTAAAGAAGATTATCAAAGGCAGTACCAAGGGGTAAATGAAAAATTAAATATTTTCTTAAATAAAAAAGATGCTGGCGTAAAAATTATTTGGGGCGATTGTTTAAAAACAATAAAGGGAATGAAATCTGAATCAATTCATTGCATGGTCACTTCGCCGCCATATTATAATGCCAGAGAGTATTCGGTTTGGAAAAATATAGACGATTATTTTCGCGATATGCGCAATATAGTCAAAGAGTCTTACAGGGTGCTGGATAATCATCGCGTTTTTGTTTTTAATGTGGGGGATATATTTGATAACGATAACATAACTACTCGCTCCGTTTGGGGAAGCAGAAGGTTACCCTTAGGCGCATATTTTATAAAAATATTTGAAGAGGAGGGTTTTACTTTTGTTGATGATTTTATCTGGGACAAAGGAGAGGTGCAGAGTGAAAGGCACAAAAATGGAGATAAGCCCTATCCTTTTTATCAATACCCAGCCAATTGTTATGAGCATATTTTAATTTTCCATAAGCATCGTTTGGATGAAACTCGTTATCCTTGTCCAATTTGTGGGACGCTAAAAGTTAACGGCAATACGCAATCAGAAATAGGATTAAGAAGTTGGGAGTGCAAAAATTTAGAATGTTTTGAGCGAAGCAAAAGCAATAGGGGAAAAAGATTTTCTTTAAAAACTTTAGTAACGCAGTTTCGCCAAGGAAAAGAATACGAGATTCCAACCGAATTTATTAAGAAATGGCGTCGGGATATCATAAAATTTTCACCAGTAATCAAGATTAATTCCAAAGGAAAAAATGTTTTAGGGCACACCGCGCCCTTTCCGGAAAATATACCTGAATTTGCCGTGAGAATGTTTAGCTATGAAGGCGAGAAAGTGTTAGATCCTTTTGGCGGCAGTTTTACCTCGGTCATTGTAGCAAAGAAACTAAATAGGACAGGGATAGGCATTGAATTAAACAAGAAGATGTTTAGAGACGCGAGTTTAAGGAATATTAAAAAAAATCTCTCGCCGAATTTATTCAATCAAAAAATTATTAAAATATCGGAATATGATTATGATTATGAAAAATAGAAAAAAAACAACCACCGATTTAAGCGCTAAGCATTTTTCCCGCTACGGCGAATTCTTAGTTTCTTTTGAACTGTCAAAACACGGCTGGAATATTTATGACCCAGTTTATGACGAGTATATTGATTTGATAATTCACAAACATGTTTGTGAAGAATGCGGAAAAAATTGGAATTTAACACCGGTTTTAGTATGCAAAAAATGCGGCAAAGATTTTTCTAAGAGTTTAAAAAAGGATATTGTTGCCAAGAAAATATGCCAAGATTGCAAAAACGAAATGATTGGCAATAAAACTAAATGCGCCAAATGCCAATCGGAAAATTTAATAAACCACCCTAGCTGCGATAAATGCGACGGCGAAGTTGAAATGATTGACCATTCTTGCAAATGCGGCAGTAAAAAGTATATTACAAAATTCAGGACAATCCAAGTAAAAAGCTCCAGAATTGAGCATGGGGACGGAAAGTCTAAAAATACTTATGCGGTTGATATGAAGCCTAGAGATTTAATTAAAGATGAAAGCCATTTTTATATTTGGTGTTTACTAGACGATAAGGACCATCCTCATTTTTTAGTTTTGTCAGTAAAAGATTTTATAAAAGTTATGGGCGATTCACTAAAAGGAATTTCGTTTTTTAAAGATCAGGACAGACAACATTTCAGCAGTAGGGATTTTGGCAAATGGAGGGAGTTTCTAGACAAGTTTGATAAATTAGAGTAATGAAAGGAGCCAATCCCTATGCCAAAAATTAATAATTTTATAAATAAAATAATTCAAGGGGACGCTTTGTCTACCCTTTCTTCATTGCCTGAAAATTCAGTAGATGTTGTTTTAACTGACCCGCCTTATTTTTTAGACAAGATGGATGATAAGTGGAGCTATGATGTTGTCAATAACAAAAAAAATCAACAAACAATAAAATCTTTGCCCGCTGGCATGAGAATGGACAGGGAGCAAGGGAAAAGGTTTTATGAATGGTATATTAAAATCGCTAAAGAAGCGTTTAGAGTAATAAAGCCGGGCGGTTTTTTCTTTTCTTTTTCCAGCCCGCGATTATATCACCGGATGGCGAGCGCGGTTGACGACGCGGCGGAATTTTTAATCAGAGATTGTTTTATTTGGTTGTATACTCAAAATCAGGCAAAAGCGATGAGTTTAAACCATGTGATTGACAAAATGGATGCTAGTGATATTGCGAAAAAGAAGTTAAAGGAAAAATTAAAGGGCTGGAAAACACCACAGATAAAGTCCTGCTTTGAACCGATTGTAATGGCGCAAAAGCCGTCGGAAGGAACGTTTGTTGATAACATCATTAAACATAATGTCGGCCTATTTAACACTAATCTTAGAATCGGCGATAATATGTTTCCCTCCAATGTTTTTACCGTTAATGAAATAAATGAAATAATAGATAAGGCATTTTTGATTTCCAAGCCGACAAAAAAAGAAAAAGGGAATTATAACACCCACCAAACCGTTAAGCCGTTGGCAATTTGCGAATATATCATCCATCTGTCAACTTTCTCTCCGGAGGCGATTGTATTAGATCCTTTTGTTGGTAGCGGCACCACCGCAGTAGCGGCCAAGAAATTAGGCAAAAATTACATTGGCATTGACAGCAGCCCGGAATATGTCAAAATAGCCGAGCAGCGGCTGAAAGAATTAGACGGCCGGCGCAACCTAAACGAAGCGGAAGTGGAAAAGTCTAGAGGTCAGTTAAATATTTTTAACTTAGCGAAATTAGACTATGTTAGAACCTAATTTTGGCTAAGCTAAAAATCATAAGTAAAACAGCGCGGGCGAACAAGCCCGTTGTTTGCCTGTGAGAAATTTTATACCCTACAAATTACGAATTTTGTACCTCACCCAGCCTTCGGCCACCCTCTCCTTAATAAGGAGAGGGAAAGGGGTGAGGTTATAATATGCAATTTAAATTACATTCAAACTATAAACCCGCCGGCAGTCAACCCAAAGCGATTGAACAACTGGTCAGTGGGATAAAGCAGGGCCTGCCGCAACAGACCTTGCTCGGCGTTACCGGCAGCGGCAAAACTTTTACCATGGCGAACGTGATCGCCAAACTGCAGCGGCCGACTTTAGTTTTATCGCACAATAAAACGCTGGCGGCGCAGTTGTACGAAGAATTTTTGGATTTTTTTCCGGAGAATAAAGTCTGTTATTTCGTCAGCTACTTTGATTATTATCAGCCGGAAAGTTATCTGCCCGCAAGCGACACTTACATTGAAAAAGATTCGCAGGTGAACGAAAAAATTGAAAGGTTGCGTTTGGAAGCCGGCATCAGCTTACTGACGCGCCGCGACGTGATAATTGTTTCTTCCGTGTCGTGCATTTACGGCTTTGGCAGCCCGGCGGAATTCCAGGCGCAATCATTAGAAGTTAAAGCGGGCGAGGAACTGCCTTTACGCCAGTTGCTGCTCAAGTTGGTCGCGTTGCAATACGAACGCAATGACGCCGAACTTAAGCCGGGCAGATTTAGAGTGCGGGGGGACACGGTGGACATCGTGCAGGGCGGCGGCACAACCGTCATCCGGCTGGAATATTTCGGCGACCAAATTGAGCATGTTTACGAGTTGCATCCGATAACTTTGCGCAAAGAAAAGGAATTGCGCTCCGTTTGGCTTTATCCGGCGCGGGCGTATGTGACTAACGACGAACATAAAAAGCTGGCGCTTAAATCCATTCGGCAAGAATTAGAGGAACGGCTGCCGCAATTAACCGACCCGGTGTTCAAATACCGCTTGCGGCAGAGAACTAATTACGATTTGGAGATGATTGAACAGCTCGGCTATTGCAAAGGGATTGAAAATTATTCGCGCCATTTTGACCGGCGCGCGCCCGGCAGTCCGCCGTACACGCTGCTGCACTTTATGCCACCAGATTGGCTCTTATTTATTGACGAATCGCACGCCAGTCTGCCGCAACTGCGCGGGATGTACGAGGGCGACCATTCGCGCAAGCGGAATTTAATTGATTACGGTTTTCGCCTGCCGAGCGCTTATGATAATCGTCCATTGAAATTTGACGAGTTTACTGATTTTCTAAAGCCGTTTAACAAAACTGGGTCTAATGTTGTGTACGTTTCCGCCACGCCGGCGCAGGAAGAAATCAGAAGTTCCGCTCAAATTGTGGAACAAATTATTAGGCCCACTGGTTTAGTTGATCCGCCGATTGCGGTGCGGCCCGCTTCGCCGGAGCTTCAGCGAGGCGAGCCAAGCGCAGGGCAGATTGAAGATTTAATGGCGGAGATAAATAAAACC
>PFAT01000009.1:0-3262 GCA_002773575.1 Candidatus Falkowbacteria bacterium CG10_big_fil_rev_8_21_14_0_10_44_15
TGGATAATGTGGAGCTGAAAGAGGAGTAGCTTCTTGCGCGCTTTTTTCACATTTTGTTCTTACCTCCGGCAAGCTAGATTAGTTTGCCAGATTTTTTTATTTGTTGCATTTTTTAGTAAAAATTGGTATAATTATACTATAATAAGTGAAATATTTATGGTTTACAAGACGAGCCAAATGCCATTTAAACATCTTTTTTGGTTTGCAAACTCCGGTAAATTAAATCTTAAAAAAGACAAACATTTAATTATCCATCAGGTTTTATCGCACGGCAACATGGATGATGTGCGGCGACTTTTTAAAATATACGGCAAACAAACTATCCGAAAAGAATTTAAAAAGCCGGAACCAGGGCTCTATTATCCCGATATTTTAAATTTCGTTCAATATCTTTTAGGAATTAAAAAAATAACCAAAAAAAAATATTTAAAAAATCTTTATGCAACTCCATCAAGAAATTTTAGACGATAAACGGCTGGAAGTTTGGCGGCAATTGCCGTCTTTTAAAAAAATCGGATATTTAGCGGGAGGGACAGCGCTCGCTTTGCAGCTTGGCCATCGCGTCTCTTATGATTTTGATATTTTTTGCCCAAAACCGATTTCCGCCGGATTTATATCCCGGGTAAATAAAAATTTTTCCGTTAAAAATGTTTTTGTCAATAATGCTGATGAGTTTAGTTTTATTACGGCCGCCGGGATTAAAATATCTTTTATTTATTATCCGTTTGATTTGAAAGATTATGTAAAAATTAACCGCGCTTCTCTGCCGCTATTATCAGTCGCCGGGATTGCTTTAACTAAAGCTTACGCGCTGAACCGGCGCCAGGCGTGGCGCGATTATGTTGATTTATATTTTATCATGCATGGCGGCCACGCGAGTTTAAAACGAATAATATCCTTGGCGCCAAAAGTTTATGGAGAATTATTCAGTGAAAAACTTTTTTTAGCGCAACTGCTATACACTGAAGATATTGAGCCGAATGAGATTAAAAACACGATAATTTTGCGGGATAGAAGCAAAATAAATTTAAAGCAAGTAAAAGATTTTTTTAGGCGGCAGATAAATAAATATATGAAAGAGAAAAAATAATTATCAGATATTATTTATTTTTTCCGGCGGCACTCCTCGTGTTTGCCGGTTTTTTTTACCCCAAACCCTATCATTGACAAACTCCCTCTTTTTTGCTATTATTTTATATCTTTGGTAAACTAAAGATAGTTCATTAAAATTGTAAGAAAGGACGGAAAAAACGATGGTTACTACAAACCAAAAAACCGTTGTAAAAACTCCGTCCTTGGGCGGAGTGAAACGAGAGAAAATTCAATGGTTGCCTTTTGTCTGGTCATTAATAGACAAGCACACAATAGCGTCAATACTTTGGCGCTCTTTGGTCGCAGTTTGCGATTGGCGTACGATGTCGCGCTGGTTGCGGGGCAAGCCGTTGGTTGACGTGGTCCTTGTGACTAATATGCGGGATAATATTGACCGAAAGAATTTTTTAGGCAATTATCGTCCCTCCCGCGGCCACTTTAATGGACCGCGATATTGGCTACGAGGAGTCGCAGGACGTACTCGATCGCTGGATGTTACAGCGAGAGAGCTTATCAATCCGCATATGCGTCGTGAAGCTCAAAAAAAGTTCATTGATGCGGTGAGGTGGGCACAAGAGCGAGGCGCTAAGGTGATTTTGTTGGCGGCTGGCACCAAACGGTTATTCGGTCGTGACGGACAGGAGTTGAGAGATCTGTTTCCCGATTTGACTTTTACGATTGGAGATAACGGCACAGCTCTTATTTTAAAGCTTGAAATTCTTAGAGCTTTGAATGAGGCTGGTTTGACTCCAGACAATAGCCGCATCGCCGTGCTCGGACCTTATGGGTTACTGGGCGAGCAGATGGTAATCGCTTTGAAAAAAGCTGGTTACCAAATTATTGGCGCCGGACCTAACGGGTCGCTGCAGAGCTTGGCAGATAAGTACGGTATTGAAATTTGCCGAACTTTTGCGGACATGGGAAAGGTTGACGCGGTTGTAGCATGCACGCACAGCGAGGAGATTTGCCTGAACGCCGATATTGTTGAAGCGATTAGGCGTCAAGACAAAAAACTTTTAGTTGTGGATGTGGCCGAGCCGTCCAATCTCACGCAAGCGGAATACGACGAATGCAAGGACGTTGTAATCCGCCAGGATGCCGGCAATGCCTATGCCCGAAAGCTGAAATATGTTTTAGGGTTTTTAGCTTACCGGCGCTTCCGTTTGACTCGGGGCGTTACCTTTGGTTGCTTCGCTGAAGCGCTGGCTTTGCAAACCACTCTAAAGCGAAACGAAAGCTTGCAAGACATCGATTGGTTTGCCGTCGATGAGGCGAACATGGAAATTGTAGCCGAAATGTTTAAACATGACGGCATCACAATTCCGTCGCCGCGTTGTTTCGGCAAAAAAGTGAAGTCATTTGACTTGCGCATTTAGGGGAGAAAGCACAACAGCTTCTCCCTTTTTTATATGATGTGGTATAATATGAGTATATGGATTTTATTACTTTGTTACCACTATTTAGCGCCATCCTAGTTTTTGTTTTAGGTATGTTTGTGGTTTCTAAAAACATTAAATCAAAAGTTAATATCACCTTTTTTCTTTTTTGTTTCGCAGTAACTATCTGGATGTTTGGCACATATATGATGTTTTTGAATAAAGATAATCACGATACGGCAATTTTTTGGGATAGATTTGTTTATTTAGGCGTTACTTTTATTCCTATTTTCATGTATCATTTGAGCACGGCTATTACTTATGATACAAAGAAAATTACTAAGTATTTATTAGCAATCGGCTATATTTTATCAACCATTTTTTTCTTTACAGTTTTTACTCCACATTTTGTCAACGATCTTTTTATCTATAAATGGGGCGTTCATACTAAGGCGCAAATTTTACATCATTTATTTTTAATATATTTTTTTATTTATATTGTTTTGTATTTTGTTTGGCTTTATAGGTATTATAAAAAAACAGCATCGCCCATAGAAAGGCAAAAAATTAAATATTTTTTTATAGCATTTTTTATTTTAGCCGCTATCGGTCCTCTTGCTTATTTACCAGCTTATGGCATAGGTATTTATCCTTTCGCCTATGTTTCCGGTTTGATTTTTGCAAGTATTTTAGCTTACGCCATTCTCCGCTACCGCCTCATGGACATCCGCATCGTCGCCCGCCGGATATTTTTCTATATCGGAGCCGCAATTTTTACTTACGCGATTTATTAT
>PFAT01000009.1:3290-3703 GCA_002773575.1 Candidatus Falkowbacteria bacterium CG10_big_fil_rev_8_21_14_0_10_44_15
CTCGCTAACCGCTACCTCTTCGCCTCCCTCTACTCCTACCAGGAAACAATCAACAAACTAACCGACGAATTAACCTACTCCATTGATTTAAAGAAAATAGTCAATTTAATAGTAGATACAATCCAAAAGACCATGCAGTTAGAGCGCGCTGGCGTATTGCTGATTAACGCCGACAGCAACCTCGTCTCCACCAACCCAACCCGTTACCAAATCGCCAAAGTCATCGGCTTTAATGAACAAAACGGCATCTCGCTCGTGCAGGACAGCGCGCTCACCAAACAACTGCAGAAAACCCAGCGGCCGTTAGTGCGCGATGAATTATTACTGCTCGCCAATGACGCCAAAACCAAAAAAGACCAGGAAAATTTTAAGCGATTGCACGGCAACATGGAGCGCATTGAGGCCTCGCTCTG
>PFAT01000009.1:3726-5394 GCA_002773575.1 Candidatus Falkowbacteria bacterium CG10_big_fil_rev_8_21_14_0_10_44_15
ATCATAGTTTTAGGCGGCAAGATTTCCGGCGACGCCTACACCACCGAGGATTTGGAGCTGTTGAACACTCTGTCAAAACAGGCGGGAATCGCCATTGAAAATGCCAGGTTGTATAAGGAGGTGGCGAAATTCAACGAAACCCTGCGGGATAAAGTAGACGAGCAGACTAAAGACATCAAGGAAAAGAACCAATACCTGCGGGAGCTTTTAAACATCAAATCCGATTTTCTCCATATCGTAAACCACCAGCTCAACACCCCGCTCTCCATCATGCGCAACGCTTTCTCCATGCTGGAAGAAAAAAGCATTGATTATCAGAAAGGGATGGAGTATTTAAAAGGCGGGCTGACGCGGATGTCGGAGACGATTAAGGATTTTTGGGACGCTTTTGAACTGGAAGGGCAGAAGATGGAGCTTGAGCCGAAAGAAACGGATATCGGCGAGATAATAAGGAACCAGGTTGAAGAGAAGAAGCGGATGCCCAAAGCGCGGGAGAAGGGGCTGGAAATAAAGATAGCCAATCCTGATTTTGCCGTTCTGAATGTTTTTTGCGACCCGAAAAAGATCGTCCATGTTATCTCCAATCTGCTGGACAACGCGGTTTACTATACCGAGCGGGGAAGCGTCAGCGTTTCCTATGAACAGCCGAACAAAAAATATCTGAAAGTCAAAGTGTCCGATACCGGAATGGGAATAAGCAAACAGGACCAGGAAAATTTATTTAAAAAGTTTTCCCGCGGCAAGGACAGCGAAGCGATGCGTCCGGACGGCTCGGGGCTGGGGTTATATATCGCCCAGCGGATAGTGGAGGGGAATGGCGGAGAGTTAAAGCTGGAAAAAAGCGAGGCCGGCAAAGGAACGGTTTTCAGCTTTACCGTTCCGGTTTATTCCGGGCAGAAAAAAATAACCCTTTCCCAAACGCGCCGGCGGGCGGAAAGAATTTTAGCCGCCGGCAAAAAACAGGACAAAGTTGATTTAACTAACGCTAACCAAACTAACTTTAAAAATATGGAAAATAAGAACTTGGCCGCTGAAAAACCGGCCGCGGACGCGCCGGAAATGCCCAAAATTCTAATGGTGGAGGACGAGGTTAACCTGATTGATATGTATAAGGATTATTTAATGAAGAACGGTTTTGATTTTTACAATACCAAAGACATTAATGAGGCCTTAGTCGTCGCCAAGACCGCGAAGATAGACGCGATACTGCTGGACATCGTCATCCCCAAGCAGATGCCGGACGGCAGCATCTACACCATGGCCCAGCAGGGCTGGGATTTTTTGAAACAGGCTAAGCAAGACCCCAAAATCAAAGATATTCCGGTAATTGTCTGGACTAATTTTAACAGCGAGGACGACCGGAAAAAGGCGAAGGACTTGGGCGCGGACGGCTTCATTTTCAAGGGAGATACAGAGCCGAAGAAGCTGATTGAAGAGGTGAGGGAAGTTATTAAGAAAAAGATAGCGCTGAAAAATCAATAAAAACAACGCTTTATTTTAGGCGGTAAGATGTTGACTTTTTATGGTATAATGCTAATATAGAGCGTTAGTTGTTATTTTTAATGTTTAAAAATTTTGATTTAGAATTTATTTAAAAATTAAAGAAACAAGTAGTTAGTATTTGGTATTAAGTATTTGGCAGGAAATATTAGGTACTAAATATCAGAT
>PFAT01000011.1 GCA_002773575.1 Candidatus Falkowbacteria bacterium CG10_big_fil_rev_8_21_14_0_10_44_15
GAGCCGCTTTTTTAAACTGCCAGCCGCGGTCTTTATAGTTTTTAAAAATGCCAAAAGAAGCGCAGGCGGTCGAAAGCAAAATAACGTCGCCTCGGCTGGCAATTTTTTGTGCCGCCCTGACTGCTTGTCGCATGTCGGAGACGCTGACGATAAAATCATATTTTATTTTTTTCAGCGCGGCTAATATTTCTTGCGCACCCTTGCCCGGCAGCATCACGACGCGCTTTACCCGCCGCCGTATTGCCAGCGCCAGCCGCCGGTAATCGGAATTTTTACTTGCCCCGCCGGCAATCAGAATGATTGAGCCGGGCTTAAAGGTTTCCAAAGCGATAATGGTCGTGTCCGGGTTAGTGGCAAAACTGTCGTTATAGTAACGCACGTCGTTTTTGGCGGCCACAAACTCCAGCCGGTGTTCAAGGCCTTTAAATTTTTTTACCCCTTGGGTAATGATTTCTGGGCTCACGCCGGCTGCTTTTACCGCTAACGCCGCCGCCGCAACATTGCGCTTATTATGTTCGCCGATGAGTTTCGTCGGCAGATTTGACTTGGCAAAATAAATAATTTTGCTTTTGGCGCCGGACATAGTTATCATTTCTTTCAGCGGATCGCCAGCGATTAATATGTCGCGCGGACTTTGGTGGGAAAAAATATTGGCTTTGGCGTTCCAGTAAGTTACCAAATTTTTATGGTAGTTAGGGTTAAGCGGGTCGGCCGCCGCCAAGTGGTCGGGAAAAAAGTTGGTGAAGACGGCGACATGCGGGGAGCAATCAAGGTCTTCCAGCTGAAAACTGGATAATTCCAGCACTACCCAGTCGCCCGGCTTGATTTTATCCATAACAGAAAACATCGGCGTGCCGATATTGCCGCCAAAATACACCCCCACACCTCGCGAAGTGTGGGGGTAAACGCGTTTTTTAGCGGCCTTAAGGATAGCATAAATTAAGCTCGCGGTTGTGCCTTTACCTTTGGTGCCGGTAACGCCGACGATGTTTTTCGTCGGGCAAAGGTCAAAAAAAAGCTTTGTCGCGCTGGATACGGCTGTTCCCTTAATCATGGCTTTAATAATGTTTTTGGTAAACAAGGGGTAGCCGGCAATGCGGAAAATTATGTCGTATTCATCCAAATTTTTATCGTAATTTTTTCCTAATCGCCACCTCACCCCTACTCCCGCAGTATTGCGGGGAGAGGGGAACGAGCGCGGCGAGGGGGCGAGGGGGCGCGCGTCGCAAACGGTTATGTCGGCTTTAATTTTGTGTTTTAACAAAAATTTAAGCAAGGCCTGGTTTTCTATGCCCAGGCCGAGGAAGCAAAGTTTTTTATCGGTTAAATTATCAAGAGTCATTTTACCTCTTCCATCTCTTCCCAATTATTGCCGACTTCTACCTCGGCGATAATCGGCACTTTTAATTTTATCACTTTTTCCATCTCTGCTTTCACTGTCCCGGCTACTTTTACCGCCAAATCGTCTTTGACTTCAATCACCAATTCATCGTGCACTTGAAGTAATACTTTAGCATCTTCTCCGAACTTAGCAAGGGCGTTATGCACGTTAATCATCGCGATTTTCATAATGTCCGCGGCCGTGCCCTGCAGCGGCGTATTAATCGCCGTGCGCTCGGCGGCTTTGCGGATTTGCAAGGTGGAGGAGTTGATTTCGGGGATTTGGCGGATGCGTCCGAACAGCGTTTCGGCGCGGCCGGTGATTACCGCGTCTTTAACGAATTTATCAATCATTTTTTTAACGCCGGTGTAAGTTTTAAAATATTTATCAATGAATTCTTTGGCTTTATATTGCGGAATGTCCGCCGTTTGCGACAAACCAAAAGCGCCTTGGCCGTAGATGATGCCGAAATTAATCGCTTTGGCTTCGCGGCGCATCGCGGGAGTTACTTGCTCAAGCGGCACTTCGTTAATTGCCGCCGCGGTTGCGGTATGGATGTCTTCGCCGCGCTTAAACGCCGCGATCATTTTGGCGTCGTTCGCCATCGCCGCCGCGAGGCGCAGTTCAATTTGGGAATAGTCAGCCGAAATTAATTTGTAACCGCGGCGGGCGATAAAAGCGCGGCGGATTTTTTTGCCTTCGTCCGTGCGCGCGGGGATATTTTGTAAGTTTGGTTCTGACGAAGACAAGCGGCCGGTCGCGGTAATCGTTTGGTTAAAACTGGTGTGCACGCGGCCGGCTTTGTCCGCGAGTTTGGGCAGCGCTTCAATGTAGGTATTTTGCAGTTTGGCGAGTTCGCGGTAGCGCACGATTAAGTCAATAATTTCATGCTGGCCTTTGAGCTTAAATAACTCGTCCGCGCCGGTGGAATAGCCGGTTTTGGTGCGTTTTATTAAGTGCGTCGGAATGTTTAATTTGGCAAATAAAATTTCCTGCAACTGTTGCGGGGAATTAACGTTAAAAGTTTTACCGGCCAGCGTTTGAATTTTTCGTTCCAGCTCCCGAATTTTTTTAGAGAAATTTTTTTCCAATTCAGCCAAGTAGGCAATATCCAGTTTGATGCCGGTTTTTTCCATTTCCGCCAGAACGCGAACGAGCGGCATTTCAATGTCGCGGAAGAGTTGGTCTAACTTTTGCTTTTTAAGTTCGGGCGCGAGTTTTTTATACAGCCGGAAAGTAAAGTCCGCGTCCTCGCAAGAATATAGGGCGAGCCGTTCGGCGGGCGTTTGGGAAAAACTGATTTTATTGCGTCCGCTGCCGAGCAGGTCGTCTTTAGAAATTTTTTGGTAGTTTAAATAATTAAAGGTGACGGCGTCCAAATTGTGCTGGCGCGTGCCCGGATTTAACAGGTAAGAAGCCACCATCGTGTCAAAATCAATGCCGGCAACGCGCAGGCCGTTGCTTTCCAAAGCTTCCGCGTCAAATTTGATGTTATGCCCGATTTTTTTTATTTTGCCGTTGCCAAAAATCGGGTTTAATTCTTTATTAATTAAATCAATGTCTACTCCCGCTTTGGCAGACGCGCCCGGGCGCGTTTCCGCGTTACCGGCAAATAAACTTTCCTGCTTTTTGACTTTTGATCCCGCAATACTGCGGGAATTTTTGACTTGGACGTAATACGCCTGTTTTTCTGCCCAGGAAAAGCTGACGCCTAAAAGTTTCGCCTCCAGCGGATTAAAGTTTGCCGTTTCCGTGTCAAACGCAAACTCATCCTGCCGCTTTAATTCCGCCAAGAATTTTTTAAACTTTATGGCCGTGTCAATCAGCTGATAGTTGAAATGCTGCCGCACGTAGGCAAATTTATTCTGCTCCTCATCCGCCGTTTTGTTAGCTGGCTGCAGTTTTTTGTTTAATTCCTGCAGTTTGGGCAAAAGCGAGCGGAATTCCAGCTCATTAAAAACGCGCACTACTTCGTTAGTGTCAAAGTCACGCGTCCGCGCGCGCGCTAAATTAAAATCCAGCGGCACATCGCAGACGATGGTCGCGAGTTTTTTACTTAAAAACGCTTCTTGTTTATGTTCTTTAAGGAGCTCCAGTGTCCTTGATTTTATCCGGGTTACCTGTTTTGTGTTGCGTGTTATGTGGTCATAAAGATTCTCCAGTGTTGTAAATTCGCGCAATAAATCAATCGCCCCTTTTTCGCCGATGCCCGGCACGCCGGGGATGTTGTCGGACGGATCGCCGCGCAGGGCTTTATAATCAACCATTTGCTCGGGCTTTAAACCGTTAAAGCGCTGTTCAACTTGTGCGGCGTCGTAAAGCAGGCTGTCGGAAAGGCCGTGGCTCATGGTGTAAACTTTCGTGCGGTCGTTGACTAACTGCAAAGTATCCATATCGCCGGTTACGATAATACTTTCAACGTTTTTTCCCGGCTGACGCGCAATCGTTCCGATTAAGTCATCGGCTTCATAGCCCTGCTGCTCAAAAATCGGGATATTAAAAGCGGCCGCCACTTCTTTAACGCGCGGAATTTGTTCGTATAATTCGTCCGGCGCTTTCACCCGAGTCGCTTTATATTCTTTGTACTCCTGATGCCGAAAGGTCGGGCCTTTTTTATCCAGCGTCAGCGCCACATATTCCGGTTTAAACTCTTTCAGCGCTTTTAATAGCACGAGCGTAAAGCCATAAACGGCGTTCGTTATCTCGCCGCGCTTGGTGCGCATCGTGGTCGGCAAAGCGTGAAAACTGCGGTGAATCAAGGCGTTGCCGTCAATGATTAAGAGTTTTTGTTTTGATTTAGGCATACTCCTACGAATTACGAATTTGATACGAATATACGAATATTACCTATTAATAGCTTAGCATTTTAGGGGTAAAAAGACAAAAAAACAGAGGCGATTGAATTATCGCCTCATCACTGATTTATCTTTCGCACAAAGAAGTTTTAGCGCGGTCTCTCCCGCTATTCCTGGAGATTCATACCGAGGCAAAGCCCGCGGTTTTGCAAAAGCGTTTTTATGAATTCGAGACAAACTGGCCCAAAAAATCTGCCTCTTAATAGCTCTGCCTCCGTTTTTTGCACCAAATCTCCAACGGAACGTATCCCCATAGCTCGTAGAGCGTTTAATGCCCTATTAGAGATAGATGATTGCCGAGGGCCGCTTTTTATCAGCAACTCAATAGTCATGTTGAATGTTTTTGGCGTCCAAGATTGGTAAAGATAATGGACGGGCATTGGCTTTCCATTTTTTGTAGCGCTGACAAAACAACCGTCATTGTTTAGAATAATTGATACAGCAATTCCATCTAACAGCAATCCAGTGGGAATTTCAAGGCTCGGTTTAGGCATGTCTCCTCTCCTTTGCTAAAGATTTTATAATTTTATATTATATCAATATTTTAATGAATGTCAATTGTTGGCGGACGCACTAGGATTTGAACCCCGTACGACTCGCTATGCTCGTGACGGAGCAAGCCTAGGATCTCCTCGGCGCTTGCCCGCCGCGGCAGCTATCTTAGTAAAATTTGTGGGTGATGTAGGATTCGGACCTACGACCTTCTCGGTGTAAACGAGACGCTCTAACCAACTGAGCTAATCACCCTTATTTTGATAGAATAAATAAACGATGCACTCCCCGCCAATAGCTTTGCAATTTGGCGGGCCCGCCCGATTGCATAGCTGTCGGCGGGTAACCAGCTGAACTACGCGTCCTCTTTAATTTTAGATTTTTGATTTAAATCTTTACCCTGTTAAATCTTTACTCTGTGTAGTATAGCAAGCTACTACACGGTGTAAATCTAAAATTATTCTTGGTGTCTCTATTTTACCAAGCTCGCACCTATTTTCAAAATCGCTGACATTTCGCACGCTCCACACACCTCATAATTCGCAACCGCTAACTACGCTCCACGAAAACCCCGCCACCGCCTCGCTCCGCTCGGCAACCCCAAAAAGAAAAATGTTCCTTGCTCTTTTGTTTTTCGCGGGGGAGGGTAACTTTTTCTAAAATGAAAAGGACATTTTTTTTGGGATTCTGCCCAAGAAGTTTCTGGGCAGTGTGGCGGGGCTTCAATTCGGACTCGGTTTTGCCAAAACTATTTTCTGGGGAAAAGGATTTCGCAAAACCTCGGCTCATTTGTTTTTGGCGGAATTGGGGGCGGGCAAAAAATAGAAAATACAAATTCAATATTGTGCCTCTACGAT
>PFAT01000021.1:0-50738 GCA_002773575.1 Candidatus Falkowbacteria bacterium CG10_big_fil_rev_8_21_14_0_10_44_15
CGTGCCGTCCCAGCGCAAATCAGCGGAATCGCCTAAGCTCTCGTTGCCGCGTAAAACGCCTAAAGTGTCAACCCGCAGGTAAGTGGCGGTAGACGAACCGATGACAAAAGCGTTGTCGCCGGTGTTAGTGTCAATGGAGAGCGTTGCCCAGGGAGTGCTTGAACCAACGCCTACTCTGTTAGTAGAAATATCAACAAATAGATCGTCAGTATCAATCGTTAAATCATCGGAAAGGGTCGTCGCTCCGGTAACAGCCAGTGTGCTGGTAAGCGTCACCACTCCGGTAGCATCAATCGTAGTAGCATTAATCGTACCGGTAGAAATATTATTATTGATAGTGGTGGACGCCAAGACTATGCCTGCGGTAGCAAGGGTGGTTACAAGGGTCGCTGTAATCACCTGTAATATAATTCGCGATTTAATGAATCTTTTCATAAGACTTAATTTTATTATGATACTTAAAATTAATAATTAGGCCTAAAAAATTATTAATTTTTCGTACGATAAAAATTAATTGTAATTAATTTATTTTGCAGCCCCTTAAATTTAAGAAGCCGAGTTCGACCTTTAATTTTTTTATTTAAGACCTTTTTAAATTAAATAAACAAAAAAACCAGTTATTCCAAAATAAAAATAACTAGTTTTTATCAACAAAATCAACAAAATAAAACGCCGTTCTTCCCGTGTCCGCTTTGGTACGGCCAAATTGTTTAGCCGTGATTTTATTAACTGTATTAAGCATGGGGATATTCTTAATGTGCTTTTTAGTATACAATATTTTAACAAAAAAAGCTATCTTGTGGATAACTTTTACCCCGTGAAATATCCCGCTGTACTGCGGGATTAAAAAATCTTTGATTTTTTTATTTCACGGGGTGAATGCTCTTGTGTTTTAATGCTTTAATGCCAACGAACTCTTCTTTCCATTCTTTCACGAATTTACCTATGCCATCCCGCCCCAATTTATTTTTTAAACGCGGACTCTGATGCGCCCACCCGAGCAAAGAACCCATCTCCAAACTATAGCGGTTACCTTCTATCAGATAGATGATTTCTTTAGTTTTAATGGCTCGTCGGATAGTTTTTTGCTCCACGCCTAATAATTTAGCCGCTTGCGTTACCGACAACCATAATTTATTAGAAATAGGCAGGTCTTTTTCTTTTATTTTCATTTTTATTTATTATTGAAAGTCTACAAATTTGTGGACTTTAAATAAAAAGACATAAATTATTGATTGTCCAGATTTTATTAGACTTTAAAATAAATAATATTATCTTCTTTTGTCAATAGTCCAGATTTTTATGGACTTATCTTTAATTATTTTCTCATATTATTATTTTTTTTGCAAATTTTAAACACATATGGATCGCGGGCACGAAACTTACTTTAAGGATTAAAAGTAGAATTAAGCTATGCCGTAAACAGCGTATACATAATAGAAAACTCAATTATTTGACTCCAATTTATTTTTATCTTATAATCAAAGTAAAGATGCCTTTTAGCGAATATTCGCTATTTTTTATCTTAATTAAGCCATATAACCATATTATTGCTGTAACATTTTTATCTTTTTTACGTATAATATGTTAAAATCAGGCAGTTTACAGGAAAAAATTTTAGTGGGAAGGTTGAAATTAAAAGACAAAGAAGCTTTTTCCCATCTTTATGATTTTTATCTGGATAAAATATACCGCTTTATCTATTTTAAAGTAACCAGCGTTTCCGAAGCGGAAGATTTAACCTCGCAAACTTTTTTAAAAATTTGGCAATTAGCTTTAGAGGGGAAAATAAAGGTAAACGAATCATTCCAGTCGTTGTTGTATAAAGTGGCGCGTAATTTGGTGATTGATTATTATCGCAGTTCTAACCGAGAAAAAAATAAAATATCGCTAGAGGAAGCTGCTCACATTGCCGAGGCCGACGCCCATTTAGACCAAGCGGCGGACGTTAAAATCGAAATGGAAATAATCGGGCGCAGATTAAAAAAATTAAAAAGCGAATACCAAGAAATTATTATCTTACACTTCATCAACGAGCTAACCATTAAAGAAATAGCCAACATTTTAGAAAAGAAACGAGGCAACATCAGAGTAACGCTGCATCGAGCGTTGAAAGCTTTAAGAGACGCGCAATAATTTTCCGCGACAAAATGGAAAAAGACATTATCACGCAGCTGCAAAGCTTGCGCACAATTAAGCCCAAAGAGAGCTGGCGGCTCGCCCAAAAAGAAATTTTGTTGCGTCAGATTTCCTCTGCCGCGCAGGAGACAGGAGCGGGGCGATATTTTTGGTTTTATCTAAAAGAGGTTATCCAGCATGAAGCGGCGCTTATTGGCCAGCCAATTGTTGGAGTTGCGGTGTTAATTTTGTTAATGGTCGGCGGAGGCGTATTCAGCATCAGCGCCGCTTCGGGAGCGACGCCGGGCAGTTTTCTTTATACCGTCAAATTAGTAAGCGAAAAAACGAGATTCGCCCTCACCGTCAATTCGGAAGATAAGGCAAGATTAAACGTTAAATTTGCCGAGCGCCGCGCCGAAGAAATAAAAGGTTTAGCGGATAAGGACGCGCATGTCATACTTAATGAAGTAGCCGATAACTTAAAAGAAGAAATTTCTTCCGCCCAGGAACAACTGAAACAGGTGGAAGTCAATAATCCCGGCACCGCCGTGGATTTAGCTAAGGACATTGAAAACAAAACGACCGTTTTGCGGCAAAAGCTGCAGGAAACAAAAGAGGCGCTGGCTAAAAGCGGCAGTTCGGCTAACAGCAAAATCAATGAAGCGATTCGCAGCGTGGATGAAGCGGGTTTAAGCGCTTTAGGCACCATCGTTAAATCTGCCGGAAAAAATAATACCGTGAACAAAAAAGAGCTGAGCCAGAGAGTGGCGTCAAAATTAAACATCACTAAACAAAAAATTACCGAGGTTCAGGCGGACGTTAATAAAGTATTCAGCGCCGGCTTCAGCCGCAGCGAGAGCGGTTTGCAGATATACCAAGCTCCCAACAACGTTACTGACATGGAGACTAAGAAAAAAGCCGAAGCCAAAACTAAAGAAGCAAGCAAAATAATCACCGAGGCGGAACAGTTGCTGGATGACAATAATTATCAAGAGGCGGTTAATAAGATAACGGCGAGCGAGCAGATATTAAATGAAGCCGCACAGGCGGTTGATCAAAAAATTATTGAACAGTCGGACGAAACAGCCAGCAGCACCACCCCTCAAGTCAAAGGAATAATTGATCGGCTGGGCGATGGGGAAGAATCAGCCGAGAACGCGTCCACTACGATCGGCAACTAACAATAAGTATTTTATATTAGATATAATTAAGACATATAGCAAGACAAACCTTTTTCTATTTTGGTTGCGCCAAAAGCAAGCCACTAAAAGTAAAACATAATAACTAGAAAAAGGACGTGTTCCTATATGGGGCAGGCTTTAGAAAAAAAGGTCGACTATATTATAAATTTATAATATAGCTAGAGTCTTTATTAAGCGCCTTTGTAAATATTTGCGATTGGTCGCATTCTTGCTTAACTTATCAGTCAAGCAGTAAAAATCAACAAGCTTTCCCCCCACACTTACTCCGCAACTTTTTGGGAGCAGGGGGAAATAAATTTCCACTCTCTGCATTCTTACTGCCGCCCATGCGCGGTTGGGTGTAGGTGTGGGGGGGATGGGATTCCGGTTGATTTTTATTTAATCAAAGACGAAAAGTTAACGGGAAAAACGGCAAATTCATAAATTTATAAAAGCGCAACTTAAGAAAGGAATAATTTACGTATGAGTAAATTACGAAAAGTTTTTACTGTCAGCGTCATGCTGATGACGATCCTGTCCATGAGCGTAGTCGTAGCGCCGCAAGCGCAAGCAACGGCGAGCGCCGGCGACCTCATTAAAATGTCCGGATTGTCTTCAGTCTATTATTTGGCGGCTGACGGTAAACGTTATGTTTTCCCTAATGAGAATAGTTATTTTTCCTGGTACAGTGATTTTTCCAGCGTCGTAACCGTTTCCCAGTCCGAACTGGAAAGTTACCCGTTAGGCAAAAATATCACCATGCGGCCAGGCACTAAATTAGTTAAGATTACCACCGACCCCAAGGTGTACGCCGTGGAAACGAACGGCTCCTTAGTTTGGGTGCCGAGTGAAACGGTTGCCAACACCTTGTATGGCGCTAACTGGGCCAGGAGAATAGTTGACGTTCCGGACGCTTTCTTCACTAATTACACGATTGCTACCGGTCAACAGGTGAGCGCAACCGCTTACCCCACGGGGAGTTTGGTAAAGTTCAGCGGCTCTACTGACGTCTATTATATCGCGAGCGACGGCAAAGCGCAGAAAGTGGAAAGCGCGGCTATGAGCGCCAACCGCTTTAAGACTGCCGATGTCATTACTGCTCCGGCTTCCGTTACGATGCCAGCCGCAGGCACTCCTATTGCCAGCGCGGTCGCTACTTTAATCGATACCTCTTCTGGCGCGGGCGGAACGGCGGCGGTAGCTACCGGTTCGGGCGTATCAGTGGCTTTGGCCTCTGACAATCCAGCCGCGGCTACGGTCGTTACCGACACGGCTGACGGCGCCCAATCAATGATTCCGGCGTTTCGGCTTAACTTTACCGCGGCGGCTGACGGCGATGTGGTCGTTAGAACAGTTAAAATCACCCGTGGCGGCATTTCGGCCGACACCGACGTGGTAAATATGTATTTGCTGGATGGTTCAACGGTCGTTGCCTCTAGCCCGTCAATTTCCACGAAAGTCTTTACCTTTACCAATTCAGCCGGTATATTTACCGTTACGCGCGGGACTACTAAAGCGATTGACGTTAAATTTGACCTGAAAGGTAACGCCACTGCCGGCATCACCATTAATTTCGCAGTTGCATCAGCTTCTGACATCACCACGAGCGGCGCGGCCGTTTCCGGCTCATTCCCAATAACCGGTAACACCTTTACTTCCGCGAGCGTGACTGACTTAGGTAAATTAACACTTACCAACGTCTCTCCGACCGCGGCCGGTAGTGTTGACCCACAGGACAACTATGAAATTTGGCGCTTCACTGCGGCCGGCTCTTCACAGGACGTTGAATTGCGCAAGATGATCTTTACGATTGTCGGCTCGGTCAACGTCGGCGACCTGAAAAACTTCGGTCTCTGGGACGGCGGCACGCAAATTGGCGGCACGGTAGCGGACATGTCTTCTAGTAAGACAATTACTCTAGACTTATCGTCAGCTCCGTACACGATTGTCAAAGGCGTGACCAAAACTTTGAGCTTAAAAGCTAATATCGTATCCGGCACCACCCGAACTTTCCGCGCTTCCATTCAGAACGGCAGCGATTTAAGCATTTATGACAAAGGTTACGGCGTATTATTGCGTCATAACGGCGCGGACAGCTTCACGGTACTGCAGCCGGTTGACTCCAATTCGGCGGCAGTAAGCTACACCATTAATTCCGGCTCCCTAACTATGTCTATCGCCCAGGATTCTCCGACTGGAAATATCGCTTCTTCCACGACTAACACCACCTTATTAAAAGTGAGCATAAAGGCGTCTGGCGAAGATGTTAAGATTACCAGTTTAACCGTTAACTGCGATAGTTCGGTAGACACAAAGACCATTAAGAACCTCAAAGTTCTTTGGGATGGTTCACAGGTAGGTTCAGCCATCGCTACCTCGGGAGCTTGCGACGGAGCGGTCAACAACGATTATACTTTGGGCAGCACGGTTATCGCTCGCGCCGGCCAGACTCATGTTTTGACGGTGGCGGCGGACATCACCGGCACGACAACTTCCGGAGAAACTTTAGTGGCTAATCTGGAAGTTGGTTCCAGCAATGCCCAAGGGCTGACCTCATTAACGACATTAAGCACTACCGCCATTACCGGCCGCACCTTAACGATTGCCGCCGGCACTTTGACCGTTGTTAAGAATGTCAGTTTCGGCGACGGCAACTCATCTACTCCTACCGGTGTCGCCTACGGCGCCAATACTAAAGTCGCTTCCTTTACCATTATTGGGGGAGCGGGCGAACCGGCCGAAGTAACCCAAATTTCTTTAGCCGATGTTACCGCTGGCACCAAGTATGTCAGCAAGTACTTCCAGAACGTTAAATTAATGCACGGCACGACGCAGTTGGGTAATACGCTCGGCAGTCCGTCCAGCGGCGCGGACACAGCGCAGACGCATACCTTTAATATCTCGCCAGCCGTTACGATTAACTCGGGCGAGCAGTATGTGGTTGATGTGTACGCTGACGTTAAGAGTACTACCTTAACGACCGCGGCCGCGATTATTAAGGTTTCTTCCGTGACGGCGAGCGGCAAAAATACCGGCACCGCGGCCAGTTATTCCACGGCCGTAACCTTGCAGAGCCAGTACATCGCAACCGCGGGCGGCATGACAATCGCGATTGACAGCGATACGCCGTTAGCTACCAACCTCTTAATGGGCGCGACTGACCAGACATTAGGGAAATTCAAGTTTACCGCGAGCTCCAGCGAATCCATAACCATCACCGAACTGGTTATTAGCGTAAATATTGAAAAAGATTCCGGCGCCACTGGTACGGTGAATAACATCCGCCTGTTTGACGTAAACAACGTTCAAATCGGCAGCGCGGTTGCCGGTTTTGATGGCACCTACGCTACTACTACATACGCGCACGCTATCTTTAAGAGTCTGAGTCTGGTTATCCCCAAAGGCACAACTAAAGTCATTATCGTCAAGGCGGATCTTAATCCGTATGAGGGCAGCGGTTTGACCACCACTGGACAGGCCATTCAGTTAGCGATTGTGCCGACTGACTATGACGCGACCACGAGCGGCAGTCAGTTGCCGATTACCGGCACCGGTTCCCAGTCCGGCCAGTCTATGACGGCTACGACTCTGACCTTTACTTCTAACGCCGGGTCTATTCCGTATTCTGACCAGACAAGCGCCACTTCCACGCAACTAGCGGCTAATGTTAATGTAGTACGCGCCAATGAAATGGTGCTGTATCGCGCTAAATTAATGTTGGCTTGGAACGCGAACACCCCGTCCGGTTTAACTGGCAATAATAGTTCTAAACAGACTATTGCAGTGGTGAATGTTGCTAATACCGCCAACAGCGGCACCTATCCGGCTACTGTTAAAGCGATGAACATTAGCGTGTCAACCACTATTTCTAACGCCGCGGCCACAAATCGCAACTTGACTGTGTACAAAGATTCAGCTAGTGGCACTGTGTTGGGCACTACTACCTATGTTTCAACAACAATGGCGGTAGCGGGCGACAGCTATACGAACACGAACTTCCTGGATGGCGATATAACGGATGTAGAAATTTCAGACGGCTCCACCAAGACATTCTTCTTTACCTTAGATACGACGGATGCGGCTACGCAAAAGACATTGTCGGTTACCATCCCGGCTTATCATTCCGGCAAGTACGGCGCAACAGCTACGAACGGTTCGTATGGTTTAATTTGGTCTGACGGATCAACTACTAATATCATTGCTATAGATAACATTGATATTGGGTATAAGACATTGACCTACTAAGGCCAAAAGTTCTGAAAGGTGTTTTCACAGGATTTTGTTTGTGGAGAACCAGTCAGAGAAGAGCAACCAGTCTCCCGAAGTACTTCGGGAGACTGGATTGTTTTTTGGGCATATTTTTAGTAGAATGACAATACGGCTGACATTAAAACACCAGAACACCAGAACATTAAAACAATAGAGTATAATGTTTTTGTTTTCATGCTTTAATGAAATTTATGCTATTACCAAAAATCATTAAAATCGGTTTATACGCCATATTATTGTTGCCTTTAATAGTTACGCCGTTTACGATGTTTCCCTGGCAGTTCGGCAAAGTTATTTTTTTCCAAATTATTATTGAAATTTTAGCGTTCGTTTGGCTGGTGTTCTGGTTGCAGACGCCGGGCAGAGTTGAGTTAAGGAAATTAAACCGGTTAGACTGGGCGGTAATAATTTTTTTGGCTATTTTAGTGGTAACGGCCGTAACGGGCGTTAATTTTAATAACAGTTTTTTCGGCAACCAGTCGCGGGCGCAAGGAGTAATGCTCTGGCTGCACTTTGGCGTTTTTTATTGGTTACTTAAAAGTGCTTGGCGCGAAAAAAATGATTGGCAGCGTTATCTAAAAGCAACGGTAATTATTGCCGTGCTGGTCGGCGTGACGGCGATTTTGCAAAATTATTTGCCGGCAACATGGCGGGGAGATTTAGGCCCGCGCCTGTCCGGCATCGTCGGCAATCCAGCTTTTTTAGCCGCTTATATCATACTGCCGGCGTTTATTGCTTTGAGTTTAGTTTTTAAATCAAGCCGCGCACTTGAGACTTGGTTTTGGCTCGGCATCGCTCTTTTAGAAGCCGTGATATTATGGGGTACAGGCATTAGAGGAGTAATTTTAGGCGCAGGCATAGGGGCTATTAGCGTATTGGCGATGGCTATATTTATATTAAATAAAAAACAACGATTAACGGCGGTTATTATTTTAGCGGCATTGCTCTTTACGGGCGCAACGACAATAATGCTCGCCCGCCTGCCTAAAGCGCAGGAGAAAGTCCCGTTTTTAACCGGGATAGCCAATATTCAAAATATTACTCAAGCCAGTACGGCGCAGACGCGTTTAATGGCTTGGCAGATAGCTGGGCAAGGATTTAAGAATTATCCGTTGTTCGGCATAGGAATGGGCAACTACGAAGTTATTTTTAACCAATACTATAATCCCGAACTTCTGCGCTACGGATTTAAAGAAACGATTTGGGATAAGCCGCACAATTGGCTGCTGGAACTCGCGGTGAGCGCGGGGATATTCGGCGTATTAGCGTATTTAGCGGTATACGCGGCAGCGGTACAGGCGCTGGTGCGCAAAGCGCGGCAAGAAATAACTTCTAAAGATAAATGGGCGCAAATTATTTTAGCCGGCGGGCTACTCGCGTACTTTATCCAAAATTTATTTTTATTTGAAACATTTAACGCGCTTCTGATATTTTTTATTATTTTAGCTTTTATTTCCGGCAGGATATTTTCAGAAACATCAACTGATAAAATTTTGTCTAAAAAATCTAAATTCGCTTCGCTGATTTTAACCGGCGTTGGCGCGCTAATTTTATTTTTACTTTATCAATACAATTATCTGCCTTTGCGCGCTTCTTACTATTTAGCTTTGTCCGAAAACGCCGGCCGCTACCAAAATTCTCCCGCCGCTTGGGCAACCAATGCGCAGCTTTCTTTGCGAACCCCTTCTTATTTAAAATTAGAAAGCGCGGTGTTGGCCGCCTCCACTCTGGATACCATGAGCAAGAAAAACATTATTAAAGACGGCCAAGACATTAAGGAAGCGGCGTTGATGTTGACGTCAATACTTGCGGACGGAGCAAAAAAATATCCGCAAAATTATATTTATCCGGTTTGGGCCGGGCAGGCGTATTTAGTTTTAGGAGAGTATGTGGACGCGGCTTACTTTGAACAGGGGCGGGAGTTTTTGGAGCAGGCAAGGCAAATTGCTCCCCGCAAACAGGAAGTGTACTTTTTATTAGGGCAGGCATATCTGTATCAACAAAACGCTGCGGCAGCAAAGGATATTTTGCAGGCAGCGGTGGCAATCAGCCCTGATTTAGGGCAACCGCATTGGTTTTTAGGTTTAGCGTATGAAGCGGCCGGCGAGCGGCTGAAAGCTCTGCCGGAATTAAAACAAGGTCTGCGGCTTGAGCCGGATTTACAAACCGAGCAAAATATCTTATATTTAATAGACATTTTGGCTGAAGCCAAAGATTATGCCACTATCCTTGATTACTACAAATTATTGAGCCAGCGGCAACCAAATGAAGGATATTGGCACGCGAAACTGGCGGCGACTTACCTTGCCCAAGGAGATAAAGCAATGGCGTTAACAGAAATTATTACCGCCGCTGAGTTAGATATGCGTTTGCAGGCGGAGGCGCAAAAATTCATCCGAGACAATAATTTAAAATAACCCCACAAATCTATGTTTAATTCCAAAGCAAAAATAATTATCTTAACAGCCCTTATTTGTCTGTTAGTCGCACTAGGCGGCGGAGCAATTTATTATTATTCCTCTGAAGGTTATCAAGTAAAAAAGAGGTTAGCGGGCGATGAACAGTTGTTAGCCGTGTATGATAGAATAAAAGGACAAGAGAAAAAGAACAAGCAAGAAGGAAAAATTACCTTGGAACGGGTGATAATCATTGGCAACAGTTGGAAGGGCTTGGGCGATCAAACCCAAGACAAATTTTTTTACCAAAAGTCGTTAGCAGTGTATCAAGAAGGCATTAAACTGTTTGGCGAAAAAAATGTATTAGTTTACTGGAATGCCGGTAAAGTAGCCGAGTATTTGGAAGATTACAATTTAGCCGAAAGCTATTACCGGCAGTCTATCGCCATTTCTCCTTCTTATGAAGACCCGTATCGCAATTTAGCCGACCTTTATCGCTTTAAAATGAACAAGGACCCTAAGGACATCATCGCGGTTTATGACGAAGGCATGGAAGCGACCGCCGGCAACGCCAGCTTATTTTTGGATAAATGCTCATACCTGCGCTTGAGCGCCAATTATGCAGAAGCTTTGGCCTGCTATAAGATTTTAAGCAAGAATTATCCCGATAACAGCGGTTATAAAGAAGTCATCCAAGAATTAGAGAGTAAGATAAAATAAAAAAGTTTTTTTTAAATATGCCTAAATATTTAGAATCAACCAAACTCATCGCGGCCGCTAAATGGCTGCTTTATTTAACTGCCTTTACCCCTCTAATAATTTCCGGCGCTTTTCTTTTCCCCTACATCAGCGCGCGCACCGTATTTTTCCGTCTGCTGATTGAAGCAGCGTTATTGGTTTTAATATTATTAATATGGTTATATCGTTTGCGGCTGCCGGAAAAAGGCGGCGGCAATTATATTTTCGTCGTCTTTATCGCTTTCGTAGCTACCAACATCATCTCTTCTTTCTTTAGCTTCTCGCCGCTAATAGCCTGGTTTTCAGACATTGAACGGATGTGGGGGATATTTACGCTCCTGCACTTATTTATGTTTTATTGGCTGTTGCGCACTTTTTTTACCGGTAAAGAATGGAAAATATTTTTTTCTATTTCTTTAGCAGTAAGTTTATACGTAGCTTTCTACGGCATTATTCAACATTATCCCGACGTTTTTGGAATTAAATTATACCAAGCCGGCATCGGCCGCATTATCAGCACTTTGGGCAATCCGGCTTATGTGGCGATTTATTTAATTTTTAATGTTTTTTTCGCCATTTTTCTCTGGAGCCGCAGCCATAAACTTTGGTTAAGATGGTATTATGCGGCAGTAATCGCGATAGATTTATTCGCCTTTAATTTGGCGGGTATCCGCGGCACGACTTTAGCCGTTTTAGCGGCCGCGGTCGTTGCCGGATTAGTTTACATAATTTTGGGGCATAAAAAAAGCTATAAAATAAGCATCGCCTCTCTTTTAATCATTGCTCCATTAATTTTTACCTACGCTTTCCTGCATCCGGAAGGAAAGTTAGCGCAGAGCAATCCGGTACTGCAAAGAATAGCGACTATTTCCTTATCAGGCGACACTACCGAAACGCGCCTGATTGGCTGGCGGGCCTCTCTTAAAGGTTTTTTGGAACACCCGATTTTTGGGGTAGGAATGGATAATTACTACGTGGTGTTCAATAAATATTTTAATTCAAACTATTATCTTTATGCCGCCTCGGAACCGTACTTTGACCGCTCGCACAACGCTTTTTTGGATGTATTGGTAATGAACGGCGCCGTCGGCTTCATTGTTTTTCTAGGGTTCCCCATAAGCATCGTCTATTATCTGTTGCGCGGTTATCGCGAGGGTAAAATTAATTTGGACGAATTGCTGATTTTTTTAGCTTTGACCATCACCTATTTTGTCCACCTCTTTTTTGTCTTTGACGATTTGAACTCATATTTATTTTTTGTGGTTTTACTCGCTTTCGTTGAATACCGCTACCAGCGAGAGCCGCTGGTAACCTTTGGCGAGCAACGCGCGCCGCGCTCTTTAGTTAATTTGAGCGGCGGCGCCGCGGCAATTATCATTATCATTATAATGTATAGTTTAAACATAAAAGTGTTGCAGGCGTCCAATGCAGTCATTGACGCTTTTTCCTATCGCGATGATATTATGGCCACGACCGCTACTTTTCAGAAGGCGATTGATTATCACATTATCCCTTCTCGCAATATCGTTACTTCTTATGTCAGTTACCTGACAGAAGTAGCGGGTAATTTGCCGGCGGTAGCGAGCGACGCGCAGAAAAAGGCGGCGTTAACGGAAGGAATAAAAAATATTATTATTGCTTTAGATAAAGAAATAAAGAAAGACCGCTTTAACGCTTTGCTTTACGATCGCCTCTCCATTATCAATAATATCGCCTATTTGCTCACTAATGATAGGGCGTATTTACAAAATTCCTTTGATGCCGTTCGCGAAGCGATTGCCTTAAGTCCGGAACATCTGCATTATTATTACACGCTGGTTGACACTTATATTATCGCCGGCCGGATGGCAGAGGCGATCCAAACCGCTGGGGACGCGCTCAAGATAAACAGCGAGTATGCGACCGGATATTTTTATTTAGCTAAGGCCTATACTGCCGCCGGGCAGTTTGACCAGGCGTTAATCGTCGTTAAACAACTAAAACCGCGCGGATATTTTGCCACCAACAACGTACTGTTTTCTTATCTGGCTAATAAATTTGAAGAAAATAAAGAAGAGCTGAAAGCAATTGAGGTTATGGCAGAAGCAATAAAAGTTAACCCAAACGATGCTCAATCACTGGTGCGGCTAATAAAACTTTATCTAAAAACAGGGCAAAATGATAAGGCAATTGCCGCGGCGCAAAAATTACCGGCGGCGAACGCAAGCTTTGCCAAAGACGCCGACTATATTATCGGCAAGATTCAAGCCGGACAGGCGCCGGAATTATTGCAGGAAATTGAAAGTAGAGTAAAGTAGAGTAAATAAATAAAAGTTAAAAAAATAAAAGCCGCTCTGGGGCGACTTTTTTTGTTACTAATAAATTTAACGGCTATACAAATTGGCTGTTTTTTTTATCATAGTCTGTAAGCCGTATTTAGCGATTACTTGTTTATTAGCCTCAACTCCTATTTGTTTACTAACGGACGAACGGTTTAGGGCGTAACTTAATTTATCCGCTAAAGCGGCGGCGTTGCCGGACTTAACCAACAGCCCGGTTTGGCCATCGGTAATTATTTCCGGAATGGCGCCGACGGGTGTCGCCACAATCGGCAAACCCGCTTGCATCGCTTCCAAGATGGAATAGGGCAGGCCTTCTTTAACGGAAGAACAGACATAAATATCAAAAGCCGGCAGAAGTTGAGCGGCGTCGCCAATTGAACCCGTTAGAATTATTTTATTTTGTAATTCGCAATTGTTAATTCGTAATTGCAAATTGTTTTGTTCAGGGCCGGAGCCAATGATAATTAACTTAATATTGGATATTGGATATTGCCTGCCTGCCGGCGAGGCAGGGATATTGGATATTTTTATTGCTTCAATAAGATACTCGTAGCCCTTATTTTTGTATAGATTGCCGATAGAGCCGATAAGTATCGTTTGGTCGTCAATTGGCGCGCCAGTTATTTTTGCCAGTCGCGCGCGCGCTTCCGGCCGTGATAAAAAGTCCATGGGCGCGATGCCGTTGTAAATGACGCTTATTTTTTTTGCGGGCGCAATTTGACGCCGCACAGTATTTTGTTTTTCAAATTCAGAAAGGCAAATTATGTTAGTTTTTAATTTTGCCGTCCATTTTTCCAATAGCAAGTAAAAGGTTTTTTTCCGCCAAGGCAGATTTTCATTAAACACCCAGCCGTGCACCGTATAGATTATTTTTGGCACTTGACACCACCACGCGGCCAGCGAGCCGAGAATGCTGATTTTAGAGCTGTTTAAATGGACAATGTCCGGCTTTTCTGTCTGAATTAAATGTACAATTTGCCAAAAAGCTGACCAATCATGCCAAGGGGAAATAGCCCGTTTTAAGCGTGAGAGCGGTAGATAGCGAATGCCGGACTTATTGAGTTTTTTTGCCAATTCTCCCTCATAACCTTGCCCACCACTGGCGACTACAATAGTAAAATTTTCGCTAAGGTTAGTAGCTAAATCGTAGACATATCGTTGCGCTCCGCCAAAGTCTGATTGGGTGACAAGGTAAAGTATTTTTAACATATGATGATTGACTTTTTTGTCTATTTATTAAATAATACCTTATAGAATAGCTAAATTCAAGTATGCTATTTAAACTAAGATATAATCTTAGTTTATTTTGATATTATTAAATTTTTTTATGAAAAAATTAATCGGGTTTTGCGGCCAGGGCTGGATTGGCAAAAATTACGCCGA
Organism: Candidatus Falkowbacteria bacterium CG10_big_fil_rev_8_21_14_0_10_44_15; assembly: GCA_002773575.1. Taxonomy (GTDB): domain Bacteria; phylum Patescibacteriota; class Patescibacteriia; order Patescibacteriales; family XYC2-FULL-47-12; genus 2-12-FULL-45-10. Next base: position 14,407 of record PFAT01000021.1, read on the forward strand.
CAATTTTGGGGAGCGCGGCTATGAAGTAGTGCGTTACGCCAAGGAAGAGCCGTACGTTAAAAATAAAGAAGCTGTTAAAAATTGCGATATCGTTTTTATCGCCGTGCCGACGCCCACCACGCCGCAAGGATTTGACGACGGCATTTTGCGTTCGGTCGTGCCGTTGGTGGGAGAAGGCAAAATCGCCGTCATTAAATCAACAGTATTACCCGGCACGACCGAATCAATTCAGGCCGAGAACAAAAATATTTTCGTAATGCACTCGCCGGAATTCCTGACGGAGAGCAGCGCCGCTTATGACGCGGCTAACCCCAACCGCAACATCGTCGGGATTGCGGAAGACAGCGATGCGCACCGGGCCAAAGCGAAAGAGGTGATGGAGGTTTTACCGTACGCGCCTTATCAATTAGTTTGCCGCGCGCGCGAGGCGGAACTGATTAAATATGGCGGCAATTGCTGGTTTTTTTTCAAAGTTATTTTTATCAACATGCTTTACGACTTGGCGCAGAAGTCGGGCGTGCAATGGGAGACGGTGCAGGATGCGATGGCCGCTGACCCCAGAATCGGCCGCACTCATTTGAATCCCATCCATCAAGGCGGGCGCGGCGCCGGCGGGCATTGCTTTATCAAAGATTTCGCGGCTTTTACCGACATTTACCGGCGTCAGTCAGGCGATAATTTAGGCAGGCAAGCGCTGGAAAGTTTAGCGCAAAAAAATATAGATTTACTCATTAAGAGCAAAAAAGACATTGATTTGCTAAAGGGAGTGTATGGCGATAAAGTGATCGGTGATAAACTGGCCGGTAATCAATAACCAACTAACTTTTTATATCAAAAATATGAATAAATGCCTGGTTACGGGAGGGGCGGGGTTTACCCCCGCACCGGTAATTATTTAAAATAGTTTTTGGGATTACTTCATTTAATTTTTTTGATTAAATTTTATGAATATATTAGTTACAGGTGGCGCGGGGTTTATCGGTTCTAACCTCGTTGACGCGCTGATTAAGCGCGGCGATGAAGTCGTTATTTTGGATAATTTATCTACCGGCAAACGGGAAAATATTAATCCGCAAGCGCAATTTATTGAAGTTGACTTGCGCGATTTAGAAAAAATAAAGCCGTATTTCAGCGGCGTGAATTATGTTTTCCACTGCGCGGCGCTGGCGCGGGTACAGCCCTCAATTGAGGACCCGGTTAAATATAACGACCATAATGTCAACAGCACCCTGAATGTGCTCGTCGCCGCGCGCGACGCGAAAGTAAAAAAAGTAGTTTATTCCGCCTCTTCTTCCGCTTACGGCAATCAAACGCAAATGCCGCTTAAAGAAGATATGCCGCCACAGCCAATGAGTCCCTATGGACTGCAAAAATATATCGGCGAAGAATATTGCCGTTTGTTTTTCATAGTTTATAAATTGCCAACCGTTTGTTTGCGTTACTTCAACGTGTACGGGCCGCGGATGGCGACCGTTGGCGCTTATGCCTGCGCGATTTCAATTTTTGGCCAGCAGCGCAAACAAGGCCAGACGATGACGGTCGTCGGAGACGGCCAGCAGCGCCGGGACAACACGTTTGTCGGCGACGTAGTACGGGCCAATATTTTAGCCGCTGACAGTGGCCTTGGGGACGGGCGCTCGATTAATATCGGTCGAGGCAAGAATAACAGCGTCAATGAAATGGCCGCGATGATTGGCGGACCAACAACGAATTTGCCGCCGCGCCTTGAACCGCGGGAAACGCTCGCTGATAATTCGCTCGCGCGCGAATTGCTCGGCTGGGAGCCGAAAGTTAATTTAGAAGAGTGGATTTTAGAATATAAAAAGGAGTTAGGAATTTAGCTATGAAAATATTAATAACCGGCGGCGCGGGGTTTATCGGCTCTCATCTGTGCGAAAAGCTATTGGAGCAAGGGCACGCCGTCGTTTGTTTGGATAATTTTTTTACCGGCTCCAAAGATAATGTTAAGCATTTATTAGCTGATGAAAATTTTAAAGTGGCTGAACAAGACGTAGAGAGTCCGTATGATTTCGCCGTTGACCAAATTTATAATTTAGCTTGTCCGGCGGCGCCGATTTGGTATCAAAAAGATCCGGTAAAAACCGTGCGGACAAACGTGTTAGGCGCGATTAACGCTTTGGAATTAGCTAAGCGCATCGGCTGCCCGATGCTGCATACTTCCACCTCGGAGGTATACGGCGACCCCGCAGTGCATCCGCAGCCGGAAAGTTACTGGGGCAACGTGAATCCCATTGGCGTGCGCGCCTGCTACGACGAAGGTAAACGTTGCGCCGAAACTTTATGTTTTGATTATTACCGCGAACATCAGGTCGGCATAAAAGTAGTCAGGATTTTTAACACTTACGGACCGCGGATGGCGATAGCCGACGGACGGGTAGTTTCTAATTTTATTATTCAAGCGCTGCGCGGCGAAGCCATTACTATTTACGGCCGGGGCGAACAAACGAGAAGCTTTTGTTATGTTGCTGATATGGTTGAGGGATTAATCAAAATGATGGCCAGCAGTTTTAGCGGGCCGGTTAATTTAGGCAACCCGGCTGAATTTAGCGTTCGGGAGCTGGCGGCTAAAATATTAAAGTTAACGAACTCGCGCTCCCAAATTATCTGCCAGGATTTACCTGCCGATGACCCAAAGCAGAGGCAGCCCGATATTAATTTAGCTAAAGAAAAATTAAATTGGGATCCAGAAGTTAATTTGGATGATGGTTTAATAAAAACTATTGAATATTTCAGAGGTATTTTATGAGAATTTTAATTTTGGCTACTGCTTATATCCCTCATGTCGGCGGCGCGGAAGTGGCGGTTAAAGAAATAACTAAGCGGCTGGAACGCCAGTTTGAAATGATTACGGTGCGGCTGAAAAAAGCGGATGCGGCTGAAGAACAGGTAGGCAACATCAAAGTTTATCGTTTGGGTTTTGGCTTAGGCAGAATTGACAAATACTTTTTTCCTTTCCGGGCGGCTCGGCTCGCAAATAAATTGCACCGGCAAAATCATTACGATGTCGTTTGGTCAATTATGGCGAGCTGGTCCGGCTTTGCCGCTTTATTTTTTTGCAAAAACAGCAGCGTTAAATTTTTGCTGACTTTGCAGGAAGGGGATGATTTGCGCGTGCCAGTGAGGAAATCTCTGATGGTACATCATTGGTTTAAACAAATTTTTCAACGCGCTGATTACATCCAATGCATTTCCAGCTATTTAGCCGATTGGGCGAAAAAAATGGGAGCGACCTGTCCGATAGAGGTAGTGCCGAATGGAGTGGACCTGGAAAAATATCAAATATCAAATATCAAATATCAAACAAATCACAAATCACAAAATCAAAATTCAAAAATTATTCTCACTACCTCGCGTTTAGTGCAAAAAAATGGAATAGTAGATTTAATAGAAGCTACTGCGTTACTCATTACCCATTACTCATCACCCGTTACTTTAGTAATCTGTGGCGATGGCGAGGAAAGAAAGAAGTTAGAAGTTAAAAGTAAGCAGTTAGGCATTGCCGATGAAGTAAAATTTATGGGTTTTGTAAAGCCGGAAGAATTGCCAAAATTTTACGCGATTGCCGATGTATTCTGCCGGCCGTCTCTTTCCGAAGGGTTAGGCAACTCTTTTTTGGAAGCGATGGCCGCGGGCGTGCCGGTAGTGGCAACGCCGGTCGGCGGCATCCCTGATTTTTTACGGGACGGCAAGACCGGCTGGTTTTGTAGAGTTAATGACCCGGCAAGCATTGCGGAAAAAATAAAATATATTTTGGATGAACAAAATAAAGCAGAAGCGCAGAAAGTAATAAATAACGCGAAGCAAATGGTTTTAGACAAATACGATTGGGATGGCATTGCCGGTCAAATGGAAAATATTTTTAAGGCACTTAAATGAATACGGCTATCAAAATTTATCAATTTTTAAAGAAATGTTTTAAACGTTTCGCGCCCCGCCGCGTAAGTTTGCTGGTAGAACAATACAAAATTGGCATCAAATATGTTATTTCCGGCGGCACCGCCGCCGTGGTTGATTTAGGTTTATTGTTTTTGTTAACGGAAATTGCGGGCATATGGTATTTACTGTCGGCAGTGATGGCTTTTATTTGTTCTCTGGTTATCGCTTTTTTACTGCACAAATTCTGGACTTTTCGCGAGAGCTCCCTGCACCGAATAAAAAAACAGTTTATTTTTTTCACTTCAATTGCGTTGCTTAATTTAGGATTAAATACCTTACTCCTCTATGTTGCCGTTGATGTTTTAAACATCTGGTATATGGCAGCCCAATTTGTGATTATGGGCGCGCTCGCCTTTATGAATTTTGTCATCAACAAAACAGTTACCTTTCGGCGCGAAAACAAGGACGGCAACAATATTTTAATCGCGACCGGCATCTATCCGCCCGACATCGGCGGACCGGCGACATACACTAAAATATTGAGCGAGGAACTGCCTAAACTGGGGTGGGAAGTTAAAGTTGTCACTTATAGCGATGGAGACATTAAAACATTAAAACATAAAAACATAAAAACAAACGATGCGGCAGTTTTTCAAATCAGCAGAAAACAGCATATTTTTTTACGTTATTTTCAATATTTTTGGCAAGTTTTGAAATTATTAAATTGGGCGAATATTGTTTACGCCCAAGGCCCGGTGAGCGAGGGATTGCCAACATATTGGGCGTGCAAATTGCGCGGACGAAAATATGTTTTAAAAATAGTTGGCGACTATGCTTGGGAGCAAATGCAAGTATCAAGAAAACAAGAAAACCAGAAAACAGAAAAGCAAGGATTTATTTCATTAGATGAATTTCAAAATAAAAAATTTGATGCGCGGACGGAACGAAAGAGGCGAATTGAAAAATTGGTTGCCCGCAACGCAGATAAAGTTATTGTACCGAGCCAGTATTTAAAAAAAATTGTTAAGGGATGGGGCGTGCCGGAAAATAAAATTAACGTTATTTACAATGCGGTTGAATTTAAATCAATCCCGCCCGTACTTAAGCCTGCAAATGAAAGATGGCTGGTATCTGTCGGCCGGCTCGTGCCTTGGAAAGGCATGGACGCGCTGATTGATATTATGCCGTCGCTAGTGCGGTCAGAACCAGCCTTAAAATTGATCATTATCGGCGAGGGGCCGGAACAAGAGCAATTAAAAATTAAAAGTGAAAAATTAAAAATTGAAGGACAAATCAGAATGCTGGGTCGGTTGGAACACGAGCAGACTTTAGCATATATTAAAGCGGCGGATGTGTTGGTGCTTAATACCGGCTATGAAGGGCTATCGCATCTGTTGCTGGAAGCGTTGCATCTGGGCGTTCCGGTTGTGACGACTAATGTCGGCGGCAATCCGGAAGTGATTCAAAATGGCATTAATGGGTTGTTGGTGGAATATAATAATCAAACACAACTTAAAGAAGCGATTTTGCGTTTACTTAATTCGCAGGAATTAGCGCGCAAGTTTGTATTAGCCGGCAGACAAGATTTAACTAAATTTAGCCAAAAAAAAATGATTGCAGACGCCATAGCGGTAATAAATTAATTTTGATGAAAATTCTAAGCATCAGTTTGGATAAAAACATACTAGACAAAGATTCAGCCGCGGCCAAACGGATGGTTGAATATGGAAATTTGGTTGAACGATATACGATATTAGTTTTGGCGGATAGAGACCAAGAATTTGGTTTATCAGACAAAGTTAAAGTTATTGCCATCCGAAAAAGCAATAAATTTTTTAGCTTATTAAAATTAAAAAGGAGAGCCGCAGAGGTTTTAAATTCTGAAAACTATAACATCATCACCGTACAAGATGCATACTTCATCGGTTTGATAGCGCTAAAATTAGCAAAAAAATTCCATCTCGGCTTAGAGGCGCAGGTGCACGGATTTGAAAAATTCAGCGGCGCAAGAAAGTTGCTGGCCAAAAAAGTTTTGCGAAATGCAGATGCAGTGCGGGTCGTCAGCCAAAGATTAAAGCGTCAGCTAATTAGCGATTTTGGTGTAGCAGAAAGAAAAATAACGGTAGTGCCTATCTATTCAGAGCATAGAACATGTAACACGCAACACATAACATATACAAATGATAAATTTATTTTTTTGACGGTTGGGAGATTAGTGCCGGTGAAAAATGTTTCCTTGCAAATTAAGGCGATGCGACATATTGTAAAACAATTTCCACAGGCAGAACTATGGATTGTCGGCGATGGCGAGCAAAGGCAGGCATTAGAGGAATTGTGTTACCCGTTACCCGTTACCCGTTACGTGAAGTTTTTTGGCTGGCAGGAAAATGTGGAGAAATTTTATCGGCAAGCCGATGTGTTTTTACTTACTTCCAACAGCGAAGGTTGGGGGTTAGCCGTGGTTGAGGCGGCGGCGCAGGGTTTGCCTATAATTATGACTGGTGTCGGACTAGCTGGGGAGGTTATAAAAGACAAAGAAAGCGGAATCGTAATTCCGGTTGGCGACCAAAAAGAATTAGAAAAGGCAATGGCAGTATTAACAGAAGATCAAGAATTAAGGGAGAAGCTGGGTAGGAACGCGGCAGAAGTAGTGAAAAAATTTCCGAGTAAAGAGGAGACATTAGCGCTGTATAAAAAATCATGGCAGACGGCCGTAGATAATAAAATATGAATCCGTGGGATGCGTTTAGCAAAGAAAAATTGAAGAAAATTTTTACGGAAAAAAGGACCATCATTGATATCGGCGGCGGTCTTCGTATTGACGGCGCGCGCAGCAACCGGTTTGACAAAAAGAACGAATGGCTTAACGAATACCTGCCCTGGGTTGAGTACAAAGTGCTGGACAAGGTCGCCGATTATCATCCAGACATCGTGGGAGATATACATAAATTGCCGCTCGAAGATAATAGCATTGACGCTATCCTTTGCATTGCCGTATTAGAGCATGTGGAAGAGCCGCAAAAAGCTATAAAAGAGATGTACCGAGTGCTCAAGCCCGGGGGATATTGTTTTATTTATGTGCCCTTTCTATACTACTATCACCCTCTGCCAGGGTATTACGGCGATTTTTACCGCTTTACACGGGACGGGGTACGGTATTTGACTAAAAATTTTAAAGCGACAGAAATACAGAATGTGCGCGGCGCTTTGGCAACGGTGGCAAATTTACTGCCTTTTTTTTCCAAAAAAACCGGCATATTAAACTGGCTGGATAAAGTTTTGGGGAAACAGGCGAGTAACCAAACAAGCGGCTATAACATTTTTTGCGTTAAATAAGTTTTAATTTATGATCATATCATTATGCCGAAAGCTCTTATAACCGGCATCACCGGACAAGACGGCTCGTATTTGGCGGAATTACTCCTGGCAAAAGGCTACGAAGTGCACGGTCTGGTGCGCCGCGTTGCAGTTGAAGACCCGGCGCAGAGGCTGGGGTGGATACGGCATATTTTAGATAAAATAACACTGCATTCAGGCTCATTGGAGAGTTACGCAAGCATTTTCAGCATCGTGGAAAGAGTCAAACCTGATGAGTGCTACCACTTAGCGGCGCAGAGCTTTGTGGCCGTATCGTTTGAGGACACTTTTTCAACGCTCAACACCAACATCAACGGCACGCTCTATGTGCTGGCGGCGCTGAAAGAACGCGCACCGCATTGCCGTTTCTATTTCGCCGGTTCCAGCGAAATGTTCGGCAAGGTGCGCGAGACGCCGCAGAACGAACAGACTCTGTTTCATCCGCGCTCGCCCTATGGCATCTCAAAAGTGACCGGCTTTGACATCACGCGCAACTACCGCGAAGCCTATGGGATGTTTGCTTGCAACGGCATCTTATTTAACCACGAATCAGAGCGCCGCGGCATGGAGTTTGTAACGCGCAAGATTACGAGCGGCGTCGCGGGAATTAAAGCGGGTAAACAAAACAAACTCTCCTTAGGTAATTTGGACGCGCGTCGCGATTGGGGTTACGCGCCGGAATACGTAGAGGCAATGTGGTTGATGTTACAGCAGAAAGAGCCGGATGATTACGTTATCGCTACCGGCGAGGCGCATAGCGTGCGAGAGTTCGTGGAAGCGGCCTTCGCCACAGTTGATTTGGATTGGCGGCAATACGTTGTCATTGACGAGCGTTTAAAGCGGCCGGCAGAGGTTGACCTGCTGGTGGGGGATATTACCAAAGCAAAAAAAATACTGGGCTGGCAGCCGCGGATATCTTTTTTGGAGTTGGCAAAAATTATGGTCGCGCATGATTTAAAGATGTTAACATCGTAGCGCCTTAATATGAAATTATTGATTATTACCCAAAAAGTTGATAGCGATGACGACGTACTGGGATTTATGCATGCTTGGATTTCGGAGTTTGCCAAAGCATGCGAACGGGTGACGGTTATCTGTCTGCAGCAAGGGAAATATCATTTCCCGGAGAATGTTAAGGTTTTATCTTTAGGCAAAGAAACCGGCAAGTCACGGCTAAAGTACCTGTTTAATTTTTATCGATACATTTGGCAGGAGCGGAAAAATTACGAGGCGGCGTTCGTGCACATGAATGAAGTGTACGTTATGTTAGGGTGGCTTGGCTGGAAATTGGGGCGTAAAAAGATAAGTTTGTGGTACGCGCACGGGCATGTTTCTTTCAGCCTGAAAATAGCCGCCAAGTTGGCTGATGTTATTTTTACTTCAACCAAAAGCGGCTTTCGTCTGCCGAGCAAAAAAGTGCGGGTCATCGGGCAAGGAATAGACGCCAATAAATTTCAAATTAAAAATTACGAATTACGAATTAATGATAAATTTAAAATTGTTTCAGTGGGGAGAATTTCACCGTCCAAAGATTACGCCACTTTAATTAACGCCACTGCCATTTTGACTAAAGAATATGCGGGGATAGAAGTCAATATTATTGGCGGTCCGGCTACTGCCGCTGACCAAAACTACTTAAAGGAGACGCGGCAATCGGTTAAAGATAAAAATTTAGGGCAGATAATAAAATTTATCGGCCCCGTAGCTAATAAAAATTTGGTTTCTTATCTGCAAGCAGCCGACCTGTTCGTTAACATGAGCCGTACCGGCAGTTTGGACAAAGCGATGCTGGAAGCGGCTGCGTGCGGCTTGCCCATACTGACCTGCAATGAGGCGATGCCGGAAGTATTAGGCCCTTATACAGATAAACTGATGTATGAGACAGGCAATAGCCGGCAGTTGACTGATAAGATAAAAAGTTGCATTATGTGGGGAGAGAAAGAAAGGCGACGCCTTGGCTATGAGCTGCGTAAGATAGTAGTGCAAAAGCACAGTTTGCCGGAATTTATAAAAAAAATATTATCCATTTTAAACAATTAATGTTTATGCAGAAAAAGAAAAATAAAGGCGCATTTGACAACGGGTCTTTAAAAATTTTAAATAAAAAATTTTTAGTTACCGGCGGCGCCGGATTTTTAGGCTCTCATATGTGCGATGCGTTGGTTAATCAAGGCGCCTCGGTAATATGCGTTGACGATTTATCCAACGGCAAATTAGCTAATGTTACTCATTTAAAAAACAATCGCCAGTTTAAATTTTATAAAAAAAATGTTAATGATATTAAACAGCTTCAGCCGGTTTTTAAGCGAGAGCGGCCGGATTACGTGATGCACTACGCGGCGATGGTGGGCGTCAAGAGGACTGCCAATAATCCGCTCGCGGTCTTTGAGGATATAGAAGGGATTAAAAATATTGCCGGATGCTCAAAACAATATCAAGTTAAAAAAATACTGTTTACCTCATCTTCGGAGGTTTACGGCGAGCCGGTTAAATTGCCGATAGCGGAAGACGATACTTTTAACGGCCGGTGGCCTTATAGTTTGGTTAAGATATTAGGCGAACAGTATTTCCAGGCATATTACGAAACTTACGGCATACCGGTAACGATTGTTCGGTTTTTTAATGTCTACGGGCCGAGGCAGGATTTTGGCGATTCCGGCTTTGTCGTCTCCATATTTCTGCGCAACGGATTAGCTGGCAAACCCTTACTAATTTATGGCGATGGCGGGCAGACGAGAGACTTTGTCTACGTCGATGACAACATCAGATTAACGCTCCAAGCATTCTTGAGCGATAAAGCGAACGGCCGGCCGATGAATATCGGCTCCGGGCACTCAATGCGGATAATTGATTTGGCTGACGCAGTAAAGAAAAAATTCCCCAAAGTTAAAATATTATTTCAACCCGCGAGAAACAAAGGAGAAATAAAATACCGCACGCCGGACGTTAGTTTTATGAAAAAAATGCTGAAAGACGAGCCGCAAGTTAGCTTAGCTGAAGGTTTAGATAAAACTTTAGCATCTTTACAAAGTAAACGACAGTAAGTTTTATTCATAACAATTACCAAATGAACGAAATAAGCAATCCATATTTATCAATAGTCATCCCTCTTTTCAACGAAGAAGAAGTCGTGCCTAAATTATTGCCGGAGTTGGGCGCGGTTTGCGGCTCCTTAGGGCAAAGCTACGAAATTATTTTGGTTGACGACGGTTCTAACGACCGGACGCCGTTATTATTAAAAGAGGCGGCCGCCAGCGACAGCCGCCTTAAAGTTTTAAAGTTTTCCAGAAACTTTGGCCATCAGGCGGCTTTTAACGCCGGGATTGATTTTGCCCAAGGAGAGGTGGTCGTCACCATGGATGGAGACTTGCAGCACCCGCCGTCCTTAATTCCTGAATTTATTAAACACGCCCAAGCCGGCTTCGACATCGTGATCGGCGAGCGGACGTCAAACCGGCAGAATTCTTGGTTGCGGGAAATAATCGGTAAGACAATCTATCGGGCGTTAAGCGCCATGTCCGGCCTGCAATTTAAAAATTCTTCCGACTTTGCTTTATATAACCGGCAGGTGGTCGCCGTTTTAAAGCAATTGCCGGAAAAAGAAAGATTTTTAAGAGGGATAGTGCAATGGGTCGGTTTTAAGAAATATTACATTCCTTACGCGGTGCAAGCCAGGCAAGCCGGTGAAGCAAAATATACTTTCAAAAGGTTAACCAGCTTAGTTTTGAGCGGGGTAACCTCTTTTTCTGCCGCCCCGTTGCGACTCGCTTTTTGGGCGGGGTTGTTGGTTTTAGCGGCCAGCATCTTTTTCGCCGCTTATGTAATTTGGGACCATTATACTCGCCCCAACCCGCTCATTGCCGGCTGGGCAACGCTCGTAATTTTAGTTTTATTTTTAGGCAGCATTCAATTAATAGTTTTGGGCGTGATTGGGGAATATCTTTATAAAATGTTTTATGAAGTTAAAGGCCGTCCGTTATATATAATAGCCGAGGCCGTCAACATCGACCGCGCGCGCGTCGGGCGAACCCCGTACGGAATACACAACTTTTAAAATAGCTAATGATATGTTAAAAATAATTGCCGATGATTTCGGTCTCGCTGGTTGCGTTAACGACGGCATTATTTATTTATTAACAACGGGTAAAATTAACGGAGCGTCTTTAATGGCTAACGGCGTTGCTTTTGACGACGCAGTTTCCAAAATAAAATCCGGGGCAGCCAGCAATTTAAATATCGGAGCGCATTTAGTTTGGGTGGAAGAGAAATCCTTAAGCGGCGTAAAGTTGTCCGGAAATTATAAAATATTTTTTATTAAATACCTGTTAGGGTTAATTAAATTGGCGGACATAGAACAAGAAGCAAGAACCCAGTTAGATAAAATCAGCCGCAGTGGCATTAAACCCCAATTTATCAATAGCCATCAACATTTACATTTACTGCCAAGTATCACAAATATTGTCATTAAGCTCGCCCAAGAATATAACATCGCCCATATTCGAACCGTGAACGAACCGATTAATTTTGGGGGCGGTAAGTTATTGAGAAAGTTACAACTATTGTTTCTGCGCTGGCTGTCAAGGTCGGCTAAAATTAAAATAAAAACAGCCGGCCTGCAAATTAACGATTTTTTTGTGGGCGTTGTTAACGCCGGCAATTTAGATAAAAGCTACTTAGAATATGCCAATCATATCGCTAACCAATATCCTAACGCAACGGTTGAACTGGGATGTCATCCGGGCTTTGAGGACGAGGCATTAAGAAAGAAATGTCAACATTGGGGCAATTATCATTGGCAGCAAGAGTTTGAGCTATTAAAAAATCACCACCATGGATAAATTATCATCCAAAAATTATCTTGCCGATGGACAAACCGACAGCGCGACAGATGTTTCCATTATCTTGCCGATACATAATGAAGCTGAAAATATTAACTTATTATACCAAGAGACTAAAGATGTTTTAAATGCGTTAGGGGAGAGCTATGAAATAATTTGCGTTGAAGACGGTTCTCAAGACAGCAGCCTTGAAATTTTAAAGAAATTATCATCGTTTGACACGTCGCTCAAAGTGATTGTTTTTAAGCATAATTTTGGCCAAACCGCGGCGTTATCTGCCGGAATCAGCGCCGCCCAGGGCGCGGTCATTATACCCATGGATGCCGATGGACAAAATGACCCGCGCGACATCCCTCATTTTTTAGAAAAAATTGCGGCGGGAGCGAGCGTAGTTTCCGGTTGGCGCAAGCATCGCCGGGATAAATTATTTTCCCGCGTCATTCCTTCTAAAATCGCTAACTGGTTAATCGGTTTTATTACTGGCGTTAAAATCCACGATTACGGGTGTACTATGAAAGCGTATCGCCGGGAGATAATCCAAGGAGTTAGCTTATACGGCGAAATGCATCGTTTTATCGCGGCGTACGCGGCTTGGCACGGCGGCAGAGTAGAAGAAATTGTGGTTAACCACCGCCCGCGCGGCAGCGGGCAAACGCACTACGGGATATCGCGCACCTTTAAAGTGCTGTTAGATTTAGTCGTGATTATTTTTTTATCAAAGTATATCAATCGCCCGATGCATTTTTTTGGCGGTATCGGCTTCATATCTTTTTTTCTCGGTTTAGCCGCCGGCACGGCTTCAGTCGCGCTTAAACTCTTTCACATCCGCGATTTGGTAGCGACGCCTCTGCCGACATTTTCCGCGCTCTTGCTCATTGTCGGTATCCAGCTAATTGTGCTGGGCATTATTGCCGAAATGATTATGCGCGTGTACTATGAAGCGCAGGATAAAAAGCCATATCAAATTAAAGCTAAAATTAATTTTTAGAATAATGTTTGCTATCCGTCAATACGTTGCTAAATACATAAATTATCATACGGCTTTGATTGCTATATTGGCAATTGCATTTTTGTTGCACATCCCCGGCCTATTTTATAGCTTCCCCCTTAAAAATACCGTTGGCGATGAAGTGACGACCATGGGAGCAATCTTTAAAATGATGGACGACCAAAGCTTGCGACCCGACTATCAATCGTTTTATCATCTGCCGGTAACCGCCTACGCGCAGTTGCCGTTTTACGCCGCGCTGGTTTTGTTTTTGAAGTTTTCCGGTTTATTCGCTGATTTTACGGAATTAAAAAAATTTGTAATTTTGGATTACGGCTACTTTTTGCCGTTCGCGCGGCTTATCACCGCTTTATTCGCCACGGCGGCCGGTTACCTAATGTACAAATTAGCGAACCGCATTTTTGTAAATAAAAAAGTAGCCGTGTTGGCAAGTTTTCTACTGTCGTTTAACTTGATGTTTTTTCAGGTAACGCATTTTGCCCGCGCCTGGGCTTTGCAGATTTTGTTGTTATTGACAGCCGTCTATGTTTATTATGTTTTTTTCACCAAAGACAAACCCCGAGCGAAGGACTATTTTTTGATCAGCTTAGTCACCGCTCTGGCGCTGGGGGTACACTTAGCGAGCGCTTTAGTTTATTTAATTTTTTTAACATTGTATTTTAACAAGCACCACTGGCGAGATTTCGTAAGTTTGCGTCCCGGCTGGTGGAGCCGTTATCGCCATTTCGTCTACTTGCAACTTTATATTATAGGGTGGCTTGGGCTTTGGTATTATCTTAACCCCACCGGATTTCTTATTTATCTCCAGCAACCCGGCATTGAAAGCGTAAGCCGCGACTGGACCCTATGGAGCAACATCGCTTTTTACGGCAAAATATTCTTTAATTATGACGCCTGGTTAGCGGTAGCGGCCATACCGGCGTTAATTTTATTTTATAAAAGATACCCAGCGCTCTGCTTTGGTTTTGTTGCTTTCATTTTGGCGTGGGTGATTTCTATTGCCTATTCAATCCATTCGGAGCCGCGCTTTATCATTGCTACGATTCCTTTCTTAATTTTGCCAGTGAGTTATTTCCTAGTTTGGCTGGCGGATAGATTGGCAAAATCATGGCAACGTTTATTATGGTATTTAGTTATAATAGTGATAGTAATGTATCTGCCGCTCTTATGGACAAAAGACATCCTTAAGCCGAACACCTTACTGCTGGCGCGGCGATGGATTTTGGACAATGTTCCCTCTGATGCGGTGATACTATCAGGCAACCCTTATCTTGATTTGCCGGAAAATCAAGCGGCGGCGCTCTATCTTAGAGCGTTGAGCCCTAAAAAAGACACGGTTGAGCGGCGGTTTATCATTGCCGCTGACCCGCTAGATTTGCCTAAACCGCGCTATTTTGTTGTCACGGCGCAAGGGCTCGGCGGCATCGCCGATAGTTTTAAAGATATTTTGCCGGATCTTCAGTACGCGGTTATTTCTTTTTGGAATAATGAGGAGCGCGCAGTCGTTAGGCGCAACGCATCTGCGCTGAACATGAATTTACTGCAGGCATATTATCCGCTGTCGGCGCCGGCAGACGCAGCCGACATCGCCAATAACATGCTTCATCCTTACGCTGACTTGCGGCAGGTTGAAAAAACCGGGCCGTTTGTGGAAATATATAAAGTTAATTAAGAGATTAATATGTGCGGCATCGCCGGTTATTTTGGCAGCGGCAGCCAAGAAATTTTAGCAAAGATGACAAACGCACTTCGCCATCGCGGACCCGATGACGAAGGTTTTTATTTAGACGGCCAAGTCGGGTTAGGGCACCGGCGGCTTTCTATTATTGACTTATCTCCCGCCGGGCATCAGCCCATGAGTAACGACGGCCAAGACATCTGGCTGGTTTTTAACGGCGAGATTTATAATTTTAGGGAATTGCGACAGGAACTTATTAGTCAGGGCTATAAATTTAAAAGTAATTCCGACACCGAAGTCATTATTAATTTATACGCAGCCATTGGCGTTGAGGCATTCAAAAAATTAAACGGCATGTTCGCGGCCGCTTTATACGACGCGCGCCAAGATAAGCTGATTTTAGCGCGCGACCGCTTAGGCAAAAAGCCGCTGTATTGGGGAATTTTTGGCGCTACTTTAATTTTTGGCTCGGAGTTAAAGGCATTACTGCAACATCCTGATTGCCGGCGGGAGATTAACTTAGAATCATTAAATAAATACTTGCTTTATGAATATGTGCCGACGCCGCGTTCAATTTTCAAAGGCATTCATAAATTAGAGCCGGGGCATTATTTATCTTATGACGGCCGAAAAGTTGTTAAAACAAAATTTTGGGAAATAACCTTTAAATTACCAATTACCAATTACCAATTACGAATTCAGGAGGTGATGAATGAGCTGGGGAATAAAATTAATGCGGCGGTAAAGGCGCGGTTAGTGAGCGACGTGCCCTTGGGGATTTTTTTAAGCGGCGGCATTGACAGTTCAACGATTGCTTACTACGCGCAGCAAAACAGCGTTAAGCCAATAAAAACTTTTTCCATCGGCTTTAAAGAAGACAGCTTTGACGAATCAAAATACGCCCGCTTAGCCGCCAAACATTTAGGCGCCGAGCATTATGAAAAAATATTAAGCGCTAAAGATTCTTTGGATTTAATCCCGCGCATCGCTGATTTATTGGATGAGCCTCTCGGAGACGCTTCAATACTGCCGACCTATTTATTGTCTGAATTTACCAAAGAAAAAGTAACGGTCGCTTTGGGCGGGGACGGCGGCGACGAATTATTTTGCGGCTATGATACTTTTCCGGCGGAAAAATTCGCGGCAATTTACGAAAAAATTCCGTTAATTATTAGAAGACAAATAATTGAAAGAGTAGCTCTTAACTTGCCTGTTTCTTTTAAAAATATCAGTTTTGATTTTAAACTAAAAAAATTTATCGCCGGTGGCGGAGAAAAAAACATCCGGCGGCGCCACGCAAGTTGGCTTGGCTCTTTTAGCCGCGAGCGGCGCGCGCAGCTTTTTACCCCCGAAGTCTGGCGTGAACTGCAAGCAGTTAACGAATACGAAGAGCTGGATGCTTATGAAGCAAACGTCAGGGAGCAGCCCGACTGGAATAAGTTGATTTATGCTTATTTGAGAACATATCTAATGGATGATATACTGGTAAAAGTTGACCGCGCGAGCATGGGCAACGCGCTGGAGGTGCGGGCGCCTTTTTTGGATTTTTCCGTCGTTGATTTCGTTAACAGCCTCCCGTTTGAGTTTAAAATGAAAGGTTTAATTACTAAGTTTATTTTGAAAGAACTGATGAAAGATAAACTGCCGATAGCAATTGTCAATCGCCAGAAGAAAGGTTTTGGCATTCCGCTGGCGCAATGGCTGACGGCAGATTTGCGGCCGCTGCTGGATGAATTATTATCGGAAGGTTATCTACGGCGACAAGGTTTGTTTAATTCCGTTTTTGTTTCTAAATTAGTCAAAGACCATATTGAGCGCCGGGCGGATAATAGAAAGCCGCTTTGGACTCTGCTTTGTTTTCAGTTGTGGCAGAAAAGGTGGTTAAAATAAAAATTATATGGATAATAATTTAACTAAATTAAACTTAGGCTGCGGCGAAGAAAAAAAAGCCGGCTATGTTAATTTAGATTGGCAGTCGCTGACAGAGCCGGATGTTAGACATGATTTAAACGAATTTCCTTACCCGTTTGCGGATAATACTTTTGATTTGATCGAGGCCTCGCATATTGTAGAGCATTTAGACAAGCCATTCGCCGTAATGAAAGAATTGCATCGTATTTTAAAACCGGACGGCAAATTGTTAATTAAAGTGCCGCATTTCAGCCGCGGCTTTACGCACGCCGAGCACGCGCACGGTTTTGACGTTACTTTTCCGCTTTATTTTAATCGGCAATTCACTCGTTCCGGTTTTTACGGCGTGGAGTTTAAATTGGAGAAAATGCGTTTGCACTGGCTCGCCTTTTTTCACCTCTTGCCGTATTTGGGCTACGGGAAAATCAGCATTTTTATTCTGCGGATGATTAATGCAATAATTTCTTTTCTAGCTAACTTGAATCAAGGATTTTGCAGCCGGATTTGGTGCTACTGGGTGGGAGGCTTTGACGAAATAGAATTTAATTTTATTTGCGTTAAGTAATTTATGAGCGTAAAATCCGACCAACCAACCGCCGCCGCTTTTGCCCAATCATGGAATAATTTGCCTAGCGGCTCAATTTATACTAAAGAGCAATTTGAGGATTGGCTTCAGCCATTGACAGCCAAAGAAATTCGCGGGCGAACAGTTTTAGAATT
This sequence comes from Candidatus Falkowbacteria bacterium CG10_big_fil_rev_8_21_14_0_10_44_15, assembly GCA_002773575.1. Lineage (GTDB taxonomy): Bacteria > Patescibacteriota > Patescibacteriia > Patescibacteriales > XYC2-FULL-47-12 > 2-12-FULL-45-10. The sequence continues at coordinate 31,817 of PFAT01000021.1, forward strand.
AGGCTGCGGCAACGGCAGCTTGCTTGCACATATGGCTAATTGGCAGCCGTCACTGTTGGTCGGCGTTGATTTGGGCGATTCAGTGGCGGCGGCCAAAAAAAATCTGGCGGCTTTGCCGTTCAAGCATTGGCAAATCATCAAAGCCGATTTGGTTGAATGGCAAAGCGATGGCTTTGACGTGGCATACTGTATCGGCGTTCTGCATCATTTGCAAGAGCCGCGGGCGGGATTTGCCGCCGTTACTCGTAATGTTAAGCCGGGCGGCCAATTCCATATTTGGGTTTACGCGCGCGAAGGCAACGGCGTGATTATATGTTTAGTTGACCCGTTGCGCAAAATAGTGTCCCGTTGCCTGCCTTGGTGGATGATAAAATACGGGATAGCCACGCCACTGGCGGCGCCATTTTTTTTATACGCTAAGCTATTATTTTATCTGCCGCGCTTAACTTGGCTGCGCAGTTTGCCGCTTTATCAATATTGCCTTTGGATAGCCAAGCGCGAATTTGCTTTTTTTCGCCATGTGGCCTTTGACCAACTAATAACGCCGCAGACAACTTATTTAAGCCGCAAAACTATTGAGAGTTGGCTTAAAAATAACCGGCGCGTAGATCAAGACAGCGTTTACATTATTAGCCGTAACGGCAATTCCTGGAAATTCGGGGGACGGGTTAAAAATAATTAGCTATGGATGAAGTTTTGCATAAAACCTATCAGGAAGTAGAAGAAAGACATTGGTGGTTTGTCGGCCGGCGATTGCTTATTTGGCAGCTGCTGAAAAAACATTATTACTCTGAAAAATCCGCGGCCATACTTGACGTCGGCTGCAACAGCGGCTTTTTGGTGGCGCAGTTGCAGACGGCGGGATATGACGCCGCCGGCTGCGACATATCGGCGGAAGCCGTCAGTTACGGGCAAAACCAGGGCAGAAGGGGGCTATCGGTGTGCGCCTTGCCCCAGTTACATTATCCAAATGGACAATTTGACGCCGTGCTGTGCCTTGATACTTTGGAGCATATCCGGGACGATAAACTGGCTATCAGGGAAATAGGCAGAGTTTTAAAACCGGGCGGAATTGCCATCGTTACGGTCCCCGCTTTTATGTTTTTATGGGGTCTGCAGGACGAAATTTCCCATCACTTTCGCCGGTATACAAAAAAGGAATTATTAGTTAAAATACAAGCAGCCGGCTTTAGCATAGAGCGCGTGGGTTACTTTAATTTTTTTCTTTTCCCGCTAATTTATTTAGTACGGCAGGCCGCTAAAATAATGCCGCTGCGCCGCCGCTCCGATTTTGACATTAACAATAAGTTAGTAAATTATGTCCTCAAAAATATATTTTTATCGGAAATATGGCTATTAAAAATCATATCTTATCCGTTCGGCGTTTCTTTGCTGGTAGTAGCAAAGAAAATTTAAAATATATCGCGGCTGTCGGTTTGCTGTTTTTGATTTTTATCTCCCTGCGTTTGCCGCTGCTTGATTTTATTTATCATCAGGACGAACACAAATGGGCGCGCATAGTTAACCCGGTTTTTAGTTTGCAGGGAGAAAGCGTGCATCCGCCCCTAACGGAGATCACCTTCTATTACTTTGGCGAATTGTTTGGTTACGATCATCTGCGCTGGCTTATATTGTTGTTCGCCGCCGCCTGCTTTTGGCTGATCTTTGCAATCGCGCGCGAACACTATGGTCCCAAGGCAGCTTTATGCTCGCTATTGTTATTTGCCATAGTTCCTTACAGCGTAATTGCCTCCATCCAGGTTGATATTGACGGCGCCATTTTGCCGCTTTGGATTTTATTGACTTTTTGGAGTTTTGCTAAAATTGATTGGCCAAATTTTAATCAAAGCGTTGCTAACCGCCGCTGGCTGATAATTTTTAGTATAGCCATTTTGGGCGGGCTGTTATCAAAAATAAGCTTTGTGCTGATAGCGCCGGGATTATTTTTTTATTATTTACATCGCTATCAGGCAGCTATTAACCGCCGTTTGTTCGCGCGGGTGTTTTATGTCAGTTTGGCCGTACTGGCCGCATTAGCCCTGATTTTATTGCTCCTGCATTGGCTGTACCCGCCGCTTTCACCGGTCAGATTTTTGGAGTATACCAGAAATTTTTCCTGGTTTAATTTTTCCAGCCGCAATTATTCCCAAGTTTTATTTTTAGTCGCCAAAGCCGCGTTGCTTTTGTCTCCTTTTTTGTTATTATTGTCAAACTTAAAAAATTTTGGGCGGCGGCACGAATTTTGGGCATGGTATATTATATCCGGATTGCTTTTTTATTTGGTGCTGTTTGATTTCAGCAACCGCACCATTGACCGCTACCTGATGTTTTTGATTTTACCGTTAGTGTTTATCGGTGGAGATGCGTTAGCGCGCTGGCTTAATGAGGCAAAGAATTCGGCTGGGCGTTCTTTCGTAACAAACAGTTTAATAGCCAGCGGCATAGTTTTATTACCGCTCGGGGCGTGGCTGGCTTTATCTTATAATAAGATTCTGCCGCTCGTGCCCAAAATCGCTTACCTGGAACAGATAAAAAATTTAGATTTTAGTTTTCTGTTGCCGTTCTCCAGCGGTTCCGGCCCGCTTGGTTTTTACATGTCCGCTAAATTTATTATCGTATTTTGGACTTTGTCTTTGTCGGCTATTTTAATTTTTTATAAATTTTCTCACGGCAAATTTAAAAATATAATGCTGACAACTTTTATGTCGCTTGCTTTAATTTATTGTTTATTTTTTAACTTTGAATTAGCTTACGGCTGGCTATATGGTTCCCCGGATAAAGCAGCCGTCAGCATTTTACAGGCAACCATAGCTAATAAAGAAATTGACAAAGTAATAACTTACAATGATACCGGCGTCTATGAATTAGCTAGCGCCGGCAAACACGGAGGACGTTTTTATACTCAGCCGCTATTTGAGGATTCCAGCCGTAGACGGATGCGCGAATATCAAGGATATTTTACAGTAGTTGATTTTCCGGAAATTAATAAGCAATCGGTGTTTTGGCGGTATTTACAAAGTTGCGGCACTGTCGCGCAAGCAGAGGACAAAAGAGTCAACGGCTATATTTTTGATTGCCGGGGCGGAGACATTAATTTATTAAAAGAGTAGGTTGCTGTATGAAAATTTGTTTTTTGACGCATAATGTGGATATAAAAAATGGCACTGGCAGACTTACTTTCGAATTTATTGCGCAGTTAAAAAAGGCTCTGCCTCAGGCGGGAGTTTTAATTTTAACTACGGTAGGCAGCAGTTACGAGGGTGAGCGGGTTATCTTATATCCAAACAAAATAAAATTACTGGTGTCTTTGCCAAAATTGAGAAAAATTTTTGAGCGCTACGATATTATTCATGCCTTTGACGGGTGGCCCTATGGCGTGATTTCCGCCTTAGCGCACTTGGGCTTAAAAAATAAATTAGTAATCACCGCCATCGGCAGCGGCTCTTTACAGCCGCTTTATCGGTGGCCAACAGGAATACTGAAATGGGCGTACCGGCAGGCCAATGCGTTGGTAGCCATTAGTTCCTATACGGCTCGAGAAATAAAAAAGAAAGCGCCCATTGTAAATATAAAAGTTATTCCACTTGGCATTAACTGCGAGTATTTTTTCGTTCAAGGAAATGACGAAAAACATTTAGAAGACATTAAAACTTTCCAGCCGTATCTGCTCTCGGTAGGCAGGTTAAAACCAAGGAAGGGTTACCATGTCAGTTTGCGAGTATTTGCGGCCCTGACCGCTCAACATCCCACTTTGCGTTATGTTATTATCGGCAGCGGTCGGGGAGGCTACTATAGTGAGTTGCAAAAAATTATTGCCGAATTAGGCATTGCTAATAAAGTATTATTTAAAGAAAATGTCAGCGATGAAGAGCTCGCTTTTTGGTACCGGCAGGCAGAATTGTTTATGTTGCTGCCGCAGAATATCAACTACGATGTAGAAGGTTTCGGGCTGGTTTTTTTGGAAGCGGCTGCTTTTGGCTTGCCGGTAATCGGCGCTGCCGACAGCGGGGCCGAGGACGCGGTGTGGGACGGACAAAACGGATTTTTAGTAAAGCCCACTAATATTGCCGCCGCCGCCGCTAGAGTACAGGAGATACTAAATAATCAGGAGTTACGGCAAAAATTAAGCGTTAACTCAATGTTGTTTGCCAAAAAAATGTCCTGGGGGCATACTATTGATAGTTATCTAAAATTATATCAATCTCTATGAGTTATTATTCCGATACGCAGTACAAAGCCAAAGAAGATATTTGGTTTGAGCAGTTTTATTTTGAAAGATTTTTTAAGGGCAACCCAGGCCCAATTTTGGATGTAGGCTGCGCTACGGGAAATTTTATCGCAGTCAGGCCCGACATTATTGAAGGGATTGAAGTTGATGAAGATTCTTTGCACATCTGCCGTGAGCGCGGTTTTAAGGCAAAAAAAATAAATGTAGAAAATGAACTGGAAGCGTTGTCTGATAATTTCTATCAAGGCGTATATGTGAAACAGGTCGTTGAACATTTACATAACCCTTTGTATTTTTTTAAGCATCTTTACCGGATGCTGAAGCCGGGCGGTAAAGCAGTAATTTTAACTCCCAATTGCCCTTACGCCTTAAACAGATTTTTTTGGGACGATTATACGCACGAGCGGCCATTTACCCAAGAAAGCTTAAAGCGCATCGCGCTGGACGCCGGTTGGCAAAAAATAAAAATTTATGCCGATTTTCGCTGTTTTCCCGGATTAGGAAAACTAATCAGATTGTTTGACCTATCGCCGAAGTTTATTAGCGCAGCGCAGAATCTTTTTTTTATCAGGGGGTTGAGTTTAATTATGGAATTAGAGAAATAAATAGATGACCACAGCTAATTTATCGCGCCGGAAATTAATATATCTCGCAGACATGCGCCTGCCGACTGATTGGGCGCACGGTATCCAAATAATGAAAATGTGCGAGTCGTTCGCTTTGGCCGGCATAGCCGTGGAATTAGTTGTGCCGCGGCGTTTTAACAAAATCAAACAAGATCCTTTTTCATATTATAACATCCGGCATCGCTTCAAAATTACCAAATTGCCCTGTATTGATTTGATGCCGCTGTCAAATAGCGCCTTTATTTTTTTATTGCAAAAATTTAGCTTTTTAATTAGCGCGCGAGTTTACCTTAGCTTTAAAAAATTTTATATTTTGTACACTCGCGAACATTGGGCCGGCTTATTTTTCCCAAAGGTTGCTTTGGAAATCCATGTTTTGCCTGTTAAAATAAAAACCATAGATATTGCCATCTGGCGCCGAGCAAGGGCATTGATAGTTTTAACGAATTTTATTAAACAAAAGATAGTAGCGGCGCGAATTGCGGCAGACAAAATTTTAATTGCGCCGGATGGAGTAGACGCGGCTGACTTTAATTTGCCGCTATCGCCGGCACAAGCAAGACAAGCATTAGATTTGCCGGCGGACAAAAAGTTAGTTATTTATAGTGGTAGCTTGAGCTTATACTCCTGGAAAGGAGTTGACATACTACTAAAGGCGGCTCACTATTTGCCTGACAATGTTCTAGTCGTTTTAGTAGGGGGAAGTGAAGCGGAAATTCAGAGCATAAAAAGCAAAATAACTACCGACAATGTTTTATTAGTCGGCCGCCAACCATACGCTAAAATACCATATTATCTAAAGGCAGCGGATGTTTTGGCGTTGCCGAATAAATCCGGAGATGTAATGTCGGAACAATACACCTCGCCTTTAAAAATGTTTGAATATATGGCGAGCGGCCGGCCGATTGTGGCTAGTGATCTGCCATCACTGCGGGAAGTTTTGAATGAAGATAATGCCCTGCTCGTTCCGCCCGGTGATCCGTTGGCCTTGGCGCGCGGTATCATGCAGACGGTGAATGATAGGGAAACAGCCGAACATCGGGCCGCGCGGGCTTGCCAAGATGTTGAGCGGTATAGTTGGCAGAAGCGGGCTCAAAATATATTAAATTTGATACAAAGTAAATGAAAAATTTAATTATTATCCCAACATATAACGAGAGGAAAAATATCGCGCCGCTCATTAGGGAAATTTTTGCAATTACTCCGGATATGTATGTCATGGTAGTAGACGATAACTCGCCTGACAAGACCTACGAGCTGGTACAGGAGCTTATGATCAGTTGGACGAGATTGTCACTATTGTTAAGGGAGAAAAAAGAGGGCTTGCGCAAGGCGTATGTGCACGCTTTTGAAAAGGCGCTGAACGATGTTGAGGTGGGAAATATAATTATGATGGACGCTGATTTTTCCCATGATCCAAAGTATATACCTAAATTTTTAGAGGTGTTAAATAATTTTGATGCAGTTGTGGGCTCTAGATACGCGCCGGCGGGCGGCACTGAAGGCTGGGCGTTATGGCGGCGCTTATTAAGCAGATATGGAAATAAATATGCGCGAAGCGTTATCGGCCTGCCGGTGCATGATTGCACGGGAGGTTTTAATGCTATGAGGACATCTATTTTAAGAAATATAAATTTAGACGATCTTGATATGTCAGGGTACGCATTTTTAATTGAGTTAAAATATCTTTTGTGGAAATCAGGAGCGCGTCTGACAGAAATTCCCATCATTTTTAAGAACCGTCGGGAAGAGAAATCAAAAATGTCCAGCCACATTATAAGGGAAGGCCTGCTAGCTCCTTGGTATATAAGAAAAAAGAAGTATAATTTTCATGATTGATATGCAGTTACAGATTTTTTTAAAAAAATACCGCTACTTTATTGCTCTATTAGCAGTTGTGGTAATTATTATTGCCACGGCTTTAATCTTGATATTTGCGACCGTTGAGTCTGGTTGGGAGGGCGTGCCGCTGCAGTTTACCGGCGACAGTTATTTTTATTATGCCCGTCTGAAAGAAATATTTGATGGCCACCCGTTTATCGGCAACCCGTTTTATATTGAGCATAACAATGAACTGGCGCCGGCTTTTTTTGTGGCCGATTGGCTGGCGGCAGCGCCCTTATTTTTAGGACTATCCATTAGCGGGACGGTTATATTTAATTTATTTTTTTGGTCGCTTTTGTTTGTGGCGCTTTTTTATTTGATATTGCGTCTTAGCGGCGTGTCGGAGAAGTTGTCTTTTATAGGCGCTTTATTGGGCTATGCCGCCTCTTTTTCCATGTTGGCCAGAGCCGTTTCTCTGCAAACTGTTTTTCCGGCGTTTTTGGGCTTTTTGTTGGCAATGATTATATGGCAAAAATATCCCACCAATAAAAAAGCGACATTTTGTGTGGCCTTAACCATGACGGCATCAGTTTATGTCTACACATATTTATCGCAGATAATAGTTGTGTTTATTCCGCTTCTGCTTTTGTACTTGTATGTTAAGCGCCGCCGCATTGAGGCGTTTTATTTGTTTTTGGCTTGTGTCTTGGCGTTTATATTATCCCTGCCTTTTATTATTTATACTTGGCGTCAAATTAATTCCCCTTATTTTTGGGAAACAATGGAGCGAGTCGGTTTGGTCTATACGCACTTGCCGGCGTTTAATTTTGTTACAGCCGGTTTTTGGGCGGTGGCTATGATAGTTTTATTACTTTTATCTTGGCGTTGGTTGCCCGTGTTGCGTCATGACGGAGCATACGTCAAATTTTTAAACCTGTTTTCCTTAAGCGGTTTGGCTATGGTTATCACTTCGGGCAGTAACATTATTACCGGTAAAGAGTCGGAAAATTCCCAGCACATTGAACGGTTTATGATAGTGTGGTTGGTTATGACTTTGATTATTTTTCTATCTCACACATTAAAATACAGACAATCGTTTTGGCAGATGCATCCAATACGGCGAGTGGTTTTGACAGTACTGTTTTTAATAGCCGGTGTTGGTGTTGTGGTATATGCGCGGGAGGGGTTTAGTATAGTTTCTATGGTGCGTGATAACAGACAGAGTGTTGTTGAGCGACAGTCGTATGCGGCACCCTTGCGTTGGCTTGAAGATAATAGTATTGAACCAGCTGTCATATGGACTATTGGCGCTGATGATGTAAATAATTATGTTACTATAATGACGAAACACTATGTATTTTTCGTGCCTTCCGCGCTCACATACTTATTATCAGATGCGGAACATGCCGAGAGATATCTTGCTTATCATTTTTTTGATAATTTAGAGCAAGCAGATATTGAAAGAGATTTTTGGTCGTATGCGGGCGTAGCCCATGCTGTTCACCAACATAAAGTATACAACCGCCGAGTGCGCGTATGCCGGTTGCTATTACTTGATAAAATGGGTTATAATTGTGGAGAGTTGACTGATTCCATTGCATTTCAAGGCAGAGATTTCTTTCAAAATTTGTATAACCAGTATGTGAAAGAAATTAAGCCCAACATAGTCCAAAAGTTGCAAAAATACCAAGTGTCATATATATTGGTTGACGGTTTATATTATCCTAACATGGCAGATAATTTTGCCATGGCTGGCATAAACAGCACCTTGGCGTACCGGGATAATAGATTCAGTATTTATATCATTAAATAGAAATTGTTAATTATGACCACCATAAACTCCATTTCCATTTTTTTCCCCTGCTATAATGATAAAGGCACTGTTGAGAAGCTTTTAAATGATTCTGTTGCCACAATTAATAAGTTAGGAGTAGAGGATTACGAAATTATTTTTATTGATGATGGTTCAACTGACGGCGCGCGAGAATTACTGGCGTCACTACAGGGGAGAACGCCTAACTTCAAAGTGATTTTGCACGAAAAAAATTTCGGCTATGGCAGAGTGCTTAGAAGCGGTTTTGCGGCCGCCAGCAAGGAATGGATATTTTATTCTGATGGTGATGCCCAATATGACGTTAAAGAATTGCCCCTGCTTATTAGTGCATTGGAAGAAGGCGTAGATTTCGTGAGCGGTTATAAAATGAAAAGAAACGATTCTTTGAGCAGAATTATTCTTGGTAAAGTATATCAATGGGGAATTAAAATTATTTTTATGCTCAAAATCAGAGATGTTGACTGCAACTTTCGTTTAATTAGGAAATATAAAATGGACCAAATAACTCTTAGAAGTGATAGCGGCAGTGTTTGTTTAGAATTAGTTAAAAAATTGCAGAATGCCAAGGCAATTATGCGGCAAGTACCAGTACATCACTATTCCCGCATTTACGGCCATTCACAGTTTTTCAATATCAAAAGAATAAATACTATGGTTATTACCTTGTTTAAATTGTGGTGGCCTTTGGTAATTTTGAAAAAGACAAAGTAAAATTAATTTTATGATAAATAAATTTATTAATTTTTTGGCGCAACGGCCGGTTGTTTTGAATTTTTTAAGAGCTGTATTAGAAAATAATCATCGCGGCGAAAAAGAAGTGATTAAGCGTGAGTTGCCCGCTAGATTGTCGCAACGAGTGTTTGATTTGGGTTGTGGTACTGGCACTTATTCGCCCTTGTTTGGACCGGAGTATGTCGGAATTGATATTTCCAAAATTTATATAGATTATGCTAAGCGGCATTATGCCAAAAATTTTTATGTAATGGATGGTAAAAAAATAAATTTTCCCAGCCAGTCTTTTGATATTATTTGGGTCAATGGCGTCTTTCATCATCTTGATGATACTTCTGCTTTGGCGATTCTTAGTGAAATGAAGCGTTTATTAAAAGTTGGCGGTAGGGCAGTGGTAATGGAAGATGTGCCTTCCAAAACAATTTTTTCTAAAATTCTAGCCCCTTTGGATTTGGGCGACAATATCCGTCCGCCTATGGATTATCGTCGCCTGTGGGAAAAATATTTCGTTGTCCAAAAAGAATATCCAGTGCGTACCGGCATCTGCGACTTTCAAGTTTTTGTTTTAACTTGATTCATTGCTTAAAAGTTATGATTTATGTTACGCGGCCGACCATGCCCGATATCAATGAGTTTATTGGTTATACTAAGAAGATTTGGCAGAATAGATGGCTGACTAATCACGGGGAATTTGTTAATTTATTGGAAAAAAAACTAAAACACTACCTGGCGGTAGCTGATTTGCTGTGCGTGACTAACGGCACTATCGCTTTGCAAATCGCCTTAAAGTTGTATGACTTTAAACCTGGTTCGGAAATTATCACTACCCCTTTCAGTTTTATTGCCACTACCAACGCCATTTTGAACGAAAAGTTGCGGCCGGTTTTTGCTGATATTGATGGGGGAACTTTTAATCTGGATCCTCGCCAGGTGGAAAAAAAAATTGCTCCGAACACCAAGGCCATTTTAGCCACTCATGTCTACGGCAATCCCAGCGATGTAGTTGGTTTGCAGAGGATAGCCAATAAATACCACTTAAAAGTAATTTATGATGCGGCGCATGCTTTTGGCGTGCAGTATAAGTCGCAATCAATTCTCAACTTCGGTGATGTTTCTACTTTAAGTTTCCATGCTACTAAAGTTTTTAATACCATTGAAGGGGGCGCGCTCGTTGTCAGAAACGCCGCCTTGTCTAAAAAAATTAAGTTATTAAGAGATTTTGGCATTGTTTCAGAAGAAAAAAACATTTTAGCCGGCTTAAACGGCAAGATGAATGAGTTTCAAGCTATTATGGGTTTGTGCAATTTAGACAGTATTGACCAAATAATTAAAGAACGAAAAAGTATTTACGAACATTATGTAGAGGGGTTAGCCAATAGTAAAGTAAAATTCCAAAGCATTACCGCCAGTCGTTATAATTATAGCTATATGCCCGTTTGTTTCGTAAACAAACACAAACGGGATAAAGTATGCAATGCTTTGCTTCGGCATGGTATCATGGCCAGAAAATATTTTTATCCTTTAATAACCGATTTTAATTATGTCAAGTATTTTGTCAGAAGGAATGAATTAAAGAACGCTGTTCTAGCGGCGGATACTGTATTATGCCTGCCGCTTTATCCAGATTTAAATTTAGGAACAGTAGATAGAATTATAAGGATTGTAAAAAATAATATTTAATAATGATAATTTTTATATGAAAAAAATACAGACATTTTTTAATTATTTTAAAGTCGCTGTAAATAACCATAAATTAGCCTTAGCCGGCGCATTGATTGTAGGAATAATTTATATTGCTCCCCACATTTTTTTTATTTTGTCTTTAGGAGATGATTATCAAGGTATTCCTGTAATGAATACAGCCAATGAAGATTTTTATATAGCCAGAATGCAGGAGATTATAGACGGGCATCCATTTCTTGGCTCCCCGGTTTTTTATGAAGGTAAAGATCAATGGCCGTTGACGCCTCCAGTTGGAGAAATGTTTTATGTTTTGCCGAGTCTGATATTTAATATACCCTTAATAGGAATAGTAATTGCCAGCAGGTTTGTTTTTTCATTTATTATATTTATATTAGTTTATTTTTTGATTAATAAGCTAACTTTCAATAGTAGGTTAATATCAAATAAAATAAATGCCATTGCCGGCGCTTTGTTGGTAACGCTGGGATATGATTTAGTGGATTATCACACTCTCTGGCTATTTTTAACCGGAAAAATTAATAGCGGATATTTTTTAATTTGGTCGCGGCCGGTTAATCCAGTAATTGGAGCAGTGTTGTTATTTGCCTTTTTATTGTCTCTTTGGTCTATTATTCAACAAAAAAAATACAAAAAAACATTAATAGCAGTTGCGGGCGCGCTCTTAGCGTTAATGATCGGAAATTATTTCTTTAGTTGGGGAATAGCTTTATCTGTTTTAGGGACGTTATTCATTATTTATGTGATAGAAAAAAAATATACTATCAGCAAAAGTTTACTGGCCATTGTAGCTATAGCTATTACCCTAACATCTCCTCACTGGTATTTTTCCTGGCAGTTAAGTACAAATCCTTGGTATGACGATGCGGTAATGCGCAATGGCTTATTTTATACTCATTACCCATTATTAAATAAATTACTACTGGCAACTCTAATGTTTTATGCTGTTACGCTAATTGTTTTATATTGGCACAGAAAAACTTGGCCTTTATGGAAAGAGCGGGTAATTAATACAGCTCATAATACAAAACTGCAAGACTGGCATTTATTCTGTGTAGCTTTACTCTTAGGCGGCTTTTGGGCTCTAAACCAGCAGGTGGTTACTGGCGTGACAATTTGGCCGTTCCATTTTGTCCAATATACCATTCCTATAGTCATGATAACGGTTTGTGTATTATTCTACAACCTGATCAAAGCGAGATGGAAGAGCGTCTGGGTGTTGATGGTAATAATAGTAATTTGCTCGTCTTTAACTTTTGGTATTTTTACCCAAGTAAAAGGATATAAAGGCACATTTGACTATTATGCCAGTTTGCAATCCTACGGGGGAGTTTTTGCCTGGCTGAACAATCAAAAAAAAGACTGTGTTGTTTTAACATTAGATGAATCCAATGGGGCATATGATCTTAATGGCTTAATTCCTGCTTTTACCCACTGTAATATATACTCTGCAAATTGGGTAGCACGACCTGATAGAGCTTATGATAGTTATTTGACATTATTGCGTTTTAAGGGAGTTACGGAGGGGGATATTGGTGAATATTTGCAGCAACACAGGCGTGAAGCATTAGCGTATCTTTTTTCCAATTGGAAAAGTTTATTTGGTATACAGCAATTTCCTGATGTTTCCGACCCGAAGTTAGAAGAAAAAATAAAAACAATACCTCATGATTATCAACAATTCATGAGGCAGGATTTCAGTGAAGCATTAAATAAATATCGTTTAGATTATATTGTGTCACTTGAGCCGCTTAAGGAGCAAGTTATAAAGCAGCTATCCGGAACGAATTTGATAAATGAAATCAATGGCGTATTTATATATTCTTTCCGTTAGATGAAGTAAAAATAATTAAAACACGAACAATGATTAAGAAAATGGAGAGACAACATTTAGAAGAGTGCGCTATGCTGCATTATAGTTCTATTGAGAATTCTTTTTTATGCGACATCGGCATTTTTTTTATTAAAAAAATATATGAGGGTTTAATAGAATCAGAAGATTGTGCCGGATATATCTATTTGGATAACTCAGAAATCGTTGGGTTTATAACCGGCAGTAAGGATATGGGCAAGTTTATTAACCATATTATTCTCAAGAATTTTTTAGTTTTTACCGTTTATGTTGGTTTCAAAATTTTTATCAAGCCGTATTTAATGAAAAATGTTTTTGAAGCTCTGTTTTCTTCTAAAAAAAGAGGTATTGATAACACAACAGCAGAATTAGTATCAATAGCAGTTAAGAGCAATCAAAGGGGGAATGGTATAGGTAAAAAATTATTCAATGAGTTGGTTGTATTTTTTAAAGAAAATAATATATCAAAGTTTAAAGTTATGGTGGGCAAAGATAATATCGGCGCTAATAAATTCTACGAATCTTTAGGGTTTAATTTTAACTTCACTGCTAATTTATACGGCCAAGACATGAATATTTATACATATATATGTACAGCGAAAAAAGAAGAGTAGTTTTACTTAAACAGAGAGATAGGTATTGATTTTTTTAATCGTATAGATCGCAAATATGCTTGCGTGGCAAAGAATTAATACTAGGATTTTAAAAAATTTCATATTCTGTTATGAATAATCAAAAAATACCCTGGTATGTTCCAAAAATGGGTAAAGACGTACAGTTACATACCGATATTAACGGGGTGTATATTTATCAATTTTAATAATGCAATAACATTTTTTTTATATGGCAAAAAAAATAATTCCTTGGTATCAGCCGCAGACTGGCAGCTTGGAACGTAAATTAATCAGCCAAGTTTTAAAAAGCGACTATTTAAATGAAGGGGAATATACAACTCGTTTTGAAAAAGAGACAGCTAAATTAATTGACGCCAAGCATGTTATTGCTGTTACCAGCGGAACCATAGCAATATTTTTGTCGTTGAAAGCATTAGGTATTGGCGCCGGCGACGAAGTCATTGTGCCTGATCTAACATTTATTGCCACTGCCAATGCTGTGGATCTTTGCGGCGCCAAGCCTGTTTTGGTAGATATCAACCCTAATAATTTAACTATTAGCGTTAATGCCATTAAAAAAGCTATTACCAAAAAAACCAAAGCAATTATTCCGGTGCATGTTTCCGGACGTGGAGCTGACATGGAAGAGATAATGAAATTGGCCCGTCATTATAAGCTAAAGATAGTTGAAGACGTGGCTGAAGCTTTTATGTCTAAGTATAAAGGCAAATATTTGGGGACGTTTGGAGATGCCGGTTGTTTCTCGCTTTCGCCTTTCAAAGTCATTATGACCGGCCAAGGCGGTTTAATAGCTACAAATAATGATAAGTTGGCTTTATATTTACGACAGCTTAAAGATCAGGGGCGACCAAGACAAGGAACTGGCGGAGATGATATTCATCCTGTTAGAGGATATAATTTTAAATTTACCAATCTGCAAGCAGCGATCGGACTAGGTCAGCTTGCTCAACTAGAGTCTCGTTTAGAAAAAATTAGAAAAACTTATAAGCAATACTCAAATAAACTGATTTCTAAGAACTTTTCTTTATTTGAATTTAATATAGACTCAGGAGAAGTTCCGTTGTGGGTTGATGGTTGGACTAAAAATAGGAATAAATTATCAGACTATTTGCATGCCAAAAACATTGGTTGCCGTAATTTTTGGTTGCCGTTGCACCGTCAAAAGCCATATCGTTTAGCTGATAAAAATTTTTCATATAGCATAAAAATGTCGTCTCAGTCTTTATGGCTGCCGTCGGCCTTTACCTCTTCTAGTAAAGATATAGATTTGGTTTGTCGAGAAATTAATAGTTTTTTTAAGTAAATTATAATTTAATAATTTAACTTAAAGTTATAAAAAAATAACCCTATTTTTATAGGGCTATTTTTTATTTTAGTGGTATTATTTTTTGATAATTTTTGGTTGTGGCAGGGGTATAATAAATTTACCATGGTAACCAAGTTCTCTTATTTTTTTCATCAATTCGTCGCCAATGTGCCAGGAAAGTATCAGAGCGTATTCCGGCTGGTCCTCCAATAGTTTTTTTTCATCAACCACCGGAATATGCGTCCCCGGAGTGAACAGTCCGATTTTCGGCGAGCCGGCTTTTTCGCAGGCATAGTCTATCAGTTGGTTGTCTATATGAACAAAACCCAGCAAAGTATTAGAGCGCGCCGGACTGCCAATGGCGACAACGCGCGCGTTTTCTTTTTTGCAGCTAATCAATAAAGCCATGAGGCTATTTTTAGCATCAATCATTTTGTCCGTGAATTGTTTTAGTTTCTCACTGTCGTAAAGACCGCTTGCTTCTTCAGCCGCTATAAGTTCGCGGACGCGTTTAGTGGCGGTGTGTTGGCCTTTTTTGGCGTAAACGCGTATGGAGCCGCCGGCGGCGTCAATTCTTTCAGCATCAACTATACTAAATCCGGTTAAAGAAAATAATTTTTGCAAAGGTTTCAAGGAATAAAAACGCAGATGCTCATGATAGATAGTATCAAGCTCAAGATGCTCCATCATATCAAGCAAATACTGCGATTCACTCACAAATATACCGTCTTCATCCAACAAAATTTCAATACCTTGCATTATTTTTGCCGGATCAGGTATGTGCGCAAAAGCGTTTGTCAGGGTGATAAATTTTGCCGGCCCGTATTTTTTTAGCGTTTCTTTGGCGATGTTAGCGTTAAAGTACGCTTGGATGGTTTCAATGCCGCTGGCGTTGGCGTCTTGCGCCGCGTTGGTCGGCTCAATTCCCAAAACGCGCAGACTTTTTGCTTTGAAAGTTTTTAGAAGAGAGCCATCGTTTGAGCCAATGTCTATAATTAAATCATTAGGCTTCAGATTATAATTTTTTTCCAAAGCGTCTGCCAATAACTGAAAGTTTCTGATAAGCATATTGGTAAGTCCGGTGCGATAGGGGTAATTGACCGGAAAAACCAGTTTTGGGTCTATAATATAGTCCAGCTGAAGCAAACCACAGTTTTGACAGCGGCAGAAATTGAGCGGATAAGTAGTTTCCGGCTCGTTTAGCTGTTTATCAGTTAAATAATTTTGCACTATGGGCTGGTGGCCGTAGGCAAGCATAGTTTCTAAATTGTTGCTAGAACAGATTTGGCATTGTTGTATAAAGCCATGTTTGTTATTAGACATTGTTTTGATAATAATATAGTATAATTAAGACATTACTAAGCTAAATACACTTTATTATTTTAATCGTTTATTGTCAATTTATCCGTAAAATATGAAAATTATTTTTATAACTTCAAAGTTAAATTTTTTAACTGCCGGCGGTTCCATATTGGAGTTTGATTTAATGTATCGCACTTTGCTTAAATGGGGATATGACATAAAAGTAGTGACTGTTTTCTCGTATGCCAATAAAATGCCCGAGCCGTTGCCTTACAAGGTAGTTGAAGAAAATATAATGTCGCGGCGGCTGTTGGGAATTCAAAAAGGGATTTTTAAAATCTTAAAAAAGCATGAAAACGATGCGGATGTTTTTCATATTGACGGACATCTTGCTTTATATGGCGCCGGGTTATATCGCTGGTTGGGCGGCAGGGTGCCGGTGGCGGCATTTTTTAATCGCGAACTTATTTGCTGGCCTGAAAATGTCTCTAAGCTGTTGGAACAAAAACAAGACAACCTATTCGTTACGTTAAAGAAGAAAGCGCGCTGGTGGACGGAACATTCAGTTGGAATGCCTTTGGCCAGCCAGATTGATTTCATGTCGTTTACCAATCCGGTTTTACAACGAAGGTATGAAGCTTTCGGCCTACGCACCGACGGAAAAGTGGTTATCGTTGGCGACCCGTTTGACTACCGTACGCTTATGCGCGAAAATGGCATCACTGAGGACAGCTACCGGCGCCGCAATAAAAGAGCGGGGGTATTGAAGATATTCTATTCCGGACGCATGGCACCGGGCAAAGGCTTTGATTTACTGGTGACGGCATTTTCCCTGATAAAAAATAAGGAGAAATTTGAACTTATCCTGGGTGGCGATGGTCCGGAGCGTGCTTTATTGCAAGGAAAAGTTAAAGAACTGGGGATAGCGGAATATGTAAGCTTTCCGGGATGGGTGGAAAAACAGCAGGTGTTCGATTTTTATAAGCAGGCGGATATTTTTGTACAGGCCCGTTGGCGTACGGAAATGACCTCCATTACTCTATTAGAAGCCATGAGCTTTGGCATTCCAAGCATTCTGCCCGGCGGTGGCGGGCTTGAATGGGATGCACAGGGCGCTGCGCTGTATTTTAAAGATGAGGATTGCGCTGATTTAGCGCGCAAAATTGAACAGCTTGGCAGTGATTATGATTTAAGAAATGAGCTGTCGCGGCAGTGTTATGTCCGTTTAGGCGAGGATGAGATGAATTATGAAAAAAAGATTAGGGAGTTGGCTACGGGGTTGGAGTACATAATTGGTAAAAGATAATTTGTACTTACTGCCGGTAATTTTTTTCAATAGTTTCTTTAACCCACTGCGGCACTGCGGCGGCGTTATTCAAGTCGCAGTCGTTTTCTTTTAGCAAATCAAAAATTTCTTCTTGTATTGCGTTGGTTACTTTCAATACCGCATCCCAGTAAGTTTTTCCCGCGCCAAGTTTGTCAGCTATTTTTGCATTTAACTCCGCATTTTGTCCTAATGCCGGCCACCGCTTTTTAGCTTGTGCTAAACGTTCTTGAAAGGGTTTAATATCACTTTCTTCAGTAATTGTGTCAACATAAAATATTAGTTTTTCAGACAAGGACGGTGTATATTCATCAAGCACGCAACGCGGCGAGAAACTCGGGTCAGTTGCCTGCAGCAAGGTAGGGTCAACTTGAGTTTTTTTAAGCAACTCATTTGCTTGAGTTTTTTCATTATCCGTAAAATCTCCAGATTTTTTGGGTAATCTTTTGTCCCAATCGTGTATAAGCGCAGTTTTTATTACTTTTGATGTTTCCTCTTCGGACAATTTTATACCGTTGGCTATTGCTTCAACTGCGGCCGCGGTTACCAAACAGTGCTCGGTTACGTTTATCCAATCTTTTGTCAACTTACCCCCTTTCAGCAACAGCCTCATTGCCGGAAGATATTTCAAAGTTAGCTTTGTAAAATATTCAGCCTTGGTTATAGCTTCAGAATTGTGATCCTCTGGTGGTATTTTGATGTTTATACTTTCCATAATTATAAAATTTAATAAATTAGTTTCTCATTAGTTTCTCAACGCCTTTTTATACCACTCAAAAGTTTTTTTTAAGCCATATGCCAACGAAGTTTCTGGCTCCCAGTCAACCAGCTTTTTTATTTTGGCAATATCCGCCAAACGGCGTTTGACACTGCCGGCCGGAGAGGGCTGGGCGTCCAGCTGTCGCGGCCGCCAGCCGGTGACGGCAAACATTTTTTCCGCCAATTCCCGCATCGTGATTTCGTCGGTCGCGCCGATATGCACGGTTTCAATCGGCTGGTTGTCGGTAGCAGACGCTTCCATCAGCAACCGTATAGCTTTAACCGCGTCAGTAATGTAACAGAATGTCCGGGTTTCTTCGGTGCCGGGCAGGGGGAACGGGTCTGTACGCTTGATTATTTTTTCACATAATCCCGGAATAACATGGCCAAAGCCGGCGCGCGGACCGTAAAAATTATGCGGCCTGACAATGACCGCCGGAAAGTCGTAGGCTTTAGCGTAGTGGATGACAAAGAGCTCCCCGATCAGTTTTGAGCCGGCGTACGACCAGCGCGGATTGTACGTATCGCTAATCACCAACGGAACAGCTTCCGGCGTAGGAATGGGCAACTGCTGGAATGACTCCAGCGCGCCGGCGTACGCTTCGTTGGAGGAAGTGAAACAAAGCTTCGGCTTCTTGGGTAGGCTTTTTATCCACTCCAGCATCAAAATCAAAGAAAGCGTATTGATACGCAGAACCTCGGCTGGCATCTCATAAAAATTTTTCGTGCCGTTTACGGCCGCTAAGTGATAAACATGGTCAAAGTCGGTAGCCAGGCTGGCATAGAACGCAGGGTCCGT
>PFAT01000021.1:50746-56256 GCA_002773575.1 Candidatus Falkowbacteria bacterium CG10_big_fil_rev_8_21_14_0_10_44_15
CATACCGTCATCGAGCGTGCCGCGCTGCAGGTTATCAATCAGAGTCACTTGGTTGTGATTGTTTTGAAGCAGACCGGTTGCCAAATGGTAGCCGATAAAACCGACGCCGCCGGTAATAAGTATTTTTTTCATGCAGATTAATTATTTCCAAAATCCCCAGATGTCGATAAAAACTTTGTTAGGGTACTGTTTGGGGTCAACAGCCTTGTACTCGGCGTGCGGCGCCGCCAGGATGATAATATCGGAATGTTGCAACAATGTTTCCAATTTATGGAAACGGGGGTCGGCGATGTAAACGTCATGGCAGAGCACCTCTTCACATTCAATTTGCGCGATTTTTTTTAGCTTATACGCCAAGCTGTCGCGCTTGTCATCATTGTTGGCTTTAAAGGCCATGCCTAAAATGCCGATTTTTTTATTTTTCAAATCGTGCTTCTGTTTTAACTTTTTAATTAAAAAATTAGGCAAGCCTTCGTTAATAAGCATGGCTGAGTGTCCCAAGAAAAAGTTATTATGGGCAAAGGCTGACAACTGCATGGTATCTTTATGTAAACATGGTCCGGCCGCAAAACCAGGCGAGGGCAAATCTTGCATGCGCGGATAGTCATCTGTCATTGATTTGAATACTTTTTGGTAGTCAACATCATGTTCATGAGCGATCATAAAAAATTGGTTGGCAACGGCAAAACTTACATACCGCCAGGCATTGCAAAAAAGTTTAGCTAGTTCAGCCTCCATTGGTTTTGTAACAATAACTTTTCTTTCGGTAATCTTTTGAAATAAATTTTTTACAATTATAAGTGTCTCCTCGTTAAAAGCAGATACTATTTGTGGAGTATTGCGAAATTCCACAAAGGCCTTACCCTGTACTATGCGTTCCGGACAGAAAGCTACCTTAATAAGTTTCCCTTTTTTGGTAAAGTAATTTTGCACTTTTTCTGATGTCCCCGGGAATATTGTGCTACGTAATATTAAAGTTTGCCCGTCTTTAAAATAATCAAAGTATTTATCTATGGTTTTCAATATACCTTTAAAATCCGGATTGAGATATTCGTCAATTGGCGTTCCAATTATCATTATTACTATATCACTTTGACTAATTACGTCAGGGTTCATGCTCGTTGTTAGAGTATTTTTTTGTAGCGCATTTTGCAATTCTTGTTCGCCATTGTCTTCTTTGAAAGGAAAAATTCCATTCTTAATTTTAGAGAGATTTTGTTCGTTAATATCCAAAAGCGTCACCGGTATATTTTGATTGGCAAAAGAAACACCTAAGGGCAAACCGATGTGACCGGCGCCACCGATAATACAAATTGTTGAGTCTTCTAACATAATTATATTTCAATTTTTTTTAGGTTTAGCTTTTTAGCCAGTAAATCAGTAAGTTTTGTGAGTCGTTGTTTTTCCTGTTGTTTGTCAGGCACCCCCTTTTCCCAGATTTCGTTTAGCCCCACATCTGAAGCCGATTCTTCCATAACCGCACTGACAAAGTTTATTAGCTCATCTTCACTGTATTGAAAATTTTCCAATTGTTCTTTGACAATAAAAGGGAGCTTCTCAATTACATCACATTTTTTTACAAATGAAAGTTTATTATAGAATACATCGCCGAATGTTATAACAGGTTTTTTTAAAATGGCGGTCTCCCAGCCAGCTGTACTACTTAATACTATAGATAGCTTGGTATGTTGAATTATTTTTGATGAATTGGTATCGTGCGGTATTAATTTAACGTTGGGTATTTTTTTCAGTTCTTTGTAATAAGCATGCGTTCGGTAGCCCATCATAGTTGGGTGTTCTTTTACATAAAGTTTATAATATATTGGCAGTGATTTAGCTACTTGTTTTATTAAATTAATTTGATCAGACCAAAACGGAGCGAAAAGTAAAAGGGCAATTTCCGGCTCACGATGAAGAGGAAAAAAAGCGAAATTTTCAGAAAAGTTCACTTTATCATATAAGTGTTTGAAACCTCTTAGAGTCCGGATCTTTCTTTTTATTCTATCAATAAAATATCCCAAGGGTTTTTCATCACAGTATCCGTCTTGACCTCCTTTGAAGTATGAGTAGCATAACTTCATAAACCATGCAAGCGAACGCCACAAATATTTTGGGGCAAACCATTTTAAAGGCTTTAGGCGGTAATTTTTGTTTGCCTCATCAGGGGAAAAGTATAAGTAGTTTGTAAGATTTTTTCTAATGTTATTGATATATTGCTTAGCTTCATTTTTTTTACTGCTTTCGTAACTCCCTGACATTAGCTGATTAAAAGTATCTTCAGCATAGCTAAATTTTTTATAATCGTTACTTATTGTGTATTTAGAGTCTATTCTTGCTGTAGTAATATAGAGTATTTTAATATTTTTATTTTTAGCAATTTGATATAAAAGCATACTGCCTGTACCCCCTATCACATTAACCACAAAAGCATCCGGTTTTTCAGTTTCAATAAAGTTTAGAATAGCTTTTGCCTTGACTTGAAAAATTTTCATCATTTCCTCATGAGTATAAGGAGGTGTGTTATAAGGGTATTCTCTCACTAACTGGTTGTGCATGACCACTCGGTCTAAAGTTATATAAGGCCAAATATTAGGCATGCCATATTCTTTTTCAAATTTATCTAAAAAATCCATATCTAACTCTTCCTTTTTGTATTCTTTATGTATTTCCTCATCAAGTAATAGTGATGTGTAATTAATGTCTTTTTGATTCTTTAAAAACTCAAAACTTGAACGAGTGTATACATATCCGCAAAATTCATTAATATTATATCTTTCTTTCATTATAAGGGCTATTTTGTGGCCAACATAGGCGAATCTTCTTTGAAGCAAAAAGCAAATTTTCATAAAATTGATTATTTATGCTATTCTTATATTTATAAATAATAGTTTTATATACTTAATGATAATATAATCATATAATAAGTCAACTTTATTCATACTTGTTGACACCTTTTGACACTATAATATATAATGAATACATGAGTGAAGAAATAAAGCCAAACGCTGTCTATACAACTCTTGAGGCCCAGCAATTGCTGAAAATAAGTAGTAGCACCATTAAGCGTCTTCTAAAAAAGGGACTGATTAAAGCTAACAAAGTCGGTGGTCAATATCGTATTTTAGGTAAAGAAATACTGTACTTGTTGTCTCCTGTTGTGGAAAAACAAGCAACACAGTCATACTTAAAATTAAAACAAAAGGTTGTGGATAAAATTAATAGATGGTAAAACATATGATAGATATCGTAAAAGATAAAATTATTTTGATAACGGGGGGTACCGGCTCTTTCGGAGAAATGTTAGTTGGATATTTATTGAAAGAGTCACAAGCTAAAAAAATTATTGTATTCAGCCGAGATGAGTTTAAGCAATCACAAATGAGACTGAGGTTAAAAGATAATCGGTTGCGTTTTTTTCTAGGCGATGTTAGAGACCTACAAAGACTAGAACGGGCGTTTTGTGATGTTGATATAGTTATTCATGCCGCTGCTTTAAAACAAGTACCAACATTGGAGTATAACCCTTTTGAAGCTGTAAAGACAAATATCATTGGCAGTCAAAACGTTATCAATGCCGCTATTGACCAAAAAGTTAAAAAAGTATTATTAATTTCCACTGACAAGGCGGCTCAGCCTATTAATTTATATGGCTCCACAAAGCTTTGTGCCGAGAAATTATTTATTGGTGGCAATGCGTATGCGGCTGGCAAAACTAAGTTTAGTTGTGTTCGTTATGGTAACGTTATAGGTAGTCGTGGTAGCATTGTCGATATTCTCTTAAAAAGTCAAAGCATAGAAAAAGTTCATATAATGGACGAAAGAATGACTCGTTTTTGGTTAAAGCTGGAAGATAGTATTAGGTTAGTTTTGTTCGCCTTGAACCATATGGAAGGTGGAGAAATTTTTATACCGCCGGCGCCGAGCATGAAAGTTACTGATTTATTTGATGCAATGGCTCCACGAGCAGAAAAAGAGTTTGTTGGCGCTAGACCAGGCGAAAAAATACACGAAACGTTATTAACAAACGAAGAGGCGAAACATTCTGTAAAGTTTCAAGACTACCTTGTTATTATACCTGAGTGCATAGATATATTTACTGATAGTTTTTTTGATAAATATTACCAACAAGGTGAGGCGTTGCCACTAGATTTTAGCCTTACGAGCGATAACAATAATAAGTGGCTAACAAAGGAAATGTTTATTCATATAATAAAGAGTTAGTATGTATAATGTTTGGAAAACATGGGAGGAATTTAATCAAGTTATTAAAAATAAAAAGGTAGTTTTCTTCGGAGTAGCTGATGACTGGTTTGAAAAAACATTTCGGCGGTCTGATGTTAACCTTGCCTATATTGTTGACAACAATCCAACCAGAAAAAATAAAAAATACAACGTCAATGAAAAGTATGGCGATATAGAGGTTAAAGATCCGGCCATACTTAAAGATAAATTGGATGATACGTATATAGTTATTACTAGTGGCGCTTACATTTCAATCATCCCCCAGCTACTCTCTTACGGTTTGAAGGCCGGTGATGACTTTTGCTGTACGCCGGCTATGAATAGTTTAAAAATCATAACTGATTTTGATGAATGTCCGACAAAACTTTTAGTTTGTTCTTCCGAACATCAAATTTACGCTGAAATTGATAAGGACAAAAATATTGGCGGAGGGCTATATTTGTATGAAGTGAATAAGAGAAGCTATAAAAAGTTAATGGATGGAAATTTTCATCAGATTATTGATGCCAGTGACAAGTACTACATTTTAGATGAAAAGAGAGGATGCTTAGTAGTGTCAAAGGAATTGGAGATTATTAATGAGTTTGGCTTTGAAATGGACTCTTTTTCCCACGGTTTAACTTACTGTCCGATCAGAGAAAAAATTTTTATCTCCAAAGCCGGACTGGATAAAATTTCCGTTTATAATACGCGTGATTTCAGCCATTTGGAAGACATTGTTCTCTCATCCAAGACGGCAAAGTATAAAAGGGATAATCATCATATGAATGATATATTTGTTAAAGATGACTTTTTGTACGTTTCGCTATTTTCTCATTCAGGCAATTGGCCTAAAGGTATATATGATGGAGGTATTATAGAGATAAATCTTGACAATTATAGCGATCGTCATATTTTAATAAATGACGCTTGGATGCCACACGGCGTTTGTTTCATAGATAATGAATTACATTATTTGGACAGCATGAGTGGGCGACTTTACCGTGGTAGCAAAAAGTTACTGGGAGAATTTTCAGGTTTTGTGCGCGGATTAGCATATGACAGTAATTTTTATTATATAGGTCAGAGCGAAGGTAGATATTTTGACCGTTTACAGGGAATAAAAAATTATATTTCTTTAAGTGGGGGGGTTTATATGTTTGATCCACAAACCAAGGCTGGACGATTTTTGAGCATGCAGGGCGTAAGACAGATTAGAAATGTCATGGTTTTGAGCAATGAAAATTTTAATATTATAAATAACAAATTTGAGTTAGAGTAAAATGGAT
>PFAT01000016.1:0-926 GCA_002773575.1 Candidatus Falkowbacteria bacterium CG10_big_fil_rev_8_21_14_0_10_44_15
AGCAAGTAAGCCAAGAAAATTAGCGCTTACGCTCAAAAATAAAAAAAGGCGGCAAAATAGGATAGGACCTATAAAGCGCGCCCCGGCGGCAACCGCCGAATAAGAGTTGCCTTTGTTTATTAAGTATAGAAGGGGTATGGGTGAGTTTGGATTACTCTGAATCCAGCCATACTTCTCTTGCACTTAAGGGAATTATGTTTATCGGCGAATACAGCCATGCGATTGACGATAAAGGCCGGGTGGCGGTGCCGGCAAAATTCAGAAAACTCTTGCAAAGCGGGGCAGTGGTAACCCGCGGTCTTGATAATTGTTTATTTTTATATATGAAAGAAGAGTGGCAGAAATTAGCGGAACAAATTTCCGCCGCTCCCATTAACAAAGCTAACTCGCGCGCCTTTAGCCGCTTTATGCTCGCGGGCGCGGTTGAACTGGAATTTGACAAGCAAGGCAGGATTTTATTGCCGGAATATTTGCGCCAGCACGCTTCTTTGCGTAAAAACGTCATTTTAGCCGGCCTCTACAACCGGATTGAAATTTGGGATGAGGGAGTTTGGAAAAAATACAGTAAAGTTACCGGCAAAAACAGCGGCCGCATAGCGGAAGAGCTGGAAGGAGTAGGGTCAGTCAAGCAATCAAGTTAAATTTTATGATGGTAAATTTAAAAAATAACATTCTCCCCAATCTAATGTTTATGTTAGCCGTGGTAGTGGTGCCGCTTTGTTTAATGGCGGTAGCTTCCGTTGGCGTGAGGGAGGAATTGTTGACTATTTTAGGGGTATAATAATGAGTTATCATCATACGCCAGTAATGTTGCCAGAGGTTATTGAATATTTAAATCCAAAAACTGGAGAGATAATTATTGATTGTACTTTGGGGGGAGCGGGTTATACGCTGGCGATTGCGCAACGGGTAGGGGAGAAAGGAAA
>PFAT01000016.1:984-11672 GCA_002773575.1 Candidatus Falkowbacteria bacterium CG10_big_fil_rev_8_21_14_0_10_44_15
CTTTAAAAATTTATCAGCAATTATTAACCAAATCGGGCTGGAAAAAGTGGATGGCGTTGTTTTTGATCTTGGGTTATCATCAGCTCAACTCGAAGACGCAACTAGGGGATTTAGTTTTAACTCTGCTGCGACGCTAAACATGGAATTCGGAAGCCGGAATCAGGAATCAAGAATCAGGAATACGGAGGAAATTGTAAATAAATTTAAACCAGAAGAATTAGAAAAAATCATTAGGGAATATGGGGAGGAGAGGTTTGCCAAAAAAATTGTCGGCGCGATTATCAAGGCGCGGCAGACAAAACCCATCGCTGACAGCCGAGAATTAGCGGCTATCATCAGCCAGGCAGTGCCGGCAAGGTACCGCTACGGCAGAATCCACCCGGCCACGCGCACTTTCCAGGCCTTGCGGATAGCCACTAACGACGAATTAACTAATTTAAAAGTTGCCTTGCCACAGGCGGCTGACGCTCTAGCGGCCGCGGGCAGGTTAGTAATAATTTCTTACCATTCTTTGGAAGACAGGATCGTAAAATGGTTTTTGCGCGAGCGGCAAAACCAAGGGACGGTTAAAATTTTAACTAAGAAAGTAGTTACGGCTACCAAGGCAGAGATGAAAAATAATCCGCGGGCGCGCAGCGCTAAACTGCGGGCCGCGGTTAAAAAATAAAACCATGGAGGAAAAACAGACTAAACCGATTTTTACGCCTGACGCGGAAGAAATGGCTTTCAGCGAGGGCGTCAGGAGAAATAATAAAATTTTATTGAAAGTCAATTTAGCGGCCGTTAACGGCATTTTTTTGGTAACGGCGATAACCTTAGCCGTCGGCTATTTAGCAGTCAGTAACCAGTTGATAAGCAATGGCTTTGCCATCAATAGTTTAAAAAATAATATTGCCGCCCTGAATAAAAATAATCAGGACTTGGAGTTAAAGGTAATGAATTTAGAGTCATACGCGGCGGTTAACGAGCGGATAACTGCCTTAGGCATGGTCGGCTCGAGTAACGTTGAATATTTAGAGATACCGAGAGGCGAGGTAGCGATGAGATAACTTCGCCTAAAGGGACAACTCATTATGATCGGCAGCAACCGTTTTAAAAGAAATCCCACTAGCGGGGATAATCGCCTTACCATACTGGGAGCGATTATTTTTTTATTTGCCGCCGGAATTGTTCTGCGCCTGTTTAACGTGCAGATATTAAATTATGACTTGTACAGCGCGCGGGCGATGCGCCAGCACGGAGTAGCCAAAGAAATTTTGCCGCTCCGAGGCCGGATATTCGTGCGCGCCTCGGAAGAGAAGTCAGAGTTATACCCGCTGGCCGCTAATAAAGAATTCGCTTTAGTTTACGCCGTGCCTGAAGACATCGTCAACCCTAAGGAAGCGATGGAAAAATTAACCCCCATTTTATTCCCGTTATTTTATGAAGAGCCGGATCAAGATGTTTTAGTCGCGAACATAGAAAAAAATTTGCGCCAGCAAATGGCTGCCGACGTTATTAACCATAACCCGCCCGCCCCGGGGGAGGAAATTATTATTGACGAGGAACAGCTAAAAATTGCTTTAGCCAAAGAACGGCTTATTTTAGAGGAAAATTTAACCAAAGCCAAAGAAGAGGCAACAAAGGCTTATCAGGAAGAATTGCTGGATAAATTATCCAAACCAAACGATCCTTACGAGCCGTTAGCCAAAAAAGTGGACAAGGACAAGTTGGCGGAAATTTTATCTTTGAACATCGGCGGCGTTGATTATTGGTTAAGCGACTGGCGTTATTATCCGGAGAAAAACATCGCCAGCCATATGTTAGGTTACGTCATTGACAACAACGAAAATACTATCACGGAAGGATCTTACGGCTTAGAAGGTTTTTTTAACCGGGAGTTGGCGGGCACCGTCGGGAAGGTGGTGGCGGAGCGCGATGCCGCCGGCCAAATAATCATCGCGGCCGACCGGCAGGTTAGCCCGGCCGTTAACGGAGCGGATTTAATTTTGACTATTGATAAAACCGTCCAAAACGTCGCTTGCCGCAAACTGAACGAAGCCGCCTTGCGGCACGGCGCTGACAGCGGGGCGTTGATAATAATGAACCCTAAAACCGGCGCCGTCATCGCCATCTGCGCCTGGCCGGATTTTGACCCTAACGAATACGGCAAAACAAAAGACATTAATTATTTTAATAATGTCGGCATTTGGCAGGCATACGAGCCGGGGTCAGTTTTTAAACCGCTCACGATGTCAATGGGCGTTGATTTAGAGCTGGTAGAACCGGACAGCAAATTTACCGATACCGGTTCCGTAACCATCGCCACCGAAACCATCAAGAACGCCGAAGATAAAGTTTACGGCGAGGCAACGATGACGCAAGTGCTGACCAATTCCATCAACACCGGCGCGATTTACGTGGCGCGCAAAGTAGGCATCAACAACTTTTTAAAATACGTTGAGGATTACGGCTTGGGGAAAAAAACCGGCATTACTTTAATGACCGAATCAGCCGGCAACATCAACTCTTTACGCGATAAAATGCACGGCGATAATTTAAATTTAGCCGTGTCTTCTTTTGGCCAAAGCATAACCGTTACCCCGCTGCAGTTAGCGGCGGCTTTCAGCGTTATTGCCAACGGGGGGATACTGATGCAACCTTACATCATTGCCGAAATCATTAAAGCCGACGGCGAACACTTAAAAACGCCGGTACGGGAAATTCGCCGCGTTATTTCGCCGCGATCCGCTATCCTAGTAGCGGGGATGATGGTTAACGTCGTCGAGCAAGGGCATGCTAAACGCGCTGGCGTCCCGGGCTATTACGTCGCGGCTAAAACGGGAACGGCGCAAATAGCTTCCCGCACCGGCCGCGGCTATAGCGGGCGCACGAACCATACGCTAGTCGGATTTGCGCCCGCTGACGATCCGCTGTTCGTAATGGTTGCTTATTTGGAAGACCCCAAAGACGCGAAATACGCCGAATCTACCGCTACTCCTCTTTTCGGCGAAGTTGCGAGTTTTGTGCTAAACTATTATCAGGTGGCAAAAGAGAGATAAAATATCCTAAAGCAAATGAAAATTAAAAAATCAAAAAAAATCTTAATCAGCCCTATTTTTAAGTTTAAGATTAATTCTTCTAAACTTAATCCAAAAAATTATAACTGGGGAAAAATTAAGGGATTTTTAAAAATATTTATTTTAGCAATGGCGGCTGTTTTTATAGTTTTATTAACTATTGATTTAATCACAAGTGATTTTGTTTCTGACGAAGAAGAAAACGAAGAAATCTCCGCCAATATCAGCGATATGGTCATTGCGCATTTAGACGATAATTATTTTATGCCCGAAGATAAAAAAGATGATTGCAATGTCCTTGGCATTGAACTGCATGGCGAAATAACAACTTATATTCCTTATTCAAGCATTGATGGAGAAGGTAATCTTTTAGAAGATCAAACTGCATCTGAAGATATTGTTTACGCAATTAGAGGAGCGGAAAAAGACGAGAATATAAAAGCTCTTATTTTAGAGGTAGATTCTTATGGCGGTTATCCGGTAGCAGGCGAGGAAGTTGCTATCGCTTTAAAAAATGCAAATAAGCCAAACCTAGCGTTGATTAGAGAGGGTGGCGCATCAGCTGCTTATTTGGCGGCTAGCGGAGCGGATAAAATTTTTGCTTCAAAAAATTCTGATGTCGGCAGTATCGCAGTAACAATGTCCTATTTGGATTATGTCCAGCAGAATCAAAAAGATGGTTTAACTTATATTCCGCTAAGTTCAGGGAAATTCAAAGACATTGGGGATCCAAACAAACTATTAACTCCAGAAGAAAAAGAACTCTTAATGCGCGATGTAAATATTTTACACCAAAATTTTGTAAAGATGGTGGCGGAAAACAGAAATTTGGATATTGAAAAGGTGAAAAAATTAGCAGACGGTTCAACCATACTCGGTGAAATGGCGCTTGAAAACGGGCTTATTGATCAAATTGGCGGGATATCAGAGGTTGAAGAATATTTGCAAGGAATAATTGGGGAAGATGTGGAGGTTTGTTGGTAAAATTATATGATAAACAAATTAAAAGATAACTTTAATATGATAGCAATTGATTTAAAAAGAAGACAAAATGATTTAGGCCGGTATATTTCTATAAAAAAACAATATAACTCTTCCGTTGATCTTGAGAACAATCTCGAATTTCAAAAAACATACAAAACTTTTTATGTAATGAATGCTACCGGGTTAACAGATAAATATTTTAAAAAATATTTTAAATTATTAAACACAAGAAAATTTAATTCTCAAGATAAGTTAAGCGATTTTTTGATTAAATTGGATGGAATTCCTACTCGTACAAGCAATAATAGTATGCAACTAGCTTTTGCCACGAAAGCATTACATACTATAAATAATAAACTACCCATATACGACAAACATATTGCAAATTTTTTTCAATTAGCGCAAATTCCCAATGATACCAAAAATAATTTATCTGACAGAATAATTTTCAGACAAAGTATTTATAACGAGCTAGTTGATAAATTTAATTGTCTTTTATCGGGCAAAGAAATTGCTGATTTAATTAAAGAAGCACAGGATTTTTTTGCAGACATAAAAGACATAAACGAAATAAGCGATACAAAAATGTTGGATTTTATTATTTGGACGTACGGAAGCATTAAATAAAAAATAAGTAATAATTTCACACTACGATTTACATTGCAGGGAAGTAAACAACCAATTTTTTGTTAAATATTATATTCCCGCTTTCGCGTGAATGACAAATTGAATATGAAGCAATTACTGCAATTAAAACTTAAAATTTTTATTAAATTGACCTGGTTGACAGTGATTGTCGTTCTAATCGCGCCTTTAATTGTTTTTGCCGCCGCGGCTGCGGTCAATGGGTCTAATTTAGCGGCCAGATTAAAAGGTAAGATTGTTTTGCAAGTGCAAAGCAGAGGTGAAGCTTGGTACATCAATCCTCAAGACAGCAGACGTTATTTTTTAGGCAGACCGGAAGACGCGTATAATTTAATGCGCGCCTTAGGCATTGGCATTAAAAACAGCGATTTAGAAAAAATTCCCGTATCAGAGGAAAACTTCGGGGGCGTAGATGCCGATAGTGACGGCTTATCGGATGTCATTGAATCTGCCTTTGGCACTAACCCCCAACAAGCCGATACCGACGGCGACGGCTTTAGCGACAAAGAAGAAATTTTAAACAATTATTCGCCTCTGAACAATAAGGCGCTGTCCCTTAACCGCGCTTTTGCCAATAAACATTTAGGAAAAATATTTCTGCAAGTAGAGGCGCATGGCGAGGCATGGTATGTTAATCCGGACAACGGCCAACGCTATTTTTTAGGGCGGCCTAACAATGCCTTTGCCGTGATGAAGAACACCGGTTTGGGCATTACCAACAATAACTTAAACATTATTCCAGTAAGAACATTCACACTCACTTCTTTAGCGCAAAGCGGCAATCGTTCCGACAATATAAGTAGTTCAGTAGTTGATAATATTAATCAAGGCCCAATGAATGACCTGGCTAATATAATTTCTCAACCTCTAGTAGCGGAATCCACTAATCTTACACCACTAACATCTTCAAGAGTACCTGCTGCTATACCGCCTATATCACCTCTATCATCCGTTAATAATCCTACAGCTACTAATACCCCCATTTTTACTCCATCACTAACACCTACGCTAATAACAACGGCTACGAGCACCTCATCCCCCCTACCCAATAATCCTATGCCATCCGTTAGAGTAAGTACTTCTACTCCGCTGTCCGTAACTCTAAACATTACCCAAGAACCGGAAAATTTAAACTCAGGGGCTTTAGTGGCTGTTAGCGACGGTGAAATTATTAATTGTTTAGCGCGTTTAGGCGCGAGAAATGTTACTGGCAGAGGCAACCACGGCGTTGGCATTTTAGTCAGCGGCCACAGCAACGTTATTGTCCGCAATTGCGCCGTGTCCGGTTTTTATTTTGGACTTTTTGCCAATAACGCTAATGGTTTAAAAATAGAAAACAGCTCCTTTAATAATAACGCCACCCTTACGGTATTAGACGTATATTCTACTACCGGCGGAGTAGGGGAGTATATTTATACCGCCGGCGCAAATTATCCCATTAAAACTGATTCATCCTATCGGCAACCATTCGCCCCCTTTAATTCTTATGTCGTTAATGATAATTTAAATGGCGTTTTAGACAGGCAGTTTATTATGCTGCCAAAAGAAGCGATTGACACTTCCAGGGTTAATTTAGCCGGCAAGCCAATTTATTATTACGATGGTTTTATCGGCAAAATTGCCAAGTCTCCTTATCTAACTTTCCCCGGCAAAATAAACAAGACGCAAAGGCGGCAAGGAGGCGGAGGAATTATAATCCAAAACTCTAGTGGCATTACAGTTAGTAATGTTACCGCTAGCAATAATTTTTCGGGGTTAGAATTATATAACGTTTCATCCTCTAGAATAGAAAACAGTCAACTAGACCATAATTTCGGCTTCGGCATATTTATGCGCGCGTCCGCCTTTAATACCGTTGCCAGTAATAATTTATCTTATACCCGCTATCCATCGGAGTGGCGCCAATGGGACGGGACAGATAACGCCGCTTTAATGATGATGCACGGCTCCAGCAATAATAATATTACCGGCAATAACTTCAGCTACAGCCCAGACGGTTTATTTTTAAGCGCTGACGACGGTAATACTTCTTATCCCACCAGCGATAACAATTTAATTACTAACAATATCGCCACCTACTCCGAAGCCAACGCTTTTGAGGTAGTCTTTTCTAGGAATAATGTTTTGACGAACAATACGGCGAGTTATTCCAAGTATGGTTTTTGGGCAACTTACGGCGATGGTTTAAAAATAAATGACAATATTTTAATCGGTAATTCTAATGCCGGCGTAGAAATTCATATGGGCAAAAATTATGAAGTTACCGGCAATACCATCCGACAAACAGGCAGAGAATTAGTAAAGACCGGCGGTAATTTTGGCTTAGGAATTAATATTATTAACGACAGCAGACAAATACCTTTTGTCCCCGCTTGGATTAGCGTTTTTAACGAAAACAGCAACATCATCGTCCGAAATAATATTTTTAATGACAATAAAAGTGATATTTTTAGCGATCCTTCGTCAGCCGTCGTCGCTTCCGCCGCCGCCGACTCTCCTGCCTGTGATACCTTAGTTAGTGGTTCCGCCCCTCACCCTTATGTTATTACTTTTATGGGCGATGGTTTCGCCGATACGACTACCGTCCGGAACAGTTTCATCCCTTTATGCGCGGGCCAAATAGGCAGTTTAAACCCTCTTAACGCTTTCCCCGCTATCAGTAAAAATACGGCCGTACCCAATTTAGGTATTTTTTCCCGCGAGCCATTTCAATCAAATAGTGGAAAATTTACCATTCAATATGTTAATAGCTTAAACAACAATCAAACTTTTGGTTGCCAAAGTAATGGTACTGGTTGCAACTATGCTGCTATTAAAAATCGCGCTTTGGCCGTTTGCCCTAATACTAATATGGTTATCTTTTTTAAAAACGATAGTTTTTTTGGTTGGACAACGGCTAACGGCCCGGATCCATTTGCCTCTGGCAACATTCCTTTAATAGCAATTGGCGTTAGTGCTTCTCCAGCTCGTATCACCAACGAACACTGGGGTGTTTGCACGCATGAATTTGGCCATGCTTTTGGCTTTTTGGCGGATGAGGTCAGCGGCACTAAAACCTTAGCTGAAACCGGATATGAAAATAATAGAGATAGCATTGCTAATTGCGCTTTGCCGTCTGAATGTACCAACAAATTTGGTAGCGGGGCGCAATGTATCCCCGGTTGCGGCGGGTCTAATTATTTATCTCGGCCATCACAAAATAGCATTATGTATGGTATAGATTTATCTATCGCTAGTAGTTTAGTATTTAATACTCCCAGTGTTAACCGTTTGAATAGTCTTTTACAGAATACTTTTTTTGGCAGTACCTACCAAACTAACACTTCCGGCTCTACCAACTCTACTTCCGTTGGCTCCCTGCCACTAACAGCTCCTACATCCGTAGTTTCTGCGCCAACCTTTATTTACCCACAAAACGGCCAAGAATTAGCTATCGGAGGTAGCTACGGCTTTAAAGTGCAAGCAGTCAGCGGTGCTGATGCCTACCGTTTCCGCATGTATCAAAATAATATCTTGATTTATGATAATGAACGCGATGATTATTTATCTCCTAATGGTGAATGGGCGATTCACACTGATAATGCTAAATATTCTCAATTTCAAGTCGGTAGTTTGGAGGTGAGAGCCGCGGCTATAATAAGCGGTAACTGGGGCACAGAAAGTAGTATAATCATTACGCTCAAGTGAATTATTTGATAAATGTGCGATTTAAAACAATGAAGCAACTACTTCAACTAAAACTAAAAATTTTCGCTAAGTTAATCCTTTGGAAATACCGGCCAAAAATTATCGGCATTACCGGCAGCGTGGGCAAATCCAGCGCCAAAGAAGCCGTTTACGCCGTGCTGGCGGGAAAATATAACGCGCGGCGGAGCGCTAAAAATTATAACAATGAGCTGGGCGTGCCGCTGACTGTTATCGGAGCGGCGTCAGCCGGCAGAAATATTTTCGGCTGGGGCGCGATATTTTGGCGGGCGCTTTGGCTTATTTTACTGCCGGACAAAAATTATCCGCAAATTTTAATAATTGAGCTTGGCGTTGACCGGCCGGGCGATATGAATTATTTGTTAAAGATAGTGAAACCATATATTGGCATTATGACTGCGGTCGGTCCGGCGCATCTGGAATTTTTTGGGAGCATTGAAGACATTGCCGCCGAGAAGGGAAAATTAATCAGCGGCTTAGACAGGCAAAGTTGGGCCATTCTGAATATTGACGACAAACGCGTGCGCAAGTATATTAAAAATACGGACGCGTCCGTAATTACTTATGGCTTTGACCAGGCGGCGGATATCGTGGCTGATTACGTTAAGTTCAGTTACGCTGGCGGCGAAAGCGACATTAATAATTTGCAAGGAGTTAGTTTTAAAGTCAGCTATCGGGGCGCGACGGTGCCGATACTGTTGCCGCGCAGTTTAGGAGTCGGCCAAGTTTATGCGGCGCTGGCGGCCATTGGCGTCGGCATAATTTACGGCTTAGATTTAGTAGCCATCGCCGCGAGGCTGCGCGAATTTATTTGTCCCGCCGGCCGGATGAATTTAATCAAGGGCGTAAAAAAAAGCATCGTCATTGACGATACTTATAATTCTTCGCCGGAGGCGACGCTGGCGGCTTTGGACGTTTTGAGTAAAATTCCCTTGCCGGCGGACGGACGGCGCTGGGCGGTACTCGGAGACATGCTTGAACTTGGTTTTGTCAGCGTTGAGTCGCATCAGGCGGTAGGCAGGAAAATAGCGGAATTAGCCGTTGATATTTTAATTACCGTCGGCGAGCGGGCGCGCGATATTGACCGCGGGGCGGCGAGCGCCGGCATGGCGCCGGACGATATCTTTCACTTTCCGCAAGCAGCCGACGCCGGGAAATTTGTGCAAAGCCGGCTAAACGTCGGCGACCTGATTTTAGTCAAAGGATCGCAAGGAATGCGGATGGAAAAAATAGTGAAAGAAATTATGGCGGAACCGTTGCAAGCAAAAGAGTTGTTGGTCAGGCAGGAAGAAGAATGGTTGAAAAAATAATAATTAATATGTCCCAGGAGGTTAAAAAAAACGATTTAGACAAAGATTTCTCCGTCTTGCTCAAAGAACGGGAGCGGCAGGGCGATATCGGCGAGAGCTTAAAGGAAATTTATCAAGAGGAGGGAGCGGTGCTTATTCCCGCCAGCAAAAATAACGACGGTAATTACATTAAAGAAAATAGTATGGACACAATATCGCGCCGCGACGCTAATCCTTGGCGCAAGATAACCTGGACTTTTTTGCTGTTGCTGCTGGTGTTAGCCGGCATCTCCTGGACGTCATTTTTAATTTTTAACGAGGGCAGCAGGCTGAATACTAAAGACATTGAATTCAACATCAGCGGGCCGGAAACGGCGACCGTCGGCCAGGAGTTGGTGTATGACGTCCAATACAAAAATTTAAGCCCGTTTAACTTAAAGGACGTGGAAATCTACGTGAATTATCCCTCCAGTTTCGTGTTTGTCGACGCCGTGCCCGCGCCGATAGCCGGCAACCATATTTGGAAATTAGAGCAAATTGACACGAAACGCAGCGGCCGCATTGAGTTTAAAGGGCGCCTGCTGGCGGCGGCGGATACGCAGGCGATATTTCCGGCGGCCATTACTTACCGGCCGGAAAATTTCTCCTCTACTTTTGGCGCTGACTCGGGCCTAACCACCACCGTCAATTCCGTCGGTTTAAACATTAACATAGAAGCGCCGTCGTTTTTTAACGTCAAGGAAGAAGCGGCCATAACGGTTAAATACGCCAAACTAAAAGAAAGCTACCTGAATGATTTTAAAGTAATTTTTAACGCCGGCGATGATTTTTCCCTTAGCGGCAGCGATAAAAGCGGCGTCTGGACAATCGCCAGCTTGCCCGATACCCAGCAGCAGCTAAGCATTAAAGGCCAATATGCCGCCAAGCCGCCGGCGGGCGAGAAACTAAAATTATCTTTAGCCGCCCCCCAAGAAATAAAAGTTATTAATGAGGCGGGCGAAGTTAC